>WJMS01000032.1 GCA_014727815.1 candidate division GN15 bacterium
GCATGATCGAGCTGTACTGGGCGTATGCGGATTATAAAGATATCGCCAAGCTGTTCGAACGGCTGATCCGTCACACGGTCAAGGAAGTCTGCGGGACCTATAAGATACCCTACGGCGACAACGAGATCGATTTCGAACCGGCCTTCAAGTGGGTAACGATGGTCGACTCCGTGAAGGAAGCGACCGGCGTCGATTTCACCGACCTGTCCTACGAAGACGCCCTGGCCGAAGCGAAGAAGTTGCATGTCGATACTTCGGAACTGCACAACCGGGGCAAGGTGATCGAAGCGGTCTGGGAAGAGAAAGTTGAGCCGAACCTGATCCAGCCGACCTTTATCGCCGACCACCCGGTGGAGATTTCGCCGCTGGCCAAGAAGCACAAGGATGATCCCCGCTTTGTCGAACGCTTTGAGCTGTTTGCCGGCGGTGGCGAGCTGGGCAATGCTTTCTCCGAACTGAACGACCCGATCGACCAACTGCAGCGCTTCCGCGAACAGGGCAAGGCGCTGGAAGCCGGCGATGAGGAAGCGCAGCCGCTCGACGATGATTTCATCACGGCGCTGGCCTACGGCATGCCGCCGACCGGCGGGCTCGGCTTCGGGATAGACCGATTGGTGATGCTGCTGACCGATTCGCATTCGATCCGCGACGTGCTTTTCTTTCCGCAGATGAAGGAGATGAAAGAGGGGACGGTCCCGGTCTCGAAGATTCTGGCGCAGATAATCGACGAGGAATCGTAAGGTCGGCGCGGTGGCAAGAAGTGCCACAAATCAAAAAAGTCATTGTACAAGCTTGATTGTGTTGGCGTTGCGGCGAAATAGGTTCGTTTTGCATATTTAAAGTAGTTCTTTCACCGCTCTTCTTGCAAAAGTTTCTGTGCGATAGTGACATAGTGTTTTTGCGATGGTCGTTTCGAGGGCCGATCGGTACATTATCGCCTCCGTTATTGCACGCGATGTCTTCGGGGTGTCTTCACAATAGGGGGGAGTTCTGGTTATCACCTGCTAGTTTGGTGAAAAAATGTCGGAAAGGTGAATCGGGCGTCAGAAGCGGGTACGAGGAGATGCCGAGAGCGGATTCGGGTTGCCATCCACTCGAATGTGTCCGGGCGGGGTGGCCCGCCCTTCGGGTGGGTATCCGGCCGAAGAGCCGGAATCCAGCAGGAGCGGACATGCGGATGGCGTGGCGCAAAGACTGGACCCCGGATCAAGTCCGGGGTGACAGAGTAGAGGGTCCGGGGTGACACGCCATTCGGCGTGTTCAAAAGCCCCGGACAATAGACTCGTGTTGACGATCTACTACTTCGCCAGCACCGCTTTGACGGATTTCGTCTGCGTTTCAGTCGAGGCTTTGATCAGGTAGACGCCGGAAGCGTAGACTCTCCCATCCCACTGAAACAGCTTCGCCCCTGCCGGAAGGTCGCCTTCGAACAGCCGCTCGACTCTCTGGCCGAGGGTGTTGAAGACGTCCACGGTGAGGCTGGTTTTCGCGGGTACTGTAATCGAGAAAGAGACTGTCGGGTTGAACGGATTTGGGTAGGGCTCGCTGAGCGTAAACGATTCAGGGAGCTCACCGTGCGGCTGATCGCCGATCGCCGTTGAGATGTCGAGACGGTATAGCGTGACATGGTTGGCATCGAGTACGACGAGTCTCGGTGTTCGGTCCGGATACGGCCACGTCCAGGAGCGCCTGCCGACCGGCACATCGTCGTTGGTCTGGAGGATCGAATCCGACGCGACATCGTACATGATGAAATCATCGTCGACGAATGCGAAAAAGTAGCCGGGAAAACCGTGATGATAGAGAAAGTTGTCCCATGTCTGTCCGGTGACGTCCTTATTCCAGATCACCCTGCAGGAGTCGGCGGAGACTAGTGAGTACATGCTCAACACTGTGGAGTCGAACACCACATCGATCCCGGGCGGCGCAGGGGCGCTGCACACCATCGACCGTTGGCGCATCGCAATGAACTCCGAGCCGGTTGACATGGCATCCAGGTTGCCACCACACCCGAATCTGTAGTTATTGTCATAGTTCGTTCCGTCGCCGCAACCATCTTCGGGCAAGTTGCCGAAGTGCTCTCCGCCCACCAGCGAGCTATCGGAGTTGCTCACCCACGGCCGCGTCAGCCACGACCACGAGTCTTCCCAGTCCGGTCCGATAGTTATCCATACGAAGCCGTCGCGCTGCTCTGTGATGTAGTAGTGCGAATTGTCGGGCAGCAGGAGGCTGTCGATGTCCAGTGACTGGGTTGGCAGTGTGTCCAGCACTACATCCGGGAAAGAAGAATAGATGACCGTGCCCCCTACCAGGCGCGCAGCATAGAGCCAGTCACCATTCAGGTTGTCGTACGATACAACCAGTTCATCGAACCCATCACGATCAGTATCCACCGCTTCGACTACTCCCTTGGGGTATGTGGGGTACCATGTGACGTATGGTCCGTACCTTACGCTGTCGAGAACGGTGTAGCTGGATGCCCCGTCCCATACGCAGGCACCGGTGACACCGTAACCGAACGATCCCATGATCAGGTCCACCACGGAATCGCGGTTCACATCCGAAAGTGAGACGCTGAAACGAGAGTAGCGGAAGCTGGGTGGTATCGCCGTGGTAAACAGCACCGAATCATGCAGCAGTGAGTACAGCCAGATCGAATCGCCCCCGACCAGAAGCGCTTCGGGCCAGCCATCGGCGTCGATATCTCGAAAGGCTGCTTCGCTCACCGTGTCGGTCGGGATGCTGAACGTGGCGTCGAGAACGAAATCAAGGGTGCGGGCGAATGTCGAAGCCGAGAGTATCAGCAGCAGGACAATCAATGGGATCCGAACGACGCGCATACTTCCCCTCCAGAAGAATGGTGGTTACTCATTCAATATACGCGGCAACAAAGACTCGTCAAGCGATTATTGGACGGGTTGGCCCGTCGCGTGGTGCACGGGGACGTACACCACGCACGATATATTCCTACTTGTTGCCGCCCGCGACAAACTCGGCGAGGCCGGTGGCGAACTCGCGGGTCTCTTTGTTCTCCGTGTCCGAGGGGACGAGGCGCGTGCGGAACTGGTTTTCGTGGACTTTCAGTCGTAGGGCGGGTCCGTCTTCGAACCCGCCGGAAGAGAAATTCATAATGTATGATGGGCAATTTGCATCCCTGCGCACCGCAAGCGGTGCGGTACCGATTGCCGTCACACGAGTAGTGTGACGGCACGGGAGTCGTGCTGCAGCGCGGAATACTCAGCGGTAGACGACATTAAATCGTCGGTCGATCTTATCCCACTCCTCGCGGCTCAGGCCCTTCCACGGCTGATCCGGTTTGACCCCGATCTCCCGAAAGTAGTCCTCGAACCCGGCCGGCGTGAAAATCATGACAAACGTGAGGAGTTCGTCGCCCGTATTCGTCAAACCGTGCCAGACCCCTTGCGGAATCACCGCCGTAAAACCCGCAGAGACATCGTATTGGTTGTCCCCAAGGGTGAACCGTCCGCGGCCGCTCGCGATATACACGAATTCCTCCTCCGCGCCATGCTTGTGCACGGGAATGCCGTCACCGGGCACGATTTCCTCGGTCAAGACCGAGATCGCATCGGAGCCGTGCGTGCGCTTGTCGATCTTGATCGTCACCCGGCCGCGACGTTCACCGATCAGGTAAACATCGCCGTCCTCCGGAGCAGAAAGCAAACTGGACAAGTTGGTTTCGTTGTTCATGGCAGCAACAGATCTCCGGCCGTTGTGTTGTATAGTGGA
>WJMS01000271.1 GCA_014727815.1 candidate division GN15 bacterium
ATCTTGTGCGCCAGCATGATCGGCATCGGCATCAGCTCGGGCGTTTCGCGGCAGGCATATCCGGACATCAGCCCCTGGTCGCCGGCGCCGCCGGTATCCACCCCCTGGGCGATATCCGGTGACTGCGAGCCGATCGCATTGAGTATCGAGCAGGTATCATAGGTGAACCCGTACGACCGCTGATCGTAGCCGATCTCGCGCACCAGCGAGCGCACCAGGCGATTGATATCGACATAGGCATGGGTGGTAATCTCCCCCCCGACAATAACCAGCCCCACCGTGACAAACGTCTCGCAGGCCACCCGTCCCTCGGCGTCCTGTCGCAGCACCTCATCGAGCACTGCGTCGGAAATCTGGTCGGACAGTTTGTCCGGATGTCCCTCGGTAACGGACTCCGAGGTAAACAGAAAATTCCCTGCTGACATTCTTCATACTCCTTGAGTGTTAACCCTGCCGCCGCGAAGCTGCGGCTTGGCGTCAGGCCAGGTCGATCTCACTGCTGTCGCCGACATTCAACTGCCCGCGGGCCCGTTTGACCACCGCCTTGTTGCCGATCAGCGACCCCGCCAGCTCCGAATGCTCGACCTGCGCCTCGCGCCCGATTA
Source organism: candidate division GN15 bacterium (assembly GCA_014727815.1). GTDB lineage: Bacteria > Zixibacteria > MSB-5A5 > GN15 > FEB-12 > WJMS01. The sequence goes on from WJMS01000271.1 coordinate 606, forward strand.
TCGAGTCCTTGACAATAACGTTGCGCAGCACGGCGCCGTCGTCGATCGACACGTGCGGCCCGATCGTGGCGTTGTCCAGCGTCAGGTTCTCGCCAAGATTGACCGGCGGCACGATCGTCGCACCGGGGATAGTCGGCGTGTCTGACATCAGATCAAGCAGCGCCCGGTTGGTCTCCAGCAGCGTCTCTTTCTTGCCGCAATCATACCAGCCCTGCACTTCGAATGGCTCACACCGGTGGCCGTCGCGAATCAACATCTCCAGCGCATCGGTCAACTGGATCTCTCCGCGCACCGTCTTGCCGGATTTCACATGCGCCGCGAGCGCACCCTTCAGTGGCTTGGCGTCGGCGAAATAATACACGCCGATAACGGCCAGGTTGGTCGGCGGGTTCTCCGGCTTTTCGACCAGCCGGGTGACCGCGCCATCCTGCAGCTCGGCAATCCCGAACCGCCGAGGGTCTTCCACCTGCCGCAGGCCAAGAACAAAGTCGCCCGCCTGGCGGAACTGCTCCAGATCGCACTGGACGATCGTATCGCCGAGCACGATCAGCAGCGGCCCGCCCTCAACGTGCTCCATTGCCATATTGGTGGCAAAGCCAAGCCCGAGCAACTCGTCCTGCTGGACGAAAGTGGCCTTGAATGAATAATTGTCGGTGACAAACTGCCGAATCTGCTCCCCCCGGTAGCCGACAACGAAGATGACTTCGGTCGGATTGAGCGGTACAACCGGATCCAGCACATGCGCCAGGATCGGCTTGCCGGCGACCATCAAGAGCGGTTTGGGGGTGGCGTACGTATGCGGTCGCAGCCGGGTGCCCTCACCGGCCACAGGAATAATGACTTTCACGAATTCTCCCGTATTTTTTGGTGCTCAAGGTAGATAATCGCCGTGCCGAGCACAAGCCCTAATCGGGAAACATGGACCTATTGAGTTGCCGCTGTGCCCGATTGCGGAAAGGCGTCGGCGGGAAGCTCGTACAGCACCGAGTTGTGATTGCTGATCCCGACAAAGATGGGGCGACCGGATTCATCCGGCGCGACCAAACCGATCAGGATCGGCACCGCCGGACCATCGTAATAAACCGTTTCAACCGCCGCCGCAACCGAGTCGACCGGCCACTCGCTGCTTGGTGTGAGCGGACGGAAATCGTATGGCGTCCACTGGCGATCCGAGAAGGGGAAGGTATAGACCGAGGTATCCTGCGCCATAATCCGAAAAGCTATGCCATAATCCACCTCGATCGAATCATGCGGAAGAAAGTAAGCTTCCACACGATACGCACCGGTGTCCGTACGGGTCAGTTTGCAGTCGATCAGCTCGACCCGGCCCTGGTCAAAGATCAGCAGCGGATCGTCGAATGAGAACTTCGCCAGCCCGGCGTAGTCGAGAAACGCCTGGTCGGCAGCGCGAAGCTCGGTCAGTTTGTCCGGCTGCAGCCAGTCGGTCGTGTCCGACTTGAACAACGGTGTGATCAGGTAACTGCGCGCAAACTCCCGCGAGAGCGAATCGGCCAGCAGGAAAACTTTGGCGACTTCAATACGCTCCGGCAGGGTGGCCGAACGCTCCGGTTGATTGAAAAGTACCGCCGGCGTGCCGCCATCGACCGCCTCCCGCCAGCCCTCAAACATCTCTTTCTTCTCGCGAAGGCGGCTGTCGTTCGGACGGGCGAACGACGCCAGCGCATACAGACCGCCGGCCTTGTAATAGTGCTCGATCCCCTGCTCGGCCAGCGAGTCGGCCCAGACCCGGAACTTGGTCCCGAGCTTGGTGATTACCTTCGCCCAGGCGTCGTTGTCGAGCAGCTCCAGATTGCCCTCGTACAACTGCTCGAAGCGACCGGCGATTGTCTCGTAATCGGTAATCTCGCGGTTTTCGATGTCTTCGATCAACTGTACCGCGGCCGGCGGGAAATCGGCCGGATTGGCATCGGTGTCATACACCGGCTTCTCCGGGCTCTGCCCGCAGCCGAGCCACAGCAGCGCCGACAGAACGACGCCGGCGATTACGTATCTCCCCATAGTCATGGCGGGAATATAGTAGAGACTGTGAAGCTTGTCCAGTCCAAGCAGACGCTATGTACCGGTTAGCCGCCGGTCATGGCGCCTATCCAGTCCTCGACCAGGAACTGCACCCGTCCGATCAACAGCGAGACACGCGCCATTACCGTATAGCCGAAATGCGCCCCAAACGATATCATGATAAACCAGATACCAACCTTTGCGGTCACGCCCAGGGCGCCCTTGTGCTCATGCGAGAAATAGAAGTAGATCAGGGTCGAAATCACGCCGATCACCACAATCGATGACAGCGCTATCATCATTCCGGGATCGGTCGAACCACCCGGCACCGGCTGGGCCAGGAAGGTCGTCCGGATCTGCGGCAGGACCAGCCCCTGCAACTGCGAAGTAAGATATATCCCCGAGGTCGCCCCGATCACAAACGCCAGCGGCACACGCGACATCCACGAGTACTTTCGTGTCAACCGCGAGAACAGCAGAAAACCGAGAACCGCCGGCAGCAGCAGCCACCACTCGCCATCAGTCTCGATCGGCGTCACCACCTGCTGCAGAATCACCGTATCCCACACCAGCCCGACATAGTAACCGGCCGACAGACCGGCAAAAATCGACTCAACCAGGCGGTAGACCGGGTTGTCCTTGTACAGGAAAGAGAAAATGGCCAGGGTGACGAAGGCCATGATCCACAGTTCGAATACCGAATAGGTGGTCATAGCTGGCCCATCTCCCGTCGCTGGCGGCCACCCAGGAAATAGCCGACATTCCCCAGAATCACCAGGGCGATAATCAGCAGGTGGATCAACGACTGCGCATCCATCCCGCGCAAGGCCCGATCGGGATGCCCGACCAGTTGCTCATACTCGGCTGCGCCCTTCATGCCACCGAGCAGTCCCTGCAGCTGACCGGAGCCGACCATCGCGTACATCTTCGGCGCCATCACCGCGGTCGCGCCGCAACACATCGGCACGCCGTACTGCGAGTTGACAATCGCCACCCAGTAGTCGGCGGTGGCGTTGTCGGCGACTATGAAAATGAAGTCGATATCTTCGTAATTCTTGACGTCCTGCATCAGCGGCAGTTCGGAGAGACGGGTGCCGGAGTTGTCAGTCGGGAAGATATTGGTGATTGCCGTCCCCATCCCTTTCATCACCGCGACATAGTTGGCCTTGTAGCCGAGATTGACATAGTCGACACCGTATTCCTTGTCATACCGTGCCGCCATGTCGCGCGTGACCCGTTCCGCTATTGTCGGTCCGCCCAGCGGAATATTGCTGATCGTGACAACCTTGATGTCCTTGGAAAAGAGATGATGCAGCGCCGCGCGTGACATCGGCTCAGTCTCAGCCAGTGTCGACGGGTAATAGTCGTACGTCAGCATCACCACCGATGAATCCGGCAGGGCCTCGATCGTGTCATACACTTGCTGCGTCTCGGGCGTCGTATACACCGGCAGCGAGACGGGGACAATAAACGGAATCACCACGGCGATAGCGCACAGCAGGTAGATCCAGCGGCGATCGATAGCGGCTATTTTGTCCCAGAAGCCCATCCGATCAGCCTTTCCCCATGTAGGTGCGCTCGATCCCGAGGATAATACGAAGCGACATCGAGGCCGCCCCGAGCGCCGCCCCGATAATAATGCCGCGCTGAACCGCGAGATTGAAGCCGTTCATCACGTAGACATTGATCCAGTCGGGCAGACTGGTGTGCATCTGCTTGAGCAACCACTCACCCATCGGAATACGCCAGAGCATCACCAGCAGCGCCGTCACCAGCAGCAGGGTAGCCTCGGCGGAGCGGGCGCGGAAGGCGCGGTAGGCGGCCGAGGCGATATAAAACGCCAGCATCGCAAACATCGTCGCCATCATCGGCTCCGAAAACCGCACCCAGATCCAGTCATAAATCGAGCCCTCGGCCCGACCGAACAGCGGTGACCACGACGACGACAGGATCGATGGTATCGCCATGATGAAGACCGATACCAGCACCAGCAGGCTGTAGAACCAGCCCTCCTGGCGACGTTTGATTTTGTTGAAATTGACCCGGGTGATCGAGACCACGCCCAGGGTCAGGGCGAAGCCGAAAATGATCGTCACCCAGTTGAGAATCTCGGTCTGGACCGAGCCGATCAACGTCTTCTGCTCGTTGAAGAAAAACGAGATCGTAACCAGCACGCCGGCAACAAACGCCGTGACAACAGGAGCGGTACGGCGCACTAACTCACCTCAAACCACGTGGAATAGGTTCCGGCGGCATCGAAGATGACCAGGATGACGCCCACAATGATGATCAACACGAGAATCAGCTTGACCAGATCCTGCCCTTTCAAGCCGCCGGTCATCAGCGGCTGATGCGACAGGTAGGCCGAGGCGGCATACAGTTCTTCACCCATCAGGGTGTAGTCGCAGGCCGCGATGAAAAACGGCAGCTGCTCCGGGCGGGCGGTACCGGCAATCTGAATCGACCCGGCCGCATTGCCGGTTTCGGCCAGCAGCAGCGATTCGGCAAAAAAACCGCCCATGTAAATATTCGTGGCCGGCCGCTCACGCATCATCAGTCCGTTCACCGCCGCCGTAAACGCAAACTGCTCACCGGCCAGGTAGCGCACCGAGTCACGGTCGAACGCATCCGGCTTGCCCGCTTCGGCGTAGGACTGCTCCGCGACCTCCTGACAGGCCGCCAGCACGGTCGGATAGCGTGCCGGCACGATCAACGGCGTCTCATATTCGGCAATGATCTTGGTCACGCGGCCCAGAATCGATACCCCGGCAATCGTCTCCATCTCATCGAGATCGAGAATCCCCGGAATATACAGCACCGGCTTGCCCATCTCGGTGGCCCGACCAACCGCTTCCTCAACAGCTTCCAGGCCGGGAATCTTGCGCAAAAAGAGCTTCTTACCCTGGCGCGCCTGCTGCGTGAAATACAACACCGCCGAGGAGAAGAAGACTATCAGGATGAGCGCGTTAATCCGGTTGGTCAGAAAAATAGAGTCGGGAGCGGGAGCGCGGCCGGTTCCCTGGGCCGCCGCCGGCAGGGCGGTCAGGATGGCCATCAGTAAGACAGCACCGGCGATTGTCAGAGTTGTTCTCAGCTGCATGCGCACGGTCGAATATACACTTCCCCAGTCAGGGTGTCAATGCAGGCGCCCGATCTGGTCAGGCGCCACGATACCATTAATAGACTCTCGCGCCCCTCGCCGCGTTTACTCTTTCCCGGCAAACTCACGAACCAGCTGTTCGATCTCATCGTCGCTCCAGCCCTTCTGCGATGCCAGATCGCGCAGCGTGCCCCAGAACGGTTCGCCGCAGACGACACAGGGCAGGTCGTGGTCGATCAGGAATTTGACGAGATCGGGATGCTCATCGACCAGTTGATCAACCGGCCGATCGGCATCGATTACTCTCCCGGACATGATCGCTACGTCCTATTCCGCCAGCGCCTTTTTCAAACGCTCGATGACATCCACCGGCGTCGGATCAACCTCGTTGAGTACAGCCAGATAATACGAGGCAAAATCCCCCAACTGGATCAGGCTGAACATGCGCTCCAGCGGCTTCTCACCCATCGAGTGCACGTCATGCACCTCGGCGCCGCAGTTTTCGACTATCGCTTTCACGATATTCATGCGTTTGCGAATCTTGGGGTGATCATCGGCATCGCGAAGCATGAACACGACCAGCTTCTCCCCGAACGGCTCGATCACCGACTTGGTCCAGCCCACCAGCTCGTTGTGGTTGCATTCGGGAAACTCATTGGCGAACGCCATGTTCTTGCCGTTCTCGCAAATCTGGCCCTTCCAGCGCTGGGCCACAACACCGGTAAAACCCGGGCCGCCGTACACGATAGCGATCCTGTCCTTGATCGAATCGGCAATATGCTTGGCCGGGTTGGAAATCAACGGATTGTCTTCGATATATTTCTCGCGACGTGCCGAGAGCTTGTCGGCGGCTGCCGTCAGATCACCCGAGACACCCTTCACCAGACCGATCTTCTCGAAAAACAGCAACAGCGGCACAAACGAATAGGCCAGCGCCGCCCGCGGCTGCATGCCACCCGGCAGGGTAAGCATGGGTAAATCATTCAACTCGGCCACGTCGGCCATCATGCCGCCGGTCGAGAGCACGGCAATCAGCGCCTTGCGCTGCAACGCGTCATCGAGCGCCGCCAGCGTCTCCTCGGTATTGCCGCTGTACGACGATGCAATCACCAGTGTCTCGTCATCGACATACTCCGGCAGGCCATACCCGCGGATGATCGAAAACGGCACCAGCAAATCCGACTGGAGATAGGCCCGGACCAGATCCCCGCCGATTGCCGAGCCGCCCATACCGACCAGGACGATATTGCGAACATCGGGAAAGTCACCCGAGGAGACATTCCACCCGCGCGCCATCTTTAACGCTTCGTTGACCTGTTCGGGAAGGTCGAAGATCCGGTTGTACATGTTGCCCGGATCGAACGACCGTATCTTCTCAACATCGTCGAGAATCGATATGTCAGTGCTTTTCATTAATACCTCGTTTATTTCTTGTCGAGCGCCGACCGATAGCTTTGCAGCTTGCGGATAACCGCCTGCGGTGAGCCGCTCGCCATTACCGAGCCAACCAAATGCTTAACCAGGTTCGAGTCAATCTTTTTTACCTGACGGCACAGGTCGAAGATCTTGACCGGGTTCATCGACAGCGAATCCACACCCATCCCGATAAACAGCGGCAGCGCCAGCGGATCACCGGCCACCTCTCCGCAGACCGACACCGGGATATTGTGTTTGCGACCGGCATCAACCGTCGTCTTGACCAGGTGCAGCACCGCCGGATGGTACGGCGTGTACAGCGACGCCACCCGCTGGTTGTTGCGATCGGCCGACATCGTATATTGCGTCAAGTCATTCGTCCCGAGCGACATGAAATCAACCCGCCGAGCCAGCTGATCGGCCATGAGCGCCGCCGACGGCACCTCGATCATGATCCCGATCGCAATGTCGTTGTCGAACGGGATGTTGTGTTTGCGCAGGTCATACTTCACCTGCGAAATCAGCCGCTTGGCCTTGTCGACCTCCGTCACATCGGACACCATCGGCAGCATCAGGCGGATATTGCCCAGTGTCGACGCCCGCAGGATCGCCCGGACCTGCTGCTTGAACGTTTCCCCCATTTCGAGCATCGATCGAATCCCCCGAAGTCCCAGGGCAGGATTGTCTTCGTGCGCGACAAGTCCGTCGTCCTTGAACTTGTCCGAGCCGAGATCGAATGTCCGAAGCACCACCGTCGTATCGACAAACCGTTCGGCTATCTGCGCATAGTACGCGTACTGCTCCTCCTCGGTGGGGAAATGATTCGACTGCAGGTACATGAACTCGGTGCGGTACAGCCCGATCGGGATCTTTCGCTCCGAGAGCACATCCTCGACCGGCCCGGGCAGTTCGAGATTGGCCGCCACCGGCACTTCCTTGCCGTCCTTGGTCAGCGGCGGCACATGCGGCAGCTTCTTGATCCGTGTGATGAGCGCCGGGCCCTGGCGCTTGCGAAGTTTCTGGTAGTCGGACCAGTCACTGTCGGTCGGGTTGATAATCGCCTGGTCGTTGGTGCCGTCGAGAATGACCCGCGACCCGCTGGAGATATCACTCCAGGAGAAATCGGCCACCACCACCGGCATCATCAGCGACCGGGCAATCATCGCCATGTGCGAATTGCGCCCGCCCTCGGTTGTTAACAACCCCACCGCCTTGAGGTTACGATAGTTCATCACCTCCGTGGCGGTAAACAACTTACCGACCAGGATCGTGTTCGGGTTGAATTTGACTTCCTTGCGACGGCGGTGGCGGCTCAGATGCGACACCACACGCGAGGCGACTGCCTCAATGTCGGTCGCCATCTGCCGCATGTATTCATCGGGCGATCGCCGGAGCTGGACAGTCGTCTGGCTGACCAGTGAACTATAGATATACCCGGCGTTGCGCCGCTGCTCGCCAATCTGTTCCTTAACCTGTTGCAGAAACTCGTAATCGCTGGCAATCAGTAACTGCGCATCGAATATCTTTGCGACCGGACCGCCAATCCGCTTGCCGGCCGATTCGCGCAGCTTGGTCAGCTCTTCAACCGTCTTGGCCACCGCTCGCTCCAGCGAGGCAATTTCAGTCTTGATGCGCGAGGGGGGAATGGCGATCTCCGGCACCTTCTTCTCCCCCGGATACAACACCCGGGTGTGCCCGAGAACGATCCCCGAGGAAACCCCGACTCCCTTTATGACCTTACGGCCCTTCAACATAGGCCCGACTAACCCCGTTTAACATGCTATCCTATAATAAGATGAGTATACGGCACGGGAGTCAGAACTGGCAAGCGGAATATGGTCAATTCATCTCGTTGAAGCCGGATTCGATCACCTTCACCAGCTCCTCAACCGCCGCTTCTTCATCCGGCCCCTCGGCCTCCACCACAATCTCCGAATCCTTCTCCGCCGCAAGCATCATCACCCCCATGATCGACTTGCCGTTGACCCGCAAACCATCCTTGGTGAAATAGACATCCGACTCAAACCGCGTCGCGGTGGAGACGAGCAGCGCCGATGGGCGCGCGTGGAGACCAAGCTTGTTGACTATGCGCGTTGTCTTCTTGACCATGGCAGTCATTCGCACAGGACATAGCGTTTTCCCGACAATTCCTGTACGATTCCCTTCAGTTCCAGAGCGAGCAGGTATTCGAGGACTTCCGATACGGTCAGCCCCAGCTTCTGGGCCAGCATATCGACCTGACACGGCCCGTCAGCGAGATGGTCGATCACCTGCTGCTCGGTATCGGTCACGTTCGGCACGGCCTTAAACCGCCGGGCCGCGACCTCGCCGCGCAGGCGGGGCAGCTCCTCGAAGATATCCTCCACCGAAGTTACCAGACGAGCGCCTTTTTTCAAGAGAGAATTGGCGCCGATCGAACGGTCGGCAGTGGGCGGGCCGGGCACCGCAAACAGCTCCCGGCCCTGCTGCAGGGCCAGCTCCGCGGTGATCAACGCCCCCGATTTCTTGCCCGCTTCGACAACGACTACCCCGTCGGACAGACCCGAGATGATTCGGTTGCGATCTGGAAACGTGCTCCTGTCCGGCCCCTGGCCGGGGAAGTACTCCGAGAAGATCGTTCCCCGCTCGGTAATCCGTTCGGCCAGGTGCTTATTGGATGGCGGGTAGGTGATTTCCAGCGAGGTCCCCCAAACAGCGATTGTCCGGCCACCGGCCTCCAGCGCCCCGGCATGAGCGGCCGTATCGATCCCCTCGGCCATCCCCGACACAACCGTCACTCCCGCTGAAACCAGATCGCTCGCCAGTCGAGCGGTGAACATCTTGCCCTGGTCCGATGCGTGCCGGGTTCCGACGATCGCAATCATCTTATCGTCGGCCGATGGCAACTCGCCCCGTGCGAACAGGACCGGCGGCTTGTCAGGGATCTCTTCGAGCATCGGCGGATAGCCGTCTGCTCCGGCAAACAACACTGTCCAGCCGTACTCCTCGATTTGTGCGGCGACTTTCGCTGCAGCATCGCGGTCGGCCTCGTGTGCGATCGCCGATGCGACCGCTCGGCCAAGCCCCGAGATCGCCTCTACCTGGTGCACCGGGGCGCGCAGGACCTTCTCGACGGAACCAAACTGTTTGAGAAGTTTCCAGTACCGTCCCCGTCCCACCCCCGGTACCGTCAGGAGGGTGATGATATCGATCAGTCGCCTGTTACGCTCGCTGCTGGTCAAGTTCCCGCTCTATCGCCTGAAGAAACAACTCCCGATTGATCCCGGCCACGGCCGAGATATACAGGTAGCTCGGATCGTGCTCCTCGGATATCGCATTGAGATCACTTTCCGAGACCGTGTCTATCTTGGTTATGACGGTCAGCGATGGCTGCCCGGCCAGGGCGCTGTCGAATTCCGCCAGTTCCTTTTCGAGCGTCGCCCGCGTCCCGGCCAGATCAACATCGTTGATGTCGATCACATACACCAGAAGCCGTGTCCGCTGTATGTGCTTGAGAAACTGGTGGCCGAGCCCCTTGCCCTGCGAGGCGCCCTCGATCAGCCCCGGAATATCCGCCATCACACACGACTTGTAGTCGCGAAGCTTGACGATTCCCAGGTTCGGCGCCAGCGTTGTAAACGGATAATCGGCAATCTTCGGCCGGGCCGCCGAGAACGCCGAAAGGATAGTCGATTTGCCCGCATTCGGCAGGCCCACCAGGCCGACATCGGCCAGCAGCCGCAACTCCAGCGCAAGCTTGCGCTGTTCGCCCGGGAAGCCATCCTGCGCCTTACGCGGCGCCTGGTTGGTCGGCGACTTGTAGAAGGCATTGCCGTGCCCGCCCTTGCCGCCTTTCGCCAGGACTACCTCCGTGTCCGGCGTGTCGAGATCGGCAATCAGCTCACCGCTGTCGAGATCGCGTACCAGCGTCCCGACCGGCAACCGGATTCGCGTGTGCTGCCCCGATTTCCCGGTCTTGAGCGCCCCCGAGCCCGGCTGCCCGGCCTCGGCCTTGTACTTGCGTTTGTAGCGGAAATCGAGCAGGGTCGAGAGATTCGCATCGGCCACAGCAATCACATCGCCGCCACGGCCGCCGTCGCCGCCATCCGGCCCGCCTTTCGGGATGTACTTTTCGGTGTGGAACGATACGCAACCGTGGCCGCCGCGGCCGGAGGCTATTTCGATTTCGACATAATCGACAAACATGGAGGCAATATTCCGTACCGGCGAGGTGAAGTCAATCTCCATATATTGCAGGCAACCCGGTTGTGAAAAACGGTGCGAGTCTAGATTGACGCTCTCCCGACAGCCATATATATTGGCGCCGTGTCTGTCACGGATGAACAGAAAAACGGACAAACCCTGAACCAGCGGAAGCGTCAGTGGTACGAAGAGACCTTCCTCATTCTCGGTAAAGCCTGCCTTAAGCTCCACCTTACGCCCAACATCCTGACTTTCGTTTCACTTGGATGCGCCATCATCTCCGGCTACTACTTCTGGCAGGCCGATATGATCATGGGAGTGATCTGGATGATCGCCACGGCCTTTACCGACATGCTCGATGGTTCCACCGCGCGCGCCGGCAACATGGGCACTGTCTTCGGCGGCATCCTCGACCACGTCTTCGACCGCTACGGTGAGTTTTTCATTCTGGCCGGTATCACCATGTCCGGCGAGGTTCATCCGGGCTGGGGCCTGTTTGCCCTGTTCGGCATGCTGATCGCCAGCTACACCCGGGCCGCGGCCGAGTCGATGGGCAAAATCGAGAACTGCGCGGTCGGTATCATGGGCCGTCTCGAGAAGTTCATATTGATTATCGCCGGCTCGCTGGTCGAGCACTGGCTGCCGACCGGCACCTGGCCGAAAGGCGGCTGGCTCGAGTTCGCCCTGATCATTGTCGGCGTCACATCGTTTATCACCGCCATCCAGCGGCTGATCTACACCAAGAAGGTCCTCGGCGACCGCAAGAAGGTCTGAGACAGGCTCGTGAGGTCACATCCCGCGAAATCACCACCCTCGTAGTAAACCCGGAGCATCACGTGATCACAGCAATCGGCAACCCCGTCTACGATTACATCAAGACCCAGAAGATTGAAACCGATGGCCGCGTGCTCTCCGGCTGTTCCACCAACGCCGCCCTGGCGCTCAGCCGGATGGGCAAGAAGACACGCCTGATCGGTTCGGTCGGTCCCGACTTCAAAGATCGCTTCACCGCCGACCTCGAGCGCCACGGCATCCTGCATCATATGACGCCCTCCGACGAGACCGGCGGCTTTTCGTTGATCTACTACGATGCCTACGGCAATCGCACGCTCGACCTGCTCGGCAAGGCAGCGGTGATCGACGAGCTTGATCCATCGTTGTACGCGGCGTCCGACGCTGTCCTGATCGGCCCGATCCTCAAAGAGGTGCCGTTTGACCTGATCAAGGAGATCCGGCGCAACTTCGATGGTCTCTTCGTCTGCGACCCGCAGGGCCTGCTTCGCGGGGTCGACAGCGACGGCCGCATCTATCATGAAAAGCCCGATGGTCTCGAAGAGGTCTTTGCGCTGTTCGATGTCGTCAAGCCAAACGAGCTCGAGGGCAAAGTGCTGACCGGTATCGACTGCCGCGAGGACCCGTACGAGGCAGCGAAGATCATCAAGTCGTGGGGGCCGAAACTCGTGATCGTCACGCTCGCCGAACTCGGTTCGGTGATTTACGATGGCGAGACGTTTATCGATATCCCGCCATACGAGATCGACCTTGTCGATGCCACCGGCGCCGGCGACACGTACATGGCCGGGTTTACGTTTGAATACCTGAAGACCAACGGTGACCTTCGCACCTCGGGCTGCTATGCCTCGTGCACGTCGTCGATCATGATCGAGCAGGTCGGCCCCGAATTCACGATGTCGGAACAGGCGATTCGTGAAAGACAAAAGAAGCTCCTCGCAATGGACGACTTCAAAGTCCGCGTCGCCGTAAACTCGTAGCTCTCGATTTCGAGTAGCCCATCCCTCCGGGATGGGTGACTCCATAGCGGGTCCGCCCTCGAACCCACCGGATTGTGCCCGGCACCGTCATGCTGAGCGGAGTCGAAGCATGACGTGTCCGCTCCATTACATGGAAGAAGCCAGTAGGGCAGGACCCGAGTGCGGAGCACGACGCGGTCCTGCCATCCCAAAAACAAAAAAATCATTGTACAAGCTCTACCCCGAGCGGGTTACGCCGAAATGGGTTCGTTTTGTCATTTTTAGGGGTCCATTTTTCTGCAGAAATCGCGTAGCCGTAACTCCGGCTGATAGTTACGTCTTTCCGTGCAGCGTCTTTTTGACATCGGCATGCTATCACCTTTGTTGTGAATCTGATATCGACTTCGTTTACGTGTCTTCCTACAGGGATTCGACTTCGCAATCATCTGCGATGTGGTAGTGGAAGTGCGTGGGGTATACCGAGTAGCCCACCCGTCTCGGGTGGGGGACGATTCTGCATAAACCCACCCTGGAAGGGTGGGCTACTCGACTATCGCCAAGCGACCACACTCCCCCGCCATCCTGACACCGGGTACCCCACCGCTTGCGGTGGGCACATACCACAACAGCCTTTCAAATATACGATTGACACCTCGCCCTGCTCCTGCCTATTTTACCGCAACATGATCGATTGGCACCGGGGGAAGCCAGGCGACATCCCAATCTCCTATCGGGGGGAGGTTGAGATTTAGTCGACTTTGCATGCATCTGCTACAGAGGATCCAGCATTGGGAGGAACTGACCATGGTCTCAGCTGTCGCAACAGCCAAGAAAAGCGCAAAGAAGAAGGCCCCTAGCATCAAGTCTCTCAAAAAGAAGTATTCTGCTTGTGACAAAGACGTACAGGACTTTTTTCAGTATCTTCCCAACCTTCTCGAAAACTTCCCCCTCCACGTCTCGATCGCTTATCTCTTTTTGAGAGTTGAGACCGTTCAGAACCTGATACTTTACTGTGGAGTCGTGAAACTGCACAAAGCGAGCTCAGAAGTCGCAAGACGCGCGATAAACG
>WJMS01000272.1 GCA_014727815.1 candidate division GN15 bacterium
ATGTGGCCGTGCTGCATACCGATCGGTCGGTTTTGCCGCGGGCGCGCCGGGCGGTGGCGAGCTGGAATTATCGGATTCCTGCGGTTCCGCAGGATCTGGCGACGGTTACGTACAACATGAACATACTCCAGACGCTGGACACCGAGCGAACGTATTGTGTGACGCTGAACAGTCCTGAGATGATCGATCCGAGTAGGGTTATCAGGACGATTACGTATCATCACCCGGTGTACACCACCGGGACGGTGGAGGCGCAGTCGCAGAAGAGTCGGATCAGCGGCGTAAACCGGACGCATTATTGCGGCGCGTACTGGGGCTATGGCTTCCATGAGGACGGGGTGGTCAGTGCGCTGGATGTGTGCACGAGATTCGGAGTATCGTTGTGAGCAGGACTGAGACAGCCAGTGCGCTTTACGTGGGGAAGATCCGGCATCGTCGGTTTCTACCAAAGTCGAACGAGTTTCGGTACCGGTTGTTCATGGCCTATCTCGATCTGGACGAACTTGATAACCTGCTGCCGGAGAGCGTGCTGTGGAGCAGGCATCGACCGGCGCTGGTGCGGTTCCGGCGGGAGGACTATTTCGGAGATCCGCAGAAACCGCTCGGGACGGCGATTCGCGACGAGGTGGAGGCTCGTTCCGGCCAGCGACCATCGGGGCCGATCCGGATGCTGACGCACCTGCGGTATTTCGGCCACTGCTTCAACCCGGTCAGTTTCTATTACTGTTTTGACCGGGAGGGCACGCGGGTGGAGACGATTGTGGCGGATATCACCAATACGCCGTGGAACGAGCGCTATGCGTACATTCTCACGCCTAAGTTAGACAAAGGTGAGGGTGGGATGCATCGGTATATCATGCCCAAGGTCTTCCATGTTTCGCCGTTTATGGAAATGGATCATGAATACGATTGGCGATTTTCGGAACCCGGCGACAAATTGTGGGTTCATTTTGAAAACTGGCAAAAAGGGGCTAAGTCTTTCGATGCGTCCCTGACACTGTCACGCCGTCCATTTGACCGGGCCGGCCTGACGCGGGCGGTGGCTCGCTTCCCGTTGATGACGGTGAAGGTGATCAGCGCGATTTACTGGCAGGCGTTGCGGTTGTTTATCAAACGGGTACCGTTTGTCGAGCACCCGAAGCATCGCTCGAACACTTCCCCCGAGTAGAGGACATGAAGACAGACAGTGCAACTATTCAGCCCGTTTCCGGAAGAGTGCGAACGGGACGGTGGGCATCGCTGACGAACCTGTTTCGAACCGGCTTGCTGGGCAAGCTCGATTTGCTGCAGCATGGCCGGCTTACAATTGTAGAGGGTGAGTCAAGGCGTACCTTTGGACCCGGTAACTCCGCATTGACGGCTACGATCACGGTCACTGATCCCGGTTTCTACGCGCGGGTGGCGACCCGGGGGAGTATCGGCGCCGCCGAGGCGTTCATGCTCGGCTGGTGGGAGTGCGACCGGCTGGTTGACCTGATGCGTATCATGGTGCGCAATCGGCCGGTGCTCGAGTCTATGGAAGGCGGGACGGCGCTGCTGACGCGACCATTGGCGCGATTGTATCACTGGCTGAGGCGAAACACGATACGTGGCAGCCGGAAGAACATTGTCGCTCATTATGATCTGGGCAATGACTTCTATCGGCTGTTTCTTGATGATACGATGACGTACTCGTGCGGGGTGTTTCCGACCGACGATGCTTCGCTGGAAGAGGCGTCGATAGAGAAGCTGGACCGGATCTGCCGCAAGCTCCGGTTGCAGCCGGATGACGAGGTGCTCGAGATTGGCGGGGGCTGGGGGAGTTTCGCGATTCACGCGGCCCGGACGTATGGCGCGCGCGTTACCACGACGACTATCTCCGACGAGCAGTTTACGTACATGCAGGAAGCGGTCGCACGCGAGGGGGTGAGCGACCGGGTGACGGTGTTGCGGAAGGACTACCGGGAGTTGACCGGTCAGTACGACAAGATAGTTTCGATCGAGATGATAGAGGCCGTGGGGTACGACAACGTGCCGGGTTTCTTTGAGGTTTGCGGTCGCCTGCTCAAGCCAGACGGCATGCTGGCCTTGCAGGCGATTACCATGTCGGATAGGTACTACAGTGACTACCGTCGTTCGGTAGACTTCATTCAGCGTTATGTCTTCCCGGGCTCGTGCCTGGTGTCGCAAAGTCATCTATTGCAGTCGGTGGCGGGGGTCGGGCTGGTTCCCGAGCATATCGAGGACTTTGGTCTGGACTATGCCACCACCCTTCGGCGGTGGCGGGAGCGGTTCTTGACGCGGTTGGAAGACGTGCGTGAACTTGGTTTCGATGAACGCTTCATCCGACTGTGGGAATACTACCTGGCTTACTGTGAGGGCGGTTTTCGGGAGCGCTCTATTGGTGTGATGCAGTTGATCGCATCGGCGCCGGCCGCAGCCGGCTCGGGTCCGGCGATCAGTCGGGCCGCAGCAGGAGTGGCTGATGCGTAAGGCGGCGATCAACCTGGTTGAACGGGGGATGGTACCGGAGCCTATTGTGCGGGTCGGTGTGCGCCGCCTGCTTCGCGAGCGCCTTGCCGAGGAGACGTCCGGTTCACCGCAGGCGCAGACCGCGCGGATTCAGACGCTGGTCGATGAGATGTCATCGTCGCCGGTAGCACTGGTCCCGGAAAAACCAAACGAGCAGCATTATGAAGTCCCACCCGCGTTCTTCGAGTACACCCTCGGACCGCATTTGAAGTACAGTTGCTGTTACTGGCCGAAGGGAACCGGGTCGCTCGAATCAGCCGAGGCGGCGATGCTGGCGTTGACCTGCCAGCGCGCCGAGCTACGGGACGGGATGGAGATTCTGGAGCTTGGCTGCGGCTGGGGTTCGTTGACGTTGTGGATGGCGAGGGCCTACCCGGATGCAAAGATCACCGCGGTATCGAATTCGGCCCCGCAGAAAGCGTTTATCGATTATCGGGCGCGAGTGGCCGGACTCGAGAACATAGAGGTTATCACGGCCGACATGAACGATTTCGCTATCGAGCGGCAGTTCGACCGGGTGGTGTCGGTGGAGATGTTCGAGCATATGCGCAATTACCGTGAGTTGATGCGTCGGATCGCCGGCTGGCTCAAGCCGCAGGGGAAATTGTTCGTGCATATCTTCTGCCACAGTCGGTTTGCGTATCCGTTCGTTTCCGACGGCCCGGGGGACTGGATGGCGGAGCACTTCTTCACCGGCGGGCTGATGCCGTCGGACAACCTGCTGCTGCACTTCCAGGAGGATCTCAGATTGCAGACGCGCTGGCGGGTGAACGGCGAGCATTATGCACGCTCGGCCCGGGCCTGGCTGGACAACATGGCGCGTAACCGCCGCAAGATCATAGAGCTGTTCTCAGACGTGTATGGTCCGGGGGAAGGCAAGCGCTGGTATGTGCGCTGGCGGCTGTTTTTTATCGCGTGCGAGGAATTGTGGGGCTATAACGAGGGCGAGGAGTGGCTGGTCTCGCACTACCTGTTCAAGAAACGTTAGGAAGGATTGGAATCGAAGATAATGGTCATCGCAGCGTTTTTCATCGGGCACTGGTTTCTTTCGCTGTTCTTTCAGACAGTCTTTCATCACCGGTATGCCTCACACGGCATGTTTACGATGTCGCGGTTCTGGGAGCGGACGTTCTATCTGGTGTCGTTTGTGGTGCAGGGATCATCGTTTCTCAACCCCCGGGCATACGCGATCATGCATCGCGCCCACCACGCCCACAGTGATACCGAGCTGGACCCGCATTCGCCGCACCGCTTTCCACACGTGTTTGCGATGATGGCGGATACGTTCAAGACCTACCGTCGCCTGGTCGAAGAGAGCCTGGGCAGTGATGCCGGCCCGGCTGACACGCCGCGCTGGCCGGCGCTCGATCGACTGGCCGACAGCTGGTTCGTGCGGATCGGCTTCATGGGCCTGTATACGGGGTTTTATGTGGCGTTTGCGCCGTCGCCGTGGTGGTTTGTGCTGTTGCCGGTGCACTTCGTGATGGGTCCGGTGCACGGGGCGATTGTCAACTGGTGCGGGCACAAGTACGGGTATGTCAACTATCGTGAGACCAACGACCGCTCCCGCAACACGCTGCCGATCGATTTCCTGACGCTCGGGGAGCTCTTCCAGAACAACCATCACAAGTTTCCCCGTCAGCCGAATTTCGCCCGGCGCCGGTTCGAGTTTGATCCGACCTGGCCGATGCTGCGACTGATGCATGCCCTGGGTGTGCTCAGGCTGCGTCCGAGCGCCGCCTCGGGGCAGGCGACGGCCTCTCAGCGGGCCAATCCGGCCGCCTGAGCAGTTCTCAAATTCATCGTATTCTTTTGTTGATACGCCGCTCGGCGTACGCCTACTTTCCTGCGATATGCTGCCCGGAGGAGCCGCCGGCAGCGATTTCTCTCAAGTCAGGGGATATCTATCATGCGGATACGTAGTGTGTTGTGCTTGTTCATCCTGTGTGTGTTTGCGGCCGGCAGTCTGGTCGGGCAGACGGTGCCGGATCGGGAGCTGGTGGTCGGTACGAAGGAGACGGTGCCGTTTGTCATCAAAAATCCCGACGGCAGCTGGCGCGGGATCAGTATTGAGTTATGGCAGGATATTGCCGACCAGCTCGGCCTGCAATACCGTTTCGAGGAGCGGGATCTGGAGGGCCTGCTGGAAGGTCTGCGGGATACCACCCTCGATGTTGTCGCGGCGGCGATCACGGTGACGCCGGAGCGGGAGGCGGAGGTTGATTTCAGCCATCCGTTTTACACTACCGGGCTGACGATTGCAGTGTCATCGGAAGGAAAAAGTGGCTGGCTGAGCATGTTGTCGCGTCTGTTGTCGGTGGAGTTTCTGACCGCTATTGGGGCGCTGCTGGTGCTTCTGGTGGTTATCGGGCTGATCGTCTGGCTGTTCGAACGTCGGCGCAATCCCGAGGAGTTCGGCGGCAGCTTCTTGGAGGGGCTCGGCTCGGGGGTCTGGTGGTCGGCGGTGACGATGACGACGGTCGGTTATGGAGACAAAACGCCGAAGACGTTTTTGGGCCGCATTGTCGGGCTGATCTGGATGTTCGCGGCGATAATCGTGGTCTCCGGGTTTACGGCGGCGATTGCGTCGTCGCTGACCGTCTCGCAGCTCGAATCGGGTGTTCGTGGTCCGGCCGATCTGCCGTATGTGTCGGTCGGTTCGATACCGAATTCGACCAGCGGCGCCTACCTGAGCGAGCAGGGGGTGGCGTATGCCGAGTACACGACGCCGCTGGCGGGGCTGCAGGCGGTTGCGCGAGGGGATATCGAAGCGTTTGTATACGACGCGCCGATTCTTCGTTACCTGGCCAAGACGAAACTGGCCGGACGGGTGCAGATTTTGCCGGTCACATTTTTCCGGCAAGACTACGCCATCGGTCTGCCTCAGGACAGCCACTTGCGGGAGCCGATCAACCGGGCGTTGCTCAACGAGATACAGCTGCCGGAGTGGAAAGAGATTCTGGATCAATACCTGGGTGAATAGCCGGGAAATTGCTGTCGACCGTAGCTATGTTTTGCGCATATAAGAGAACGACCAGCTTGCAGATCAATCCAATTGCCGTCGATTCGGCGGGAGTTTATACTTAGGCGATGGACGAGCGATATATAGGTAATTACCGGGTGCTCGAGAAGATCGGCGCCGGTGGCATGGCCCAGGTTTATCTGGCGGTGCACCGTGATGTCCCGAATCTACGGGTGATCCTGAAGGTCGTTTCCGACGGCCAGCTGGCCGATCGTTTCCGGCAGGAGGCCGACAAGCTGGCGCTGCTGGACGGCAACGCCAATATCTGCCGGATCCGGCATTTCTTCCACGAGGATGACAATCTCATCATTGCGATGGAATATATCGAGGGAGACACGCTCGAGGACCGCCTGAAGCAAGACGGTCGGCTGCCGCTCGACGAGGCGCTGAGTGTGACGCTGAAAGTGCTCGAGGTGCTCGAGTTTGCGCACCAGCGGGGGATATTCCATCGGGATATCAAGCCGAGCAATGTCATGATCGACAAGGAGGGGAATGTCAAGATTATCGATTTCGGCATTGCCAAGTCCGAGAGCGATCCAAACCTGACCCTGGCCGGGACGGCGTGCGGCACCCCGGCTTACATGGCGCCCGAGCAGTTCACGCCGACGGAAGACACCAATTACGCGCTGGTTGATATCTATGCGACTGGGACGACCTTGTTCTATCTGCTGACCGGTGAGTTGCCGTTTCAGGCTGACAATGAGTTCGCCATGCGGGACGCCAAATTGTTCAACGAGACACCATCGCCGCGCTCGATCAACTCCAGTATCCCGGTGGCGGTGGAGAAGCTGATTCTCAAGGCAATCGACAAGGAGCCGCAGGGGCGGTATCAGTCGGCCGGGGAGTTGCGTGGGGCGATCGAGGCCGCAATGGCGCAGGTCAATGGTGTTTCCTCGCAGAAGACGGTCTCGGCGGCCCCGGGAGGTCAGCCGAGTCGTCCGCAGCGCTCCGGCTTGCCGAAGTGGCTGTTGCCGGCCGCGGCGGTAGTGGTGGTGGCGATTGCGGTCTGGTGGCTGTGGCCATCGGGGGGTGAGCCACCGGCAGCGGGGATTGAGTTACTCCAGCCGGCCGCAGGTGATACGCTTCGCACGGCGGCAGCGCCGGTATTTCGGTGGCGCGATGAGGCCGAGCGGCAGGCGTTTATCCTCGAGTATGCGACAGATTCGGCGTTCAGTTCGAGCCGAACCCTGGCCGGTTTGACCGGCGGCAGCTTCACGCTGCCGGGTGAACTGGAAAACGGGCAGTATTATTGGCGGCTCTACCCGGTCACGAGTGAAGGTGGTCCCGGAGAGGCTTCGCAGTATGCGTCGTTTGTCGTCGACTTGCCCTCACCGGTGAAAGGCGTCCTCTCGCTGAGGGTGGAACCATCCGGGGACATCTTTATCAATGACGAGTTGCAGGCATCGGGTGAGTCGAGTTACCGCGCCGAGTTGGATACCGGCAGGTATTTCGTACGGGTGGAGAACGATCGCTCACGGGAGAAGTCGCTCAGCGATACGCTGGCGGTACTGGCCGATCAGACGGTGGCTCGGTGGTTTGAATTCTCGATGCCGTCGCGGCCGGAGCCAACGCCCGAGCCTCCCGAGCCCCGGCTGGGGGAAGTGCGGGTAGGTTCGCAGCCGCGCGGGGCATCGTTTATGATCAACGGGGAGGTGCAGCGGCACAAGACGAACTATACGTTCACGCTGAAGCCGGGCCGTCATATCATCGGCGCGACACTCGAGTATGGCGGTGGAACCCGCACGCTTATGGATACGCTGGTGGTGATAGCCGACAGCGTGCATAAAGTCGTGTTCGATTTCGAACAATAAAAACTTGTTGTATTCCTGCC
>WJMS01000033.1 GCA_014727815.1 candidate division GN15 bacterium
CAGCTTGATTCGGCGGCGTGGGCCTATCGTGAGTTGGCCCGGCTGGTTCCGGACAATTATCGCCCCTGGCAGGAACTGGGGCGGATCGAACAACAACTCGGCAAGCGGGCTTCGGCCAGGGCGGCGTATCAGAAGTCGGTCCTGATCGACAGCAGCCGCGCCAATGTGATTTCAATGGCCGGGCTGGGGGAGATCTACGCCCAGCAGGGACCGGCCGACTCGGCGAGCTACTACTTCGCCAAAGCGCTTCGCGCTGATCCGTCGAATGAGCTGGTCCACATGCTGGCGATTTCACACTTCATTGAGCAGGACTCCCTTCCGGCGGCGCTCACACACTCAGTGCGGTTGGCACAGATTGCGCCCGACAACAAGCATGTCCGTCGGCGACTCGGCCTTATCTACCTTGATCTCGACTCATTGCAGCAGGCCGACTCGGTCTTCACCGACCTGATTGACTCCGGTGACCGCAACTGGTTCAACTACTCCTATCTCGGCGAGATTGACCTGCGCCAGGACAAGTTCAGCGATGCGGTCAGACAGTTCGAAAAAGCCATCAAACGCAACGATACGGTGGCCGGGCTTTGGCTTAACAAAGGCCTGGCGCTGCGCAACCTGGATAACGATGACGCCGCCATTGATACGTACCGCGAGGGATTAACCTCGGTCAGCAACCCGGCCGGGCGAAGCGCGCTGTTATTCAACATGGCGGTGATCTATGAACAGTCGGACAAGATTGACTCGTCAATTCAATCGTTCGAGTCGCTTCTGGAAATCGACCCGGACAACGCCCAGGCGCTCAACTACCTCGGCTACATGCTGGCCGACCGCAACATGCGGCTCGACTACGCCCGGCAACTGATCGAACGAGCGGTCGGATTTCAGCCCAACAATGCCGCTTTCCTGGACAGCTACGGCTGGGTTCACTACAGGTTGGGCAACTACGATGAGGCGATCAAGTATCTCGAGCAGGCGGTTCAACTTGACAGCGATGCCGTCATTTTCGATCATCTGGGCGATGCCTACCATGCGGTCGGGGACAGTGATTTGGCCCGCCAGTGGTGGCAGCGGGCGCTGGAACTGGAGCCCGACAACGATGCGATCAGGGAGAAGATAAACCGTTGACCAGTACTCCGGAGTGGAAGGGCCGCAGTGTTGTCGCGGCCGCTTTACTGCTCCTGTTTGCCTGTGCCGAGGTGGCCCAGCCGCCCGGTGGTCCGATCGATCAGACCGGCCCGACTCTGCTGCAAGCGACGCCTGCCGACGGCGCCACCAATGTCGCGCCCGACAACAAGATCCGGCTCCTGTTTTCCGAGCGCATTGTCCGTCCACGCACCGGCCAGCCGGTGTTCATCGCGCCGCGACCCGACCGTCAGGCCGATATCGACTGGGGCGCCGATGACATCGTCATCACCCTGCCCGACAGCTTCCAGACCAATCAGACATACCTCGTCTCGATCGCCTCGACAATCGCCGACCTTCGCGGCAACAAACTCGACACGAGTATCACGATCGCCTTCACAACCGGCGAACGTCTCGACAGCGGCTCGATCGCAGGACACGTGATAGAAAACGGTCAGGCGGTGGGAGCCGCCCATGTTGGATTGTTCGATATGAGCTACTTCAGCGACACGACCCTGATCGATTCTGTCTTGCCGGAGTATCAGACAATCACTAATGATGACGGCTACTTCTCATTCAGCTATTTGCCGCCGGAGGAGTTTCGTCTGGTGGCATGGCGCGATCAGAACCGCAACGAGGTGCTCAATCCGATTCGTGAATCGTTTGGCGTTCCGGACCGCCAGATCGATCTATCCGGCGACCTTCCGTTGTATGACCTGACGCTTCCGTTGACCTCCCGCGACACTACCAGCGCTGCGATCATCTCGGCGACCTACACCCAGGACAAGTTGTTCCGGGTGCGCTTCAGCCGTCCGCTGCCGATCGATCTGCTGTCTCGTGAACCGGGTAACGCTCTGCTGCGGGCCATTGATGAAACCGTGGCGACGGTCGCGGCTCTGGGATTGCTGGAGCGCGATGAGGACTCAGTGTCGTCGGCCACGCTCTACTTTGGTGAACTCGAGCCCGGACTGTACGACCTGGAGATAACGTATGATGCCAGTCGCCCGGCGGTGACCCTCGACAGTGTCGCGGTCGAGCGCCGCGAGGATCAGGCGCCGCCGACTATTACTTCGTTTCATCCCGAGGACGCCCGGGTGTTCCTGCGTGAGGCGCGGATGCGCCTGCTGTTCTCCGAGCCGCTGGACCGCGACTCGATCACTCCCGCGACTTTTGCCCTGCTCGAAAACGACACGCTACCGATACCGGTAGCCAACAGCTGGGGCGATCCCTTCCAACTCGACTTCACCGCACGCCTTACCCCGGGCAATAGCTACCGGCTCGATGTCACCGAGTTCGACCTGATCGACCGGGCCGGCAACCTGCTGGGGGACTCGCTGACCACATACTCATTCAGCATCTACGATACTGATTCACTTGGCTCTATTGCCGGGCAAGTGAGTGTACAGCTTTCGGACCGGACAGGGGAGACGGTGATGGTTGTGTTCGATCGTGTCGGACAGCAAGAGACCTTTACGCTCCCGGTCCGAGGCAACCGCTTCCGTATCGACCTGCCCTCGGGCAAGTATCTGCTGTCGGCCTTCATCGACAGCGATCTCAACGGGGAACCAAGCAACGGTTCGTTGTTTCCCTACACCTTCTCCGAACCGCGCACGGCGGTCGAGGACACGGTCGCCGTTCGTGCTCGTTTCGAAACGTCGGGGATCGAGATCACTTTCCGCTGAGCTGTCCTGCGAAAACAAGTCAGTAGCGATTTCCAGGCATAAAAAAAGCGGGACCGAGTGGTCCCGCCTTGATCTTCTATCCGAAACTCAGCGCATGTGCTCAGTTGCTGCTGACATTGCCCCAGATGGTGAGGCTCACGCGACGGTTACGGGAGTGCGTGTTCTGTTCATCAGGCATCGCGGTCGGCTTGTCCTCGCCATATGAGGTCGTGAACATGCGGTACAATGAGATGCCAAACCGGTCGGCAAGGTAGCGCTTGGCCGCGGTGGCACGCATTTCACCGAGGATCAGGTTGTAGCGCGCCGGGCCGGTGCGGTCGGTGTGACCGGCGATTTCGATAATTGCACCCGGGTTGCCTTCGAGCTTCATCCCGGCTTCATCGAGAATACCGGCGGCAACATCGGTGATCTCATACTGATCAAACTCGAAGTTGATCGTGCCTTCCCAGATGATCTGATAGTTTTCGAAACCGGCGGCCTTGTTGATTGCCATGTCAGCTTTTTCTTCAAGCTGCTGAGCCAGTTGCTGCAACTGCTGAACGTCGGCAGCATTGGCTTCGGCTGTTTCGGAAACGGAATTGATTCTCGAGCCCATTCTGGATTCAGACTGCGCGATCTGTTCGTTGACGTATTCCTTGTTGACGCCGCAGCCGATCAAAAGCAGACTCAATGCCAGTGTCATGACTACGAATGTTTTCATGTGTGTTTGATCCTTCCTTCCTCCAGTTTTATAACACCACAAGGTCGTCGATTGATCCTATCTTATTGCCCGACAGCAGCCAAAGCAAGCGAAAAATCCACCTCCCCATGATCCGCCGACAGTCCCGGAAAAACTTTCCTATTGTTTGATACCACCCGCGGTGACCCCTGAAACGATCTGCCGTTGCATGATGAAAAACAATGCAAGGACGGGCAGGACAGCGAGGGTCGATCCGGCCATCAGATGCTGCCAGTCGATCGCCTGATGGCCCTGCAGCATGGCCAGCGCCACCGGAAGGGTGCGCATGCTCTCACTCGAAGTGAGAATGAAGGGGAACAGGAATGAATTCCAGTTGGTGATGAAGGCCAGGACACCCAGTACGGCAATGGCCGGTTTGGCCATCGGCATCACAATCGTAAATAGAATCCGCGCCTCAGAAGCGCCATCGACCCGGGCCGCCTCTTCCATCGAGGGCGGGATCGTTTCGATATACTGTCGCGCCAGAAAAATCCCGATCGGGTTTATGAGAAACGGCAAGATCAGCGCCCAGTAAGTGTCGTATATACCACCCTTGAGGCAGATGAGATAGAGTGGAATGATTACGATATGGACCGGGATCATAAGTACGATCACCACACTTACGAACAACAACCGGGTGAACCAGGACCGGTGACGCGCGAGTACCCAGCCGACCATCACACAGAAGATGATGTTGCCGACTGTCACCGCTACCGCGACAAACAGCGAATTGAACATGTACCGGGCCATGCCGCTCTGGGTGAAGAGGTCGATGAAGTTTTGCAGGGTAACCGCCGTGCTGAGCAGGGAATCGGGCGAAAGCGTAGCCGTCTTGTCCAGTAACGCCACACGGGCCATCCACACCAGCGGCCCCACCATCACGGCAAGGATGGCGACCAGCACGACATAGTGCACGATGCTGCCGACAATCGAGCGTGACCTCACCACAGCGGCTGCCTCCGTCGTATCACGGTGAATTGGAGCAGGGAGAACAAGCCAATTATGACGAACAACACATAGGCCGCCGCCGAGGCATAACCAAACTTGAACTGCGTCTGCAAACCGGTTTCATAGATGAAGTAGACGACCGTCGATGTGTCAAACTTGCCCTTGGTCATCACGAATATCTCAACGAATACTTGAAACGACTTGATCGAGTTGATCACGAGGATAAACAGTGCTACCGGTCGCAGGAGCGGCAGCGTGATCGTGAAGAACTGCCGCAGTGATGACGCCCCCGATATCTCGGCCGCCTCGTACAGCTCATCCGGAATCGCCTTCAAGCCGGCCAGGAAGATCAGCATGTAGTAGCCGACCGCCATCCAGACATCCATCGCCATGATCGAGTAGAGTGCAGTCGAGCTATCGTAGAGGAAGCCGTGTGTCGGCACGTCCAGGCCGACCATCTGCGCCAGCAGGGCGATATAGCCGCCGCGCTGGAAGAGGTTGGTGAAGATCAGCGCCACGACCACCATCGAGGTCACCCATGGCAGGAAGTAGGCCGAGCGAAAGATCCCGCGTCCTTTGAACTCTCGGTTGACCAGCAGGGCCAGCGCCAGGGCGATCACGGTCGTGACCGGGATCGTCCCGATTACAAAGATAAAGGTGTTCTTGAGCGAATTGAGGAAATCGGAATCGCTGAACAGCGCGACGTAATTGTCGAAACCAACCCATTCCGGCCCGCTGCGGCTGAGCAGGCGATAGTCGGTGAAGCCCATCCACAGGCTGTAGAGCAGAGGAAAGGCCCAGAAAATGACAAAACTCAGAACCCAGGGCGACGCGAACAGAAATCGGCTGAGCCGACGCGAGGTCATTGCTCCATAATCTCACTGATTTGCTGCTGCGCTTTAAGCAGGGCGGTTGCCGGCAGACCGTCACCGAACAGCGCATCCTCGACTGCCTGCTCGATCTCATCCTCGATATACACCCAGTCCGGATCGACCGGCGGGTGCTTGGCGAACTGGATCTGCTTGATGAAGGTCTGCAGGTGGATGTTGTCCTGGAAATATGCGTCCTGCTGAGCGGTCAGGCTCGATGGGTTCGCGGAGCGGTTGGCTTTGCAGAATCGCAGCTGATTCTCGGGACTGGTGACGAATTCGATAAACGTCAGCGCTTCCTCACGATGGTCGCTCATTTCACTTATTGCCAGAAACTCGCCCCCTTTAAACGACCGGCCGGGATACTGCGGACCGGGGAAGAGGGTGCTGGCCAGGTTGATGTCCCGGTCCTCGAGTTCGATCCGTTTGAGGAGCCAGTCCCCGGAGAGAATGACACCAACGTTGCCGTTGAGAAAGGCATCCTCGATACCCCGCTGACTGTCGACATAGCCGTAGAGGTCGTGCAACTTCTTGTACTGTTTCAGCGCCTCCACCGCCATCAGGGACGACAGAACGCAGTACTCCCGGTCATCGGTAAAGATCTGTGCCCCGTACGACCAGAAGAACGGCAGAAACTTCTTGTACAGGCGGTGCTTTTCGGCGGTATTCGAGCCCCAGCCGTAGATCCCCTGCGATCGACCGGCTGAATCGATCCGATGGATGGCATCGTAGAACTGCGCGAACGACACCGGCAACCAGGTGGTATCAAAGCCGGCCAGGGTCAGGTGGTCGCGATTGAGAAAGACCACCCGGGTGCCCAGAATCCAGGGTCGCGCGTAGATGGCGCCTTCGTAGGTAGCCATATCCCATCCCTGGAAACCGGCCGTATCGGCGCCCAGGTCATCGGTCAGATCAGCAATCTGGCCGCTGGCCGCAAACTGGGCGATCCAATCGGAGCCCAGTTCAACGACATCAGGTCCACGACCCGAGGCGAAACCGATCACGATTTTTTCGTGCCCGTTCGACCACGTCAAATCGGTCACGTTGACATTGATATCGGGATGGGCCGACTCGAATTCGGTCACTATTGAGTCTATGACCGGTTTGACCGCCGGGTCGGTCCAGAATTGCCACCACTCAAGGGTCGTTTCGGCTGATACGGTTGCTCCGGCGAGGAGCACTACTATGGCCAGTATAAGTACACGTTTCATGCAAGTCGCTTTCGGTTTTGTTGCTGCCGGACTTTTCAATCGAGCTGTAATTAAGCCGCCCTCTCCGGCGGGGTCAAACAAAAATCTTTTAGTTGCATATGGCCGAGCCCCGAGCTTGAATCGGTTTGATGCCGTTACTCGTGCTTGTCAACATCATTGCAACCGGTACCCCGTGGTTTGACACCGGTAAACTGCCGATCCTGATTGCCGCCATCATTGCCATCGGCATCGTCCTGATCGCCACCTACCATCGCCGCAGCCGGGAGCGCTTCCAGCTTCGCAAGATTGCCGGGCTCGAGGCAGTCGAGGAGGCGATCGGCCGCGCTACCGAAATGGCTCGCCCGTTGTTGTATACACCCGGCTGGGGCGGTGATATCCAGCGCCCGACAACGATAGCGTCAATGAACATCCTCAGTCACGTCGCTGCACGGGCGGCCCGCTACGACTGCCAGCTGGTCTACCCGACCCACGACCCGGTTATCATGAGTGTGGCCCAGGAGGTGGTTAAAGAAAGTTATGTGCAGGAAGGCCTGGCGGATCGTTTCAATGAAGACAACATCCGCTACGTGTCCTCGTCGCAATTCGGCTACGCGGCCGCGGTTGAGGGACTGATCACCCGCCTCGAGCCGGCCTCGATCTTTCTGCTCGGGACCTTTGAGGCCGAGTCACTCATCATGGCCGAGACCGGCAACTTCGTGGGCGCTATCCAGATCGCCGGCACCGACTCAACTATTCAGCTCTCGTTTTTCATAGTCGCCTGTGATTACACCCTGATCGGCGAGGAGCTGTTCGCTGCCTCGGGCTATCTCTCGGGCGACCAGTCAATCCTCGCTTCGGTCCGCGCCCAGGATATGATGAAACTGATCATCATGGTTCTGCTGCTGATCGCCGTCATCTGGGCCTCCTTCGCACCCGACTCAACCTGGTGGCGGTTCTGATGCGACGGCGGATCCCTCAGCTTATCTGCGGTCTGTTCGGCCTGGTGGTCTTTCTCTGCTATTTCTCCTCGCACCCGACTGCCCGGTCGATCTACCTGACCGTTACGCTCGACTACTGGCAGATTATCTTCGCCTTCACCCTGATTGTCGGGGCGATCAGCTTTGTCCGGGTCAACCTTCGCGGCATCGAGCGAGGCGAGGATCGTTCGTATCGGATAGCTTCGCTGGTCGGCGTGATCACCATGCCGCTTCTGGCGCTCATCTGGGGACTGAAGGGCGGCAGCCCGTTTATGTGGGTTTTCGAGAATATCCAGGTGCCGATGCAGTCCACCGTCTTTGCGCTGCTGGCCTTTTTTGTTGCCTCGGCCTCATATCGAGGCTTCCGGGCGCGTTCAATGCAGGCGGCCATCCTGCTCGGGGCGGCCCTGCTGATGTTGATCGCACGCTCGACAATCGGTGATATGCTCTGGGCGCGGATCCCCGAGGCTGCCGAGTGGGTCCGGACGACGCCGGCGATGTCAGCCCGACGGGCTATCCTGATTGGTATCGGTCTCGGCTCGCTGACCACCTCGGTTCGCGTCCTGATCGGTATCGAGCGCACCTGGCTGGGAGGGGAGAAGTGATGCGTCTGGAATCACGCCACTGGGTCTTCCTCGGCCTCTTTCTGGTCATCCTGCTGAGCATGCTGCTCCAGATTGACCTCGGGGTAAAAGTCTCACAAGACACGCAGCGGATGCACGACTATATAGAGAACCTCCCGCCCGGCTCGGTGCTGATGCTTTCGTTTGACCATGAGGCCTCTTCGCTGCCGGAAATCCGTCCGCTGGCGCTGGCCGTCCTGAGGCATGCGTTCGCTAACGGTCACAAGCTGATCGGTGTGGCCCTGCTGGCCGAGGGGACGGGGATCGGCTATCGCTTGATGGAGCAGGTGGGCAAGGAGTACGGCAAGGTGTACGGCGAGGACTACGCTTTCCTTGGCTTCAAGCCGCAGTATATCGCAGCCATGCTCTCCATGGGCGAGTCGATCCGACAGACCTTCCCGGAGGACTATCTCGGGCGACCGTACGATGACCTGCCGATGCTTGCCGGTATCACCAATTATGAGCAAGTGGACGGGGTCATTTCAATCGCCGATGGTTCCCTGACCACCCACTGGGTCGAGTACGCCGGCAACCAGTATGGCGTGCGGGTATCGGCGGCGGTGGCGGCGGCAATGGTTACCACGTATGACCCGTACCTGGCCTCGGGGCAGATGCATGCCATGATCGGCGGCCTTCGGGGCGCCGCCGAATACGAACAGCTCATCCATCGCGGCGGCAGCGGCCTGCGCGGCATGCTGGCCCAGACCGCGGCGCATGTCTATGTCATCCTGATGATTATCGCCGGCAATGTCGTTTACTTCTTGAACCGTAAGAAGGGGAGGAAGCGCTGATGGATATCGGCACCATTGTCGCGGGCATCCTCACCCTGGCGATCCTGACTTTCCTCTACCGGGACAACCCGATCTACAAGATGGCTGAGTCGATTCTGATCGGCGTGGCGATCGGTTATATTCTCGTGATCACCTGGACTAACTCGCTGATGGCCCTCCTGTTTAAACCGCTGTTTGGCGCGGGGGAGGGGTGGTTGCTTGTGCCACTTCTGCTCGGCCTGATGATGTTTGGCCGGTTGTTTAAGAAGACCTCGCTCTTATCGCGCATTCCGATCGGCGTTCTAATCGGCTCCGGCGCCGGGGTGGCGATCCCGGCGATGCTCGAGGCCCGAACGCTTCGGCAGCTCTCGGCGACGGTCTCCCCGGTGATCGCCGATGGCTCCCTGGATATCTCCATGCTGGTGATCCTGGTGGGAGTCCTCAGCACCTTGATCTACTTCTATTTCAGCCGAGAGCAGGTCGGTTGGTGGGGCAAGACGGCCAAGCTCGGCACCTACTTCTTGATGATCTTCTTCGGCACGACATTCGGCTACACGGTCATGTCGCGCATGTCGACCTTCATTGGCCGAATGGAGTTCCTGCTGACCGATTTCCTTCGGATCATCAACTGATCCGGGCTGTTGTACCAGTATGATCTGTCCCCGCTGCAAGACGGCCATGGAAGAACTAAAGCGAAGCTTCCACAAACAGCGCAAATGGGTCTGTCCCAAATGCGGTTACGTACGATTTCAGCAGATCAAAAAGTGATTGAATCGGCCCGGTTTCCGCCCGATATTGCCGCAACCTCGTGAATAATCTCGCGTATCTCTGGTAACGATCCCGAGGGAGCAGATACTGCCTGATAAACAGTTAGACACCATGGATAACGTACGTATAGGTACCTCCGGCTACAGCTTCGAGGACTGGCGGGGCAAGTTTTACCCGGAGAAGATCGAGAAAGGGAAGATGCTGGACCACTATGTGCAGCACTTCCCGACGGTCGAGATCAACTCGACCTACTATCGCATCCCGCATCCGGCCGTAATGAACAATATCGTGGCCAAGGGGCCACAGGGCTTTGATTTCATGGTCAAGGTGCCGCAGTCGTTTACGCACAAGCGCCGGGACCTGGACAAGGATATCGAGGAGTATCGGGAGTGTGTGCAGCCGGTGGCCGAGGCAGGCAAGCTGTCCGGCCTGCTGGCCCAGTTTCCGTACTCCTTCAAGTTCACGCCACAATCGCTGGACTACATCGCCCGCTGCCGCGACTGGGTCGCGCCGCACCCGCTGTTTGTCGAATTCCGCCACAAGAGCTGGGTCAACCGTCAAATGTATGATCGGCTGAAGGCCGAGGGGATCGGCTACGTTTGTGTCGATGAACCTGAGCTGCCCAATCTGTTGGCGCCTGATGCGTTCGCAACCACCGATACCGCCTATGTCCGCCTGCACGGGCGAAACGCCGAGCAGTGGTGGGATGGCGGTCCGCTGCGCTACGACTACCTGTACAGCCCGGAGCAGCTCGAGGAGTGGAAGGCGAAAGTTCGAAAACTGGCTGAGAAACACAAGCGGGTCTATGTCTTCTTCAATAACTGCCATGAGGGCCAGGCGGCCGATAATGCCGCTCAATTCATGGCCATGCTCGAGGCGTCGACGTAGGCTCGCTGTTTTTTATTGACGGGGTAACACGGATTCTTACCATATGCCAACCATGTGAGGACAACCATCTATGTATCTGGTGCTTGATTCGGTTCGCAAGGAGTTCGACAACAAGGTGGCGGTCAATGACCTCTCGCTCGAGGTGCCGCGCGGTGTGATCTATGGGATTATCGGTCCCAACGGCGCCGGTAAAACCACCACTATCCGGATGATCATGAATATCATCGCACCGGACTCCGGACGCATCATCTTCGAAAACCAGGAGGCCGACCGGAATTTCACCGACCGGGTCGGCTACTTGCCCGAAGAGCGCGGTTTGTACAAGAAGATGACGGTCAAAGATGTCATGACCTACATGGCCGAACTCAAAGGGAAGCGCTTCGCCGAGATCGAAGACCGTATCGACCCCTGGCTGGAGCGGATGGACCTGCTCGACTACAAAGAGCGCAAGGTCGAAGACCTCTCCAAGGGGATGGCCCAGAAACTGCAGTTTCTGACTACGATCCTGCACGACCCGGATGTGGTCATTCTCGATGAGCTTTTTTCGGGGCTCGATCCGATCAATATCGAGCTGATCAAGGACATCCTGCTCGAGCTGAAGCGCTCCGGTAAGACTATTCTTTTCTCCACCCATGTCATGGAGCAGGCCGAGAAGCTCTGCGACCATATTTGCATGATCTCTTCCGGGAAGAAGGTTCTTGACGGCAAGATGGCCGAGGTGAAGGCGCGGTTTGGTAAGGGGACAATCCAGATTGAAATCGATGGTGATGGTAGTTTTGTCCGCACTATCGACGGGGTCGCTTCGGTGACCGAGTTCCCCAATTATCTCGAACTGCGGCTCGGCAAGGGCGCCAATCCGAGTGCGATCCTCAAGCAGATAGTCGACAAAGTCGCCGTGACCCGGTTCCAGCTCTCGGAACCGTCGCTCTACGACATTTTTATCGATACCGCCAAAGTCTCCCGCGAGCAATTGATGGGGGAAGGGGAGGAGGCCCATCATGGCTAAGTTCTGGGTCATCTTCAAGCGGGAATACACCCAGGTCGTCAAGAAAAAGTCGTTCCTGGTGGGTATCTTCCTGACACCTGCCCTGATGGCGGCGTTCATTCTCCTGCCCGGCCTGCTGGCTACTACCGAACAGTCGGAGCCGGAGCGGGTGGCGATTGTCGATCGCAGCGGGATGCAGTTGGGTGAGCGATTCGCCGAAGAGGTCAAGCGGTATACGATCACCGAGGATGAGATCGAGGCCTATCGTATCGTCGAGATATTCGAACTGAGGACCACCGAGGGCGAACGATATACCGAGTTGATCGATTCGCTGTCCCAGGTCATCCAGGATAAGGGAGTGAAATACGTCCTCGCCTTCCGCCCCAATCCGCAGCTCTCCGATACCAACCTGACACTGATTACGAATTCCGATGACTTCCGCGCGATCAACCGGTTCGAGCGGACGCTGACCGACATTGTGTCGTCGATTCGGCTGCAGGAATCCGATGTCAACCTGCCGGTCGACTCCGTGCTGACCTTAACCAATCGGATCGACCTGCAAATCCGCGACACCAAGGGCGAGTCGATCCCGTTTGAGGTCAAGTACTTCTCAGCGCTGGCGTTTGTCATGCTTATCTACGCCATGATTGTCTCGTACGGGAGTATCCTGATGCGCTCGGTAATCGAGGAGAAGAGCAGTCGGATTATGGAAGTCCTGCTGTCCTCAGTGACTCCGTTCGAGTTGATGCTCGGCAAGGTCCTCGGCCTGGGCGCCGCCGCCCTGACCACAGTGGTGGTCTGGGTCGTGCTGGGCGGCTTAATAATGGTCGGAACCGGGGGGACGGTGGTGGCGATCAGCGATTCGATATCGCGGGTCGTCTTCAACCCGGTTATTGTTACCTTTTTCGTGCTCTTTTTGGTCTCCGGGTATCTGCTGTATTCGACGATATTCGCCCTGATCGGCTCTATCCTAAACAGCGAGAAGGAGTCGCAGAACTATATTTTCCCGATCGTGATCTTCCTGATGCTTCCGGTGATTGTCGGGATCGGGGTGGTGCGGGATCCGTATGTCATTTGGGCCCAGGTAATGTCGTATATTCCGCTGTTTTCGCCGACAATGATGATAATGCGCATAATGTTCATTGCGCCGACCGAAACGAGCTACTCGCTCTTTTCAGGGATTGTGTTTGAAGGAACAGTTTCGTTCCTTCTGGTTGTCGCAGCGACGCTGCTGATGACGTGGATATCCGGACGGATCTTCCGGATCGGTATTCTGATGTATGGTAAACGACCGACCCTGCCGGAGTTGATGCGCTGGGTCCGTCACAAGTAAACAGGGATGTGACCGCAAACATGATTCGTCGAGCCAGCCTGCCGAAAGTGCTCCTGTTGCTGGCCGCGTTTGTCTTTTTCTCCGCGAATACGGTTTATTTCGTGGAGGGGGGAGACAATCCGGCCCTGCGAGCTAAATCCGACCCGACCTATCATTTCGATTTCGACCATGTCCGGGAGAAGACCCCGTACCTCAATGTCAAGGCAGCGATTGCGGTCAATTACGCCAACGGAGAGGTGATTTACACCAAAAACGCCGAAACCCCGCGGTCGATCGCCTCGATCTCCAAGCTCGTCTCGGCCATGGTCCTGATCGATCAGAATGTCAACTGGGACTCGACGCAGACGATTACCAAAGAAGACGCCTACCGGTCATCGCGCTCCCGGCTCCGGGTTGGCTATGAACTGACCCTGAGGGATCTCCTGTACGCTGCCCTGATGAATTCCGACAACCGCGCCACCCGGGCGCTGGCCCGGGCCTGCTCCGGCACGATTGAAGCGTTTGTTGAAGAGATGAATCGCAAGGTCAAGAGCCTTGGGCTCAAAGAGACCGTGTTTTATGAGCCGACCGGGCTGGATTCACGCAACGTCTCGACGGCTCACGAAGTCGCCAAGGTCCTGCACTACGCAACAGACTACGAGCTGATCGCCGATATCACGTCGCAAAGATCGCAAAAGGTTACAGTAGTCAATCGCCGCAATCGCAGGCTCCAGATGGCCAACACGAATCTGATGATCTACTCGCCCTATGAGGTGCTTTCCGGCAAGACCGGGTACATTCGGGCCGCCGATTACTGCCTCGCCACGCTGATTGAAGACCGCCATGGTGACCAACTGACGGTCGTCCTGCTTGGCTGCCCGGGCAACCGGCTGCGTTTCCGCGAGACCCGGAAGCTCTCGAACTGGGCCTTTAACGAGATTCGCGAGGCCCGAGAAGCCCGGGCCGAAGAGCTGGCAGCCAAATAGTCTCCGGTCGGGGAAGGGGCAAGGCCCGCGACTTGTCCGCCCATTTCATTCCGACTCTCACATGTTTCATTACGTTGCACCATAATGAACTAATCAGATCAGTTTCGCGAGTGACTTGATTCACGCGCTGTTCGAGTCGGTCGGCCGAAATTGCCGGGCAATCGGTAGAACCTATCGGACTAATCGAAGACAGATGGGTTGATCCGAAGGTCTGCACTGGCAATCCGAATAGGATTGGTCCGCGAGGAAGAGTGAGACCGGTCGCACCTGGAATGGCGGGACTGAGGCTGAGGCCCGGCACAATGTCCTATAATATATATTATGTTAATATTCCAATCTCAAACCAACCGTGCCCGAGCGCTCCACCGGCCCCGAATGGCCGACTTTCATCGACAGCTATCCCTTGACGACGATATTCAGCAACCGTCCCGGGACGTAGATCTTCTTGATTATCTGCTTGGCCTCGGTATGGGCCTGAATGCGTTCGCTGGCGAGCGCTGTCTCTTCAACCTGGGCCTGGTCGGCGTCAGCCGGCACATTAATAGAGTCGCGCAGCTTGCCGTTGACCTGGACGGCAATCTCAATCAAGTCGCCGACAATGGCCTCCGGATCGTATTCCGGCCAGCCGGACCTGAACACTGAGCCGTCTAACCCGGCGCGTTCCCAGAGTTCTTCGGCCAGATGCGGCGCCAGCGGCGCTACCAGTTGAATCGTCTTGAGGATGACGGCGTCGTTCAGTTGATCGTTGCTTATCTTGTCCGGCTCGTAATCCCGGGTAAGCTCCATAAGCGCGGCAATTGCGGTGTTGAACTGCAGCCGCTCACAGGACTCCGAGACTTTCTTGATTGTCTGGTTCAGCTTCACATAGATGTCGCGGTCGGCGCCGGACAGTTCAGCCAACGTGAAGTGTTGCTTTAAGTCCGGGAAACTCTCTCGATAGCTCTCGACCATCGGGTACAGCCGGTTCATTACGAATTTCTCGACCCCGACAATGCCTTCGTCGCTCCACGCGACCTCCTTGTCAGACGGCGCGGTGAAATACATGGCGAGCCGGGCGATATCGATCCCGCGTTCTCCCATGACCGCAATCGGCGAGACGACATTTCCCTTGGATTTCGACATCACCTCACCCTGCGCATCCATCACCATGCCGTGATTAAACAGCCGCGTCGCCGGTTCATCGATATCCAGCCAGCCAATATCCCTGAGGAACTTGGTAAAGAAGCGGAAATAGATCAAATGCCCGGTGGCGTGGGTTATCCCGCCGACATAGAGATCGATCGGCATCCAGGCCGCGGCCTTCTTTTTGTCGAACGGCTCGTGGTCGTTGTGCGGGTCGATATAGCGCAGGAAATACCACGAGGAACAGACAAACGTGTCCATTGTGTCGGGATCCCGCTGCGCCGGGTTACCGCACTCGGGGCAAGTGACATCCATATACTCCGGCACATCCGCCAGCGGCGAACGGCCTTTGGGCATGTAATTCTCGACTTTCGGCAGCAACACCGGCAGATCCGTATCCGGTACGGCCACCGGACCGCATTTCTCGCAGTGTATGATCGGAATCGGACAGCCCCAGTAACGCTGGCGGGAGATCGACCAGTCCTTTAAGCGGTAGTTGGTAACCACCCGGCCGATACCCTTTTCCTCGGCGAAGCTGTTGACTGCACCGATTGCTTCCAGGCCGGCCAGGCCGTTGAAATGTTCCGAATTGACCATCACACCATAGTCGGTGTAGGCATCATCCATCTGACTGGCGTCCAGCACCGTACCTTGATCCGGATGAATCACTACTTTAATTGGCAGGCCGTATTTGCGGGCGAAGGCGAAGTCTCGCGTGTCGTGCGCCGGCACCGCCATTACGGCGCCGGTGCCATAGCCGGCCAGGACATAGTCGGCGACCCAGAGCGGCACCCGCTCACTATTAAAGGGATTGATCGCATACTTGCCGGTGAAGACGCCATCCTTGTCGCCGGTCGCGGCAGCCCGGTCGATCTCGGAGCGAGCCAGCGCCTCCTGGCGATAGTCCGCCACTGCCCCGGCTTCGTCGCCCGTCAGATTGAGCCGGTCGATCAGGTCCGACTCGGGGGCGATCGCCATGTAAGTCACGCCGTAGATGGTGTCCGGGCGAGTGGTGAAAATCGGCAGCTTCTCCCCCGTCTCTTCGATCACAAAGTCGACCTCAAGCCCTTGCGAGCGGCCGATCCACTCGCGCTGCATCGCCTTGACATTCTCCGGCCAGCCGGGGAGCTTGTCGAGGTCGTCAATCAGTTGATCGGCGTAGTCAGTGATCTTGAAATACCAGCCGACCAGCTCCTTCTTTTCCACCTTGGCGCCGGAGCGTTCGGCGTAGCCATCCTTGACCTGCTCGTTGGCCAGCACCGTCTTATCGACCGGGTCCCAGTTAACCCAGCTCTTTTTGCGGACTGCCAGGCCTTTCTTGAAGAGCTGGATGAACATCCACTGGGTCCATTTGTAGTAGTCCGGATCACACGAGGCGACCTCGCGGGACCAGTCGAATGAGATTCCGACCTTCTGCAGCGTGCTGCGGGAGACCTCGATATTGGATTTGGTCCATTTGTCCGGATGGATATTGCGCTGGATTGCGGCTCGCTCGGCCGGCAGCCCGAAAGCATCCCAGCCGAACGGATGCAGCACGTCGCGGCCCATCATCATCTGCCGACGGGCGACTGCATCGCCAATAATGTAGTTGCGGAAATGGCCCATGTGGATATCGCCCGAGGGATAGGCGAACATCACCAGCATGTAGAACTTATTGTCCTTGTCCGGCAGGTCGACCGTTTCATATAGACCGGTTTCCTGCCAGCGTTGCTGCCATTTGGACTCAATCTGTTTGAAGTCGTAGCGTTGTTTGTTCTTCGCGGTCGCCATCGCAGTATCTCCCATGGGACCAACCCGGTCCCGACAAGTGGCGCACATAATAACAAAATCGGTATAGGCAGGCAAGATTTTACCCGCTGTCGCACGGACGGGTCGGGTTACCGGCCGCGCAGGCGGTTGAGCAGCACGGTCCCGGCCGAGAAGGCGTGTGTGCACTGCGCTTTCAGCGCCTCTACCCGGCTGCCCCGGATTCGACGCAGTACTGCGGCCGGGGTGTCATAGCCATAGACGGGCACCCGCCCCCGGGTCAGGGCCTCGTCCGTATCGGTCGGCAGGTCCATGGTGTAGCCGCGCTCATAGCCGGCCGATTCGACGGCCGAGAGCACTCGCTGATCGACCCGACCGAACGGGTAGGAAATGTCGGTCACCCTCTCCCCCGTCACCGACTCGAGTAGACGTCGCGAGCCGGTCAGTTCATCGCCCAGCTGATCATCGCTGAGCGAGGTTAGATCAGTGTGGGAGTGGCCGTGCGAGCCGAACCGGACGCCGATGTCTGCCAGGGCTTTGATTTCATCAAAACTCAGATGCGGCGTGCTTTGGAAGATGCGGCTGTAGTCCCAGTCATTGGCTCGACCGATCCAGCCGGTTGGAACGAAGACAATCAGCCGGAAGCTGTACCGTGTCATGAGAGGCGGCAGCGCCTCGGCCAGGTGCGCATAGCCGTCATCGAAACTGATTGCGATATCGCCGGTAAGAGAAAACCCCTGATCCATAAGGTGGTTCAGGAGTTGTTCAAACCGCCGGGGCGGGTAGTTGGTTACCCCGTAGCTGAACCGGGGCATCATCTTATGAAAGGCCAGTACGATCGGGGTCGGCTCAGAGCACATCCTTCAACACGTTCTTCTTGACCGGACCCAGCACCGACACGGCCATCTGATCTTCATCGAACACCCGATTGGCCTGCTTGAGCACATCCGATGCCGTTACTTCATCGATCGCCTTCAGCGTATCCTGCAGGGTCACATAGCGACCATACATCAGCTCCAGTCGGGCAATCCGGCTCATGCGGGTGTATGTCGATTCCAGCCCGAGGATCAGCTGTCCCTTGAGCTGCGCTTTGACCTGCTCGATCCGCATCTTGCTCAGTCGATTCCGGGTCAGTTTGCGGAACTCATCGCGGATGATCTCCACCGCTTTCGGCAGGTGCCGACCGTCGGTCGCGAGATACGTTCCAAATATGCCCGTGTCGCGGTAGAAGTCGTGGAAGGCATAGATCGTGTAGGCCAACCCGCGCTCTTCACGGATCTTCTGAAACAGCACCGAAGACATGCCGCCCCCGAGATAGGTCGCCAGCACCATCATCGGCATGCGCTCCATCGAGCCGTAGGCCAGGCCCGGGAAGCCGATACAGACATGCGTCTGGGCCCCGGTATCGCGAACGATATCGATTCGCTTCAACGGCGTCCGGTCGGCCCGTACGGCGGGCGGCGAATCACCATCGCCAAAACGGAATTTCTCCCGCACGAGTCGCACCAGCTTCTGGTGTGACACCGAGCCGCATGCCGCGACCACCACCGAACCGTTCTGGTAGTTGCGGCGGTAGTAATCCATCATCCGCTTGCGCGACATGTTTCCGATCGTGTCTTCATTGCCCATGATCGGGTAGCCCAGGGGATGTTCGCCCCAGTAGGTGCGGGCGAACTGATCAAAGACCCGGTCGACCGGATTGTCTTTTGACTCCTTGATCTCCTCGATTATGACGTGCTTCTCCCGCTTGAGATTGTGCGGGGTCATGCGGGCGTTGCAGGTCAGATCGGCGAGCACATCCACCGCCTGCGGCAATGCTTCATCAAGCACCCGGGCGGTATAGCAGGTATGTTCGCGCGAGGTCCACCCGTTCAGGCTGCCGCCGATCGATTCGAGCGAATCGGCAATCTGCCGGGCGGTGCGGTTGCGGGTGCCCTTGAAGACCATGTGTTCGATCAGATGGGACACACCGTTTTCGATATTCGACTCGTTGCGCGAGCCGACATCGATCCACACCCCGAGCGATACAGACCGAACGGCCGGCAGGCTCTCGCTGATCACCCGCAGGCCGTTCTTGAGGGTCGTCTTATTGAACTGACTAATCGTCGTCTGTCGGTTAGCCATCAGCCTCTCTTCAGGTGCGACGCGCTATCCCTTGCGGCTGTGGCTGGGGCGTCGGTCGTCGCCCTGCAGCAGCGCCTTGCGGGAAAGGCGGATCTTGCCGTCGCGGTCGATATTGATCACTTTCACTTCCATTCGGTCACCGACCCGGCAGATGTCCTCGACCTTGTTCACGCGCTGCGTGTCCAGCTCGGAGATATGCACGAGACCGTCGGTGCCGGGGAGGATCTCGACAAAGGCGCCGAAATCAGTAACACGCCGAACAATGCCGTTGTATACCTTATCCATCTCGGCTTCCTCGGTGAGTGCCTTGACGCGCGCCACGGCGGCCCGGCCGGCTTCACCGTCGGACGATGCGATCAGCACCGTGCCGTCGTCATTGATGTCGATCTTGGCGCCGGTCTCCTCGACGATCGAGCGAATGACCTTGCCGCCGGGGCCGATCACGTCGCCGATCTTGGACGGGTTGATCTTGATCGTGATAATGCGCGGTGCAAACTGCGACAGCTGATCGCGATGCTTGGAAATCGTCGCGTTCATCTTGTCCAGAATATGCAGCCGGGCGGTGCGAGCCTTGTCCAGCGCCATGCGCATGGTATCGATATCGAGACCGGTGATCTTGATATCCATCTGGATGGCATTCACACCCTCAGTGGTGCCGGCCACTTTGAAGTCCATGTCACCGAAATGGTCCTCGTCGCCGAGAATATCGGTCAACACGACCGTCTTGTCATCCGACTTGATCAAGCCCATGGCGATCCCCGCCACGGCGGTCTTGATCGGCACGCCGGCATCCATCATCGCCAGCGAGCCGCCGCAGACCGACGCCATCGAGGACGACCCGTTCGACTCCATGATATCGGAGACCACGCGCAGGGTGTACGGGAAGGCTTCTTCGTTCGGCACGATCGGCAGCAGCGACCGCTCGGCCAGGTTGCCGTGACCGATTTCCCGGCGGTTGGTGCCGCGGATCGGCTTGGTTTCGCCGGTCGAGAAAGGCGGGAAGTTGTAGTGAAGCATGTAGCTCTTGGTCGACTCGCCCTCGAGTTCGTCGAGCCGCTGCTCGTCGTACTTGGTCCCCAGCGTCACGGCCACCAGCGCCTGGGTCTGGCCGCGGGTGAAGATCGCCGAACCGTGCGTCCGCGGCAGGAAACCGACTTCGCAAGTGATTTCGCGAACGTCGTCGGGACCGCGACCGTCGATCCGTTTCTCCTCCTTGAGGATCATGGCACGCGCAGCCTCGCTGTCGATATCGTGCAGGACATTTTTGATATCGCCCTCAGAGTCCTCGAACTCCTCGGCGAGCGCCTCGATAATCTCGTTCTGGATTTCTTTCTTGCGGTTACGGCGGGACTCCTTGTCGACGATCCGGTTGGCTTCGTCGAACTTGTTCCCGGCGAGTTCCTTCACGCGCGAAATCAGCGTCTCGTCGATGCTGACCGGGGTGTACTCGAACTTCTCCTTGCCGCACATCTTCCGCAACTCTTCGATCTTCTCCAGGATCTTCTTGATATGATCGTGACCGAACATCAACGCCTGGATCAGGTCCTCCTCACTGACCTCGCGCGAGCCGCCCTCGACCATCGTAATCGCATCGGCCGAACCGGCCATGACGATATTGAGATCGCACTCATCGAACTGGTCGATGGTCGGGAAGATCACGAATTCACCGTCGATACGGCCGACCCGCACGCCGGCGACCGATTTCGAGATGGGGATGTCGGAGATCGTGATCGCGGCGGCGGTCCCGATCAGGGCCAGGACATCGGTGTCGTTCTGCTGATCGTGGGAGATGATGAAATTGATACACTGGGTTTCGCCGCGGAAGTCATCGGGAAACAGCGGGCGGATCGGACGGTCGATGATACGCGCCGAGAGGATTTCCTTTTCCGATGGTCGCCCTTCACGCTTGAAGAATCCGCCGGGGATCTTGCCGGCCGAATAGGCTTTTTCCCGGTACTCGACGGTGAGCGGGAAAAAGTCGAAGCCCACCCGGGGCTCGGTGTCGGCACAGACGGTGGAGATGACCATGGAGTCGCCAAGGCGAACCGTGACCGCGCCGTTGGCCTGTTTGGCCAGTTTGCCGGCTTCTATCTCCAGGGTCCGTCCACCGATTTCTAACTCTACTTTGTGTGACATGAATCCTTTCCTTATCGCCGCAGACCGAGTCTCGAGATGACGTCGCGGTAGCTTTCGATGTCGCGATCGGCCAGGTAGTCGAGCAGGCGGCGGCGCTGTCCGACCAGCTTCAGCAGGCCGTGGCGGGTGTGAAAGTCCTTTTTGTGCATCTTCATGTGCTCGGTCAAATAGGTAATACGCTCGGTAAGCAGCGCGATCTGCACTTCCGGTGATCCGGTGTCTTTGTCGTGCAGCTTGTGTTTGTCAATGATCTCGAGCTTGTCGTCTTTGCTCAGAGGCATCTCCGTTCTCCTTCGGATAGTATGTTCAATACCTGTTCTTTGTCTTTTTCAATCTGAGCGACCAGCGCCTCGGTCGAATCATACTTGTGATTGCCGCGCACGTAGCGGACCGGGTAGACGACAATCTCCTCGTCGTAGATGTCCCGGTCGAAGTCGAATATGTTCGCCTCCACCGTCACCCGCTCGGCCGGGTTGAAGTGATTCTGGCCGATAAACATCATCCCGCAGTGCGACTGACCGGCCACTTCGACCCAGCAGGCATATACTCCCTCGGTCGGCAGCAGCTTGCGGGTCGAGTAACAGACGTTGGCGGTCGGGTAACCGATCTTGCGCCCAAGACCGATACCGCGTTCGACCGTTCCGTATATGGCGTATTCATGACCCAGCAACTTGATCGCCTCGTCGAACCGTTCTTCCTTCAGCGCTCGGCGAATCCGTGATGATGACACCGGGTGCCCATCGACAATTACCGGCTGGACGACTTCAACCTCGAAGCCGTAGCGCTCACCAAACTCACGCAGCGAATCGATCGAGCCGGAGCGGTCCTTGCCGAAATGATGGTCGTAGCCGACAATGACCCGTTTGGCGCCGACCGTATCCACAATCACCTTCTTGACGAATTCCTCGGCCGACCAGCTGCGGAGTTCGTCATTGAACTCGAGCACCAGCACGTGGCCGTCGAGAAAGTCCGGTACAAACTTTTCCTTTTCCTCAATCGAGGTCAACAGCATTGGCGGGTCGTTCGGCGTCACGACCACCCGCGGATGCGGGTGAAAGGTGATCAGCACCGGTTCGAGATTGTGCCGCATGCTGTGGTCACGTACGCGACAGAGAATCTCCTGGTGTCCGCGATGGATCCCGTCGAACGTGCCGAGCGTCGCCACCGCGCCGTTACCGTTGGTGCGAACGAACCGATTCAGGCCTCGAATAAAATGCGTTGTCAATTCAGCACTCGCTCATAACTAAAAAGCTGTGCATCCGTTGCCCGGTCGAACTCCTCTGAGCCGATCACGGCGCGCCCGATCGCCAGACACCGCCCGGCGCGGTCGGTCAAGAGCAGCGGATCGCCGACCGCAAATCGGCCGCGTAACCGCAGTGCATCGGCCTGCCGGATGGGCGGTCCCTGGACCACCCGCGCGGCCAGGTCGTCAGCAATCTCAATCGCCGCGAACGGCAGCACTCGCTCGATCGGGACTAAGTGTTGTTCCAACTCCGAGTTAGAGTGCAATCGAATAATATCTGATAAACTCAGCGAATCGTCAAGGGAGAATACACCGACTTTTGTCCGTCTTAGCCCGGCCAGATAGGCGCCGCAGCCCAGCGCCCGGCCCAGATCGTGGGCCAGACTGCGGATATACGTGCCTTTGCTGCAGCGAATCCGAAGTCGAACATCCGGCCCGTCGACCGAAAGCAGCCCCAGGTCGTCGATCCGGACTGTCCGGACCGGCCGCTCCACCTCCTCCCCGCGCCGAGCGGCCTTATACAGGCGCTTGCCGCCGACCCGAACCGCTGCGTACGGCGGCACCATCTGGCGGATTTCGCCCCGAAACGGCTCCAGCGCAGCCTCAATCTGTTCGGTGGAAAGGCCCGGATCGGGCAGTTGCTCGCACGGCGAGTCGAGTCCCTCGGCGTCGTAGGTCGGTGATTCAACGCCAAGTCGAATCGTCGCCTCGTACTCTTTGTCAGTATCCGTCAGATAGCGAGAGATCTTCGTGGCACGGCCAATACAGACAACAAGCAAACCATCGGCAAGCGGATCGAGCGTGCCGGTATGACCGCCACCGCGCTGGCCAATGGCCCGGCGAATCTCGTCGACAACATCGTGACTCGTCATTCCCACCGGTTTGTTAACCGGGAGGACGCCGTGATATCGCTCAGCCCCGCTCATCCACCGCCTTTCGCAGCAAGTCGAGCAGGGCCGCTTTGGCCTCGGCGAGGGGCAGATCGATCTGACACCCGGCGGCGGAGAAGTGCCCGCCACCGCCAAATTCATGAGCTACC
Organism: candidate division GN15 bacterium; assembly: GCA_014727815.1. Lineage (GTDB taxonomy): Bacteria > Zixibacteria > MSB-5A5 > GN15 > FEB-12 > WJMS01. The sequence goes on from WJMS01000033.1 coordinate 23,246, forward strand.
TGAGCGACATTGACACCGTCGCGAGCACGCAGCGACACTTTCGTGCAGCGGTCGGAAACTTCTTTGAGCAGCGCGCCGGCGACCACGCCGCGACTGTACAGGGTGTAGTCAACCATGCCTTCAGACTCAGAGGATTGCGCCCCGGCCGACTTGAGCATCTCCCGGGTCATCGTCAACAGGCAGACCCGGTTATCGAAATGGAACTCGACACCATGCAGTATCTGGCCGGTCAGGTTGAGGGTCGAAGGCCGCATATTGTAGTAGACCATATCGCAGACATGGTGCGGGTCAGCGCCGGCCTCGATCAGAGCCCCGGCGATTTCCATCGTCCGACGGGTCGTCGAGGGATACCGGAAACGACCGGTGTCGGTCATTATCGCCGTATATAAGGAGGTTGCCACCGCGGAATTCATGTCGTAGTCGACCGCCTCGAAGAACTCGTAGACCATCTCTCCGACCGATGACATGGTCGTCTCGATCCAGTTAATAGCGCCCAAATCGAGGGCGTCGGGATGGTGATCGATATTGATTATCTTCACGGAATCGGTGAGATACCTTGCGGCCGATCCGACCCGGGCGAGGGTAGGACACTCGAGCACAACCGCCGCGTCGACCGCGAAGTCGTCCGGCAGGCTCGACACCTCAACGATACCTTCAACACCGGGGAGGAACCGATACTTTTCCGGGATTTCGGAATCCCGAACCATCGTGACCGACTTGCCCAGGTCACGCAGGTAGGCGCCAATCGCCAGCTGTGACCCGAGCGCGTCGCCGTCGGGATCGAGATGGGAGACGACCAGGATGCGACCGGCGTTTTCGAACGCCTCTCGGATACGAACGATCGTTGCGCTGCGGGTGTCAGTCTTGCTCGTCGTCTTTTCGTTCACGCTTGATTTCATTGAGTAGCTGTTCAATCCGAATGCTGTCTTCGATCGATTTATCAAAAACAAACGTCAACTCGGGAATGTGCCGGACACGAAGGTTACGGCCGATCCGCGAGCGAACGTGGTTCTTCTCCTGCTCGAGATACCGCGCGACCAGTGCGCGATCCTCTTCGCTGCCGAGGTACGAGTAATACACTTTGGCATAGCGCAGGTCGTCGGTCAACGTGACACGGGTGAAGGTAAGCATGCCGTTGCCGGGCACCGGCATGTCGGTGTGAAAGAGCTCGGAAATGTCGCGGAGTATCTGTCCGCTCAGTCTGTCGGCGCGTTTATATTGTCGCATGGGATTTCACTAGCTGCTGCGGCGCCGGAGCGGCAGTCGACCAACCGCTCCGAACCGCGGTTAACTTTGCAGGGTGCGGGCCACTTCCACCAGTTCGTAGGCTTCGATCACGTCTCCGACCTTGATATCCTGGAAATTCTCGATGCCGATACCACACTCGTAGCCCTCCTTGACCTCGCGGGCATCTTCCTTGAACCGTCGCAGTGACCCGATATTGCCCTGATACACGACTTTGCCGTCGCGAAGGAGCCGTACCTTGTCCTTGCGGTTGATCCGGCCTTCCTTAATGTAGCAACCGGCAATCACACCCACCCTTGGGACACGGAAGGTGTCACGCACCTCGGCCATACCGACCAGGTTTTCCGACACGTCGGGCGAGAGCAGTCCTTCGAGCGCCTTGCGCACGTCGTTTTCCGCTTCGTAGATCACCGAGTACTGGCGGACATCGACCTTTTCCGTACGGGCCAGTTCGCGCGCGCGCACATCGGGAGCAACCTGGAAACCGATAATGACCGCATCGGAGGCCGCCGCCAGCAGCACGTCCGATTCGGTCACGGCGCCGACACCACTGCGAATGATGTTCGTCTTGACTTCTTCGGTGGCAATCTTGCCGAGCGTATCTGAGAGCACTTCCACGGATCCGTCGACATCACCCTTAATGATCAGGCGAAGCTCCTTGATCTGGCCCTCGCGAATCTGATCGAACACTTTCTCGAGCGTCACCGCGCCCTGTGGCCGGCGATGTTCGTATTCGCGCTTGATCTGACTGCGCTTCATCGTGATTTCGCGTGCCTCCTGATCGTCATGCACAACCAGGAAACTGTCCCCCGCCTGGGGCACTCCGGACAGGCCGGTAATCTGCGCCGGGGTCGAGGGGCCGATCTCGTCGATCTTCCGTTCGCGATCGTCTATGAGCGTGCGGACACGTCCCGAGTACATGCCGGCAACAATCGGGTCACCGATACTGCAGGTGCCGCGCTGGATCAGCACGGTCGCCACCGGGCCGCGACCACGTTCGAGTCGTGAATCGACAATCACTCCCTGGCCGCGAATCGATGGGTCGGCTTTCAGTTCGAGCAGCTCAGACTGGAGCAGGACCATGTCGAGCAGCTTGTCGATCCCGATCCCACTTTTGGCCGACACTTCGACCATGATCGTCTTGCCGCCCCACTCCTCATCGAGCAGGTTCAGCTGCGACAGCTGGGTCCGCACGTTGTCCGGGTTGGCATTCGGCTTGTCGATCTTGTTGATCGCGACGATAATCGGCACACCGGCCGCCCGGGCGTGGTCGATCGCCTCTCGGGTCTGGGGCATCACTGACTCATCGGCGGCCACTACCAGAATTACGATGTCCGTAATCTGCGTCCCGCGGGCGCGCATGGCCGTAAAGGCCTCGTGACCCGGGGTATCGAGAAAGACGATTCGCTGATCGTTGTGGGTTACTTCGTACGCGCCGATATGCTGGGTGATGGCGCCGGCTTCGCCGGCCACCACGTTGGTCTTGCGGATGTAGTCGAGCAGCGAGGTCTTCCCGTGGTCGACATGGCCCATGACCGTCACCACCGGCGCCCGTTCCTCGAGATGCTCTTCCTGTTCCTCTTCGCGGGCGTGCTCGCCGATATCGGCCATCTCTTTGGTCTCAAACCCGAACTCACTGGCGACCATCTGGATCGTGTCCATGTCGAGCCGCTGGTTGATGGTGGCCATGGCGCCCATGCCCATCAGCTTGCCGATCACATCAACCGGCTTGACCCCCATCAGTCGGGCCAGCTCGGCCACCGACATATACTCGTTGACTTCGATGATGTTATCATCGATCACATCGGCATGCTCGGCATCGCCGTGGCCGCGACGGTATTTGCGGCGCTGTTTTCCGCCGCTGATACCGGCCATCGTTGCCTTGAATGACTTCTGGACTTCGCTCTTATCGACCTCGCGACGGCCCTTTTTACGTCGACGTTCTTTCTTCTTTTTCTTCTTTTCGATACGACGAAGCACACTGGACAGCTTATCGGTCGAATCCTTGACCTTAATCCCGCCACTGCTCGTGACCACCGGTGCATCGGCGGCCGGTTCCTCAGACGACCCTTGCTGCTGCTGGGGCTGCGGCTGGGCCTTTGCCTGGGTCTTCTGCTTCATGTCCTTCTTGGCTTCCTGCTTTTCGGCCGCAAACTTCTGTTCGACCTTCTGCATCATCTCCGGAGTAGCCACGGACATGTGAGACTTGGGCTGGAAACCCAGCTCATTCAGGATGGTGAGCATGGCATTCGAGGATATCTTGTATTCCTTGGCAAGCTCGTATATGCGTTTTGATTTGCCTGGCACTGATTACCTCCTCGAATCTATAGCCTGGGTGTCCGGTGTGATCGATCGTCGTCGTTTGTCACTCAGGCAGACTCCTTGTCTTCATGTTCAGTTGGTTCGCTGGTGCTCTCCCCCGATTCGACCTGGCCGGCCGGCGACTTGGTCTCGTCGGTCTCTTCGTCGGCCTCATCTTCGGGTGCGTCCGCGCTCTCCTCGGGCGTCTCAGCCGGCTCTTCTTCCGGCGCCGGAGCGGTTGCCTGCGGCACCTCATCGTCTTCAGTCACGGCTTCTTCGGTATCCGCTTCCACAGCCGACTCGTCAAGTGACTCGTCATCGCTGGCCGTGTCGAAGGCTCCCTCGGCATCTTCAGCCGCCTCGTCTTCGACCTCTTCCTCGTCCGGCTCACCGGCTGCGATCAACTCGGCCTGCCTGGCCTCATGCTCTTCTTCGAGCTTCTTGACAAATTCGCGGGCGCGCTCGATCAACGTCTCGGCCGTTTTCGGTCCGAGTCCCTCGATCCGGCTCAATGTCTCAACGGACGCCTCGGCCAGTCGCTGTACCGAACTGATGTCAGCGTCGACCAGCCGGTTGCGGATTTTCTCGCCAACTCCCTCGAGCTGGCCGACCGGCACGAGCATCTCAGCCTCGCGACGGCGCTTCTCGTTGTATTCGGTCTCGGAGAGGATATTCACTTTCCAGCCGGTCAATTTCGACGCCAGCCGGGCGTTCTGGCCGTTGCGGCCGATTGCCAGCGACAGCTTTTCGTCTTCGACAGCGACCGTCATCTTCTTCTCGAGCATGAACACGTCGATATTGGTCACCTTGGCCGGCGCCAGTGCACGGGTGACAAATAGCTCCGGATTCGATGCCCACGGCACGATGTCGATCCGTTCGTTATTCAGCTCACGTACGATACTCTGCACGCGAACGCCCTTGATGCCGACACAGGCGCCGACCGGGTCGATTCGCTCGTCGGAACTGTAGACCGCTACTTTGGCCCGCTCACCGGGTTCGCGCGCGATCGCCTTGATCTCGATCACCCGCTCATAGATTTCGGGCACTTCGAGTGCAAAGAGGGCGCGCAGGAACTCATCGTTGACGCGTGAGAGCAAAATCACCGGCCCACGCGGCGACTGCTGGACATCGAGAATGTACGCCCGGACGCGGTCGCCCTGGCGGAATTTCTCGCGTGGAATCTGCTCACGCACCGGCAGGATTCCCTCGCCGCGGCCAAGATTGACAATAACATTGCCTTTGTCGATCTGCTGCACGATACCCGACACCAGCGTCCCGACCTTGTTGATGAACTCGTCGTAGATACGCTCGTGCTCGACATCGCGAATCTTCTGGATGAGGATCTGCTTGGCCGAGGCGATCGCGTTACGGCCGAATTCGGTTTCGTAGTCGAGAAAGATGTCGATCTCGTCACCGAGTTCGGCGCTCGAATCGATCTCCCGGGCATCCTCGAGCGAGATTTCGACCACCGGATCCTTGACCTCGTCGACCACCTTCCGGGTGGCAATCATAAACAGCTCGTTCGATTTCTTTTCGTACTTGAACGAGATGTTGTCGGTGTAGTCGTATTTCTTCTTGGCGGCGGCCAGCAGACTGGCTTCCAGCGTCTCCACCACCGCGTCAAAGTCGATATTCTTCTCGCGTGCGATCAAGGTCATCGCATCCAAAATGTCGAATGCCATGCAAGCACTCCCTCATCAAAAAACAATCGTGGCCTTGCTGATCTCGGTCAACGGCACGGTGAATTCCTCTTCACCCTGTGTAAACGTGACCTGGCCGTCGGAGACAGCCGCGATCTCGGCCGTTACTTTCTTGCGCTTCGGGTCGGCAAACAGCACTTTGACCGTTTCCCCGACCCGGTACCGAAAATCCTGTTCGGTCGACAGGGGGCGATCGAGCCCCGGCGAGGACACCTCGAGCGTGTACCCCCGCTCAAACCAGTCGGTCCGGTCGATCAAGTCGCCGATCGCCCGTGACAGGCGGGCGCACATGTCAAGCGACACCCCACCCTGACAGTACACGAAAAAACGCAGCGTCACGCTGCTTTTGTACCGCGACAGAACGATGTCGGCCAGTTCGCAGTCTTCCGCCTGAAGCGGCGCGGCGACCAGCCCGGCCAACTGATCCTTCAGTTTCTGATCAGCGCTCATCGACCTCTAACGTATCACGCCGGGCCGATGCCCGGCGTAACCTGCAAATATATCAGTTATCTCGTTAGCGCGCAACTCTTTTTACGGCTCAGTGCAACTTCTCGGCGAGGCCGCGGACGGCCCCGATGATATCGTCGAGCGGCACCAGTTCGACCTCCGTCCCGCTGCGCGCTTTCATTTCTATTTTACCATCCTTGAGCGACTTGTCCCCGATCGTCAGACGGATCGGCAGGCCGATCAGGTCGGCATCATTGAACTTTACACCCGGGCGCTCATCCCGATCATCCCATAACACATCAATGCCGGCATCGTTCAGAGCCGCATAGACTTTCTCGGCCGCCTCGACATGCTTCTCGTTTTCCATGCTGATCGGGATTAGTTCGACTAGATAAGGCGCGATATTCTTCGGCCAGATGATCCCCTTCTCATCATAGTAGCGCTCCAGCGCCGCCTGCGGCGTGCGGGTGATACCGATTCCGTAGGAGCCCATGATGCATGGGTGCTCCGTGCCGTCGGCGTCGAGAAAGGTCGCGTCGAGCGATTCCGCGTAGCCGGTACCGAGCATAAAGGTGTTGCCGACCTCGATCCCTTTCTTGGCGATCAAATTGCTGTCATGTTCGGGAGCCAGGTCACCCGGTCGCGCTTCGGTGATATCCGCCACTTTAGTAGCCTTGAAATCGCGGTCACTATTGACGTTGATGATGTGCTTCTCTGTGGCGTTGGCGCCGACCACAAAATTGGTCAGTTTGGTGACCAGCGGGTCGACAATAATCGGGACGTCCTTCAGCCCGACCGGCCCCGAAAATCCAACCGGGGCGCCCGTAATCTGCTGAATCTCAGCTTCCGATGCCATCGCCAACTCATTGGCGCCCAGTGTATTTTTGAGCTTGGTCTCGCATAGCTCGCGATCCCCGCGGACCAGCGCGGCGGCCGGCTTGCCGTCGGCCATGTAAATGAGCGTCTTGACCAGCCGGGTCGGCTTCACTTTGAGGAAGGCCGTGACTTCTTCGATAGTCGCCGCCCCCGGCGTATCGACCGTTTCCATCTCGCGCTGTTCGCTCTCGGTTTCGATTTTGCTGGTATCGCGGAACTCGGCCTTTTCAATGTTGGCGGCATACTCGCCATCTTCACTCACGATAATCGTCTCTTCACCGGCATCGGTGTCGACCAGCAGCATAAACTCATGGGCCGCTTTACCGCCCATGACGCCGGTGTCCGACTCGACCTTGATGACATCGAGACCCGCCCGGCGGAAAGTCGCGTAGTAGGCATCGATCATTTTCTGGTAAGTGACCGCAAACGACTCTTCATCGGCATCAAATGTATACGCATCCTTCATGATGAACTCACGGCCACGCATGAGGCCGAACCGCGGGCGGATTTCATCGCGAAACTTCACCTGGATCTGGTACAGGTTGAGCGGCAGCTGCCGGTAGGAGCGGATTTCGCCGGCGACCAGGTCGGTGACGGTTTCTTCGTGGGTACCGCACAGCACCATCGGCTGCTCATGCCGATCCTTGAGACGCATCTGCTCCTTGCCGACCTTGTCGTAGCGGCCGGACTTCTGCCAGAGCGTAGCCGGACAGAGCACGGACATGGTGATCTCGAGGCCGCCGGCCCGGTTCATCTCTTCACGCACGATACGGGAGAACTTCTCGATCACGCGCTGCATCAGCGGCAGGTAAAGATAGATACCTGCGGCAAGTTTCCGGATATAGCCGCCGCGAAGCAGCAACTGATGCGAGATCAGTTCGGCGTCGGACTGGTCTTCGCGCAAAGTGGGTATGTACGACTGCGTCCAGCGCATGATCTTATCCTTTGTCTGTCAATTAGTTACTACCCCCGCCGGGGATTTGTATCGACTACCGTTCGTTCGCAAAGAATATCTAAGATAGCCAACGGGATCGTCAATGCAATGGAAAAGTTGGCGGTCCCAGTCGCCGGTTGGTCCGCATTTTTCTAGTTGCGTGAACCGGGCGCCACATATATTGTATGAGCCTTACGGAAGCGACTTCTCAGGCTTCCGATCATCTGCCCCCGTGGTGTAACGGATAACGCGTCGGCCTCCGGAGCCGGAAATTCAGGTTCGATTCCTGACGGGGGTACTTTTTTATGCCTGCATCAATGCGGTTGATTCGAGACGGACAAGTAAGGGCCGGTAACATCGCTGTCACCGGCCCCGGTCAATGAAGGGATATAAGATACGGTGAGGCGTTTTGCTATCTCTTCTCCTCGAAGGTGATCGTAATGCCCCAGTTCATCGGATCGCGCGGCGGCGTTGAGTTCCAGTCGGCAAACGAGTGGGAGCCGTCGGTCACGTAGACTACTTCGTAGGTTCCCTCCGGCAGAAGGATCATGTCGTCGAACACGCGGTTTTTGCTGGCGCCGCCGGCATGATCGGTCTTGCGCCAGGTCATCTCCCAGACATCGCGGCCGGTCGCTTCATCGACGATATACGCGTAGTCATACATACGGCCACCGGTGCCTTCGCCAATGGCATAGATATGCACCCAGGCATCTTCCTTCAGCGTAAACCGCTCCCGGCGCTGTTCATTGTCCCGCATGCGCGTCAGACGAACGAGCAGGTTGCCTTCATCGACCAGCTCCTGTTCGGAGACCAGCTCCACCCCGGAGCCGCCGTTGTCGACCGGGTAGATCGCCATACCATAGCTGCGTGCATCGTACGGCGGGCTCGTGTTCCAATCGTTGTACGCGTGCGAATCATCGGTCACATAAAATGCCGTATAGGCGCCCGGCCCTAGCGTGACCGTGCCGTCGTACATGCGGTTCTTCTCGCCGCCACCGGCGTGGGCTGTATTGCGTTCGGTCATCTCCCAGACCAGCCGACCGGAGCCGGCTTCCTGGATGGCGCCGTAGTCGACGAAACCGCGATGGCCTTTGGCATACTCGCCGATCGCGTATATCCGCAAGGTCGTTTCCCGGTCGACCTTGAAGGACTGCTCGAAGTAATCGTTGTCGCGGGCACGGGTGAAATCGATGATCGCCTCGCCCCGGTCGGGGACCTCAATTCTGGCAAAGCTGCCTCGGTTGAAATCGCGTCCCGGCAGTATGGTAACACCCCAGTTCAATGGATCGTACGGCGGGGCCACATTGAATTCTTCGAATGAATGGGAATCGTCGGTGACGACAAACAGGGTGTATTCACCCGCAGGCAGGCTGATCTCATCGTCAAACACCTGGTTTTTCCGCCCGCCACCGGCATACTCGACATCCCACTTGGAGATCTCCCAGACCTTCTCGCGCGATTCGTTGTCAACAATCCAGGCCTGATCGACCGGCTCACGGTAACCGCGCGGGAATTCGATCAGGGCGTACAACCGAAGATCCATGGCATGATCAAGCTTGAAGGCCGAGCGGATATATTCGGAGTCGCCCAGATGGGTATGGCGGATCAAAGCATCCGGGAAGCCGCCATCGGGCGAAAACGTCCCAATATCACCGGATGACAATTCATCGGAGGTGACCCGGACATAGCACTTGTCCAGCTCCTCCAAATCCTCGTCATCCCAGTCTTTGGAGAAGATCTCGTTAATGATGTCCTTGAGATTGATCGAGTGATCATTCCACGACCAATAGCGCCCGGCGTACATGTACAACTCGTACTTGCCGGCCTCCAGCATCTCGCTGTCTTTGGCCTCGCGAAGCAGGCGGCTGCCGCGAACCCGATCAGTGCCCGGGGCCTGCATAACCCAGACCGGCTGACGGGTATCAGTATCGAGAATCCAGGCGTATACCGTCATTTCGTCGGCGTGACGCGGCCGCATGCCGACCGCTTCGATCGTCACCCGGGCGTCCTTGCCGAGCTCGAAGCCGACCGCGGGGAGTTCCCCGGGGCGGAGATCATTGATCTGGGCGATCTCAACCGCCCGAACGCCGGCCATGGCGAGCAGCACGAGGCCGGTACTGAGCAGAATTGTTCGTAGTCTTTGCACGTGTGCTCCTCTATCGCATCAGTGCCAGTTCGATAGTCGTATCATCTACCCCAGTGTACGTTTTTGACGGAAGGATGTTTCGCCGGCAACAGTCCGGACCTACGAACAACCGGCGCCTCCGGGATCCCTGTCGAACGCACAGTCAAGCATCACAAGTTATTACATTACTGTAATATAACTGGCACGCCTAAACTGGCGCATTAGCACCGCCGGGAATCAGCTAAAAAAGGAACGAAGGACCGTAGCGACTGCGAAGACTTTCCGAGGGTCGCCCGTGTCGGACATGAATTCCTTGAACCGCTGCTGCAGAAGAGGGCTTTTCTGGATTCGCCAGGAGACGAAGTCATTCAGCCAGGGTCGGGAGAGCCATCGTTCGGCAAAGAAATAGCCGCGGTATTTCGGTCGAAGCTCTGTCTGAATCCGCGCCGGATAGGTCGTAAGCCGGCTGAAGTCGCTCGTGCGAAAGGCCTCGTCGACTGCTTGGGCAGCCAGCTCGCCGGTCTCCATCGCCTTGCCGATTCCCTCCCCGGTGAACGGGAACGTCGTCCCGACTGTCTCGCCGATCGCAAGTATCCGATTGCTGGGGTGGACCGGATCGGCGCCGGTCAGACCGCATCGAAGCGCCGCGCCGGTCAGTTTTGAGGTTGCCGAAGACGCCGCCATCAGCTCCCGACCCTGCGGAAACTGCTCGAGGAAGACCTGCAGGGTTCGCTTGAGATTGCCGACCGACACACCCGGCTTCATATAGCAGCCGCAGCCGACATTGTAGTTGTTATTGCCGAGGGGAATGATCCAGGCATAGCCGGGAATCAGGGTGCGGTCGTAGGAGAGAATCATCTTGTCCATTCGGTAGCTGCTTTTGACATAGCGGCGGACCGCGATCGCGCTCGGTTCCTGCCGGGTTATCAAACCGAGCTTGGTTGCCAGATGCACCTGCGCGCCGGTGGCCAGCATCACCAGGCGGGCCCGGAGCTTCTCCTTGCGGCCGGTGGCGGTCAGTGCAACCGTACCATCGGTGGTGACTTCGGCATCGACGATATTGGCGCGCGTGAGGGCAGCCCCTCGCGTCCCGGCGCCATAGGCAATAATCGTGTCGAGGGTCTTTCGACGGAGCGTGCAGTACTGCCCGGGGACATCGAAATGATGTCGACCGGGGCTGTAGATCGTAGCCGATGGTAGCTGCCAGGCTTCGCGTTCGATGTCATCGCCGAGACCGGCCCGTCGGAGCGCCTCGAGTGAATCGTACAGCAGGCAGTCGCCACAGGCCTTATCACGCGGAAAGAGATCGCGCTCGGCAATCAGCACATCGTAACCGGCGTCGGCCAGGTGCAGGCCGGCGATCGAACCGGCCGGACCTCCACCGACAATGATGACATCGTACCGACGCGGCGGAGTATCCTCCAGAGCCAGTTGCTTCGGTTGCGGAGTAATCTCGCCGGTGCGCACCGGATGTCGTGTCGTCACTGTCATCGGCTTCGTCCGGGTGCTAAAATCCCGTCAAACAGAGGGGTGAAGCCTCGGTCCGGAAGATCGTGGTCACCTGATCGATCAGAGCCGGATCGGAGGTCTCCGCCCGGCCGTACTCCCACAACCGCTCAAACGACACCGCCCCCATAAGCAGCGACGAGAAATCTTCCATGGGCAAGGCGATTTCGGCGTCGGTAGCGTCAGAATCGACCAGGGCGGCCCGGCCATTGGCAAACCGCAACACACGGCGACCGTTCTCCTGAGGCAGGAAGGTGTCCTCGAGAGTGATCCCGAGCGTCATCTCCCCCGCTCCGAAGGTATCGTCACCGAGCAGGTCGAGCAGCCGGGCCAGATCGATCACCCGGTACATGATGCCAACCCCGGCCGTATTGGTCGAGTGATGTACCGGTCTTTCTATGACGCTGCTGTCATTGCGTGGATCATGCAGCAGAAAATGCAGCGAATCATCGGACGAACTCAGGCGCACCCACCTCACCTGATCAAGCTGGCTTTGCAAGAAGCCCAACAACCCCGCCAGCGCCTCTCTGGTAAGATAGACCAACTGATGTACACGCAGATCGTAGCCGATGAAGTTGTGCGGATCGAAATTGTCGAAGGCAATAACGGCATATCCCTCCAGGACACCATCACGGGCAAACCCGATCACTTCCTGCCTGGCATCGGCGCCGAAAATGCGGAAGAAGGCGTGTTCGTTTTCCTCGATCATGCCGTTGCGCCGTTTGAAGTACTCGTTGTGACAACCGACCAGGCTGGGGATATCGGCCGCCGAAAGAAACCGGACCTGCCGACGAAGATTCGACGCCGGCAGTTCGGCCGGTTTGATTTGATAGTGGTTCATCTTGGCGCCGTATCCGAAGCCCATCTTGCGGTAGAAGTCGGGTCGAAAGGGCCAGAGCAGGGCCATCGGCGCGCCGCGTTCGCGGTAGTGATGCAGGTAGAATTGCATCATCTCCCAGGCCACCCGCTCTTTCTTGTGCATCAGGTCAACGGCCACCCCGCCGACGCCGCCGGCCGTTACGGCAGTGCCGCGGACATTGAGCCGGAAGTCGTGGAAGCGCATCGCCCCGACCAGCTCATTGTCTCGAAACAG
>WJMS01000273.1 GCA_014727815.1 candidate division GN15 bacterium
GTTCCACCCAGGATAGGGAACAAGATCGCCGAACACTATTGTACTGGAGCGGAAAAGCTCGGCACCGGGGAGACCACCGCTATTGGACCAGACAACTACTTCCTGGTCGTAGTCGGGGGTGGTTTCACCGAACAGTGTCGGATCGATGAACTGCCAGTAGATAGCATCGAGACGATTGACCTGGGCGCCCTGAATGCGCTGTGCGATATTCAGAGGCAGGCCGTAACCGGTGGAAATACCGGCATTAAACGTCTCCTGGAACTGGCAATTGTAGAACTCGTCCTTACACAGGGTTACGACAACGTCCCAACCGACCTCTTCGCCGGTGCTTTCAGTCAACCAGGTGGTGTTTTCACCGGAGCGCTCCCAGCCGGCGCCAGGTGAACTGAAGTACACCGAGCCGCCTTCTGACGGAACGTCGAGGTTCGAGCTGACATCCAGCAGAAGCTGACCGTCAGCCGGGTTGGGGCTTGTCATGCGGGCGGTGACGTGCCACGGACCAAACATGACCGGTCGTGAGGTCATGTCAACCGTGATCAAATCCCACCCTTCAGCGGCATTGCCGGTAAACGGGAAGAGATTGGCAATACCGGCAGGGACGGTTTCGGAGGCAATGGGCGCTCCGGAATCGTCAATGTTACCAGTGCCGTCATCCGGCCATACCTCAACAGTAATACTGTTGGTGCTGGTGGCATCGTAGTAGCCGCCGGCCGGAATGGCATAGTGCCACACCCGAACAGTGGTGAGCGTTTCCGGACCTTCCGCCACAAAGCGCTGGCCGAAACCCTCGAGGGTCGAGCCGTCGCTCCAGACAGGATCAGGAACCGCAAACAGGTACACCGAGGTGCCCTGCAGACCGAAGTCATTGTAGCAGTCAGTGTAGTACACGCACTGTTCAGAGGTGAGGAAGTAGTTCGGATCAAAGCCGTCACCAGCAAAGTCGAACCAGCTGACCCAGCCGCTGCCCGTGTTGAGCGAGCTGCGCTTGGTGCCAGTGGCCGTACCGCCGGCGCCCGGATCGCCACCATCATCACTACGGAACTGCAGCGAATCGCCCGGCTGGGTGCCGTACGAAATGGCAATATGGTAGTTCTGGTAACCTTCCAGGGTCGGCGGGGCGGTCCACGGTACATAGTACCAGGCCGGTCCGCCTGCAGTGTTAATGGTCACGACTTCCGTGTAAATCAGGTCGGCATCGTTCGGTACACCGGCCACATCACCATATACCTCCAGAGTTACCTCGGCGGTCGGCGAAATGACGGTGGCCACGAACCAGGAGCCGACCAGGTCGGCATTGTGGCTTTCCGGAATATCGAAGCGCATCGCCCATTTGATGCCCTTCTGACCCCAAACAAAGTTGAAGGTCGTTCCCGCATAGTCCACATAGTCCTGCTCGTAGCAGGCAGACGTATCAGGGCTGGAAACGCCGGTGCGGCTCTGCATCTGATACGAGTCCACGTCGGCCCAGTCGGTGGCACGGAAAGTGCCCTGATAGGGCTGATGGGTCGCAGGGATGAGAGCCTTGTCGGGCACAACCGACGAACCACGCTGAATTTCCTTCGACGTGATACCGTCAGGGTTTATGTCCGAAAATGCCGTACCGCTAAAAGCCGTGATCAGGCCGATAACGAATACCGCGATTAACAGTCTTCTTAACATTTATTTCCTCCTTAACAAGGAAAAACCATAAATTCGCTCATCCAGGGCGGGAGCATTACCTGACCAGCCGAGCGAGTCGGCGGCCTTGCGGCAACATTCCACGATCTCGTGGTGTCTAGGGAAAAGTGAGATCATACTCGGGACTAACGAATTCATTCTCTTCCTATCTTGGAGTCGGAAGCCTATTGCTGCTGTAATAAGCTCCCAGTAATCAGCTGTGTGAAAAAACCTTGCTTCTGGAGAACTCTAGTTATCCGGCTAATTGGTCTAGTTACCTCCTGCAAAGCATATCGCTTTACGGTTAGGGTTTATGGGTGAGAAAAACACTAGAGGTAAGGGGAGGTAGTAATACAAACTGTTGAAAGCCGCCTAACAGACACCTGTCCGGTCGAATCACGAAGAAACGATAGACAGACTACTCCCGGCGGGAGAATTACGTATCGTTAGCAGTTTTCTAAGTTCGTTAAGAGATACCCGTTACAGTCGAATCATATTGTGGCTCTCAGATTCCTCTGTAACGAAAAGCACACGCTCACCGGACAAGGTACACCATTTCCCGTTTTTGTCAAGACCAATTCGGAAATATTTTCCCGGTTGCCAAAGACTTACCAAACCCCATCACCGCCTGCGCCGGTCCCCGTTCTAACAAATGCCGGGGTAGCCGGCCACTATCCGCAGTAGCGTACGTCCAACGGTACGTAAGGGCGTTGAACGCGACCATAACGAGAGAACCGTCGACCGCCAATCGGCGCGCCCCCGGTGGGATTCCTCGGAGCACGCCCTAACCGGTTGCCTGACCGTCCGGTGGCACGACGGAGCACGCCTGGCGTATCGACGCTCGGGAGTTCAGTCGTTGGGAGCACGGTTGCGGGGCGGACATGCTCCCGATGGTGCAGGCAGTTCGGCCGGACCCACGCCACTCGACCAGACGGGAGCACGACAGGTAACCTGCATTGAAATAGCCAGTTTTCCGGCAAAAGCGATTGGGCTCCGGCTGATCCTGAGGCATATTGCGGGACAGCAGCAGCGGTCCACAAATAGCAGTGGGGAGGAGTTCTCCATGACAGCTCGAGCGAGACGAACCGGCCGATCCCGCTCCACCAGACTCTGGCGCACCGGCCTGGTGGTCGGCATCATTGTCCTGCTGGTCGGCTTCCGGCTGGTCGAGCAGATCGGTCCGGAGCGGCATCCCGATGATCGCTTCACCGTGGTCAGGGTTATCGATGGCGACACGGTCGAGCTGCTCGGCGGTGACCGCCTGCGCCTGCTCGGGGTCGATACGCCGGAACGCGACGAACCACTGTTTGACGAGGCCCGGCAGTTTCTGGTGGAACTTGCCCTGGGTCGCTCGCTCGAACTTGAGTTCGCCGGATCGCGGCGCGATCGCTACGGACGGTTGCTGGCGTTGGCGTATGTCGATGATTCCGTGCTCGTCAACAAAGTCATTATCGAAAACGGCCTGGGCTACCTGTACCTTTTTCGGGACAGTCCCACCGACCACCCGGCTTTTGCGGCCATGATGCAGGCGCAGCGGGCGGCGCTCGACCGCAGCCTCGGCGTCATGGCGCCGGTGGCCGAGCCGGAGCCGTACTATGTCGCGTCGCAGTCATCATTCCGATTCCACCGACCCGGCTGCCGCTCGGCCGACACCTACACGCCGGATCGCTGGCGGCGGTTCGGCAGCCGTGAGGAAGCCCTGCGCGAGGGGCTCTCACCGTGCCGCAACTGCCGGCCGTGAGATGCAGAGAAGTATGCTCGGGGGTTTCGATATGTATATCTCTGCTCGAACCGGAGTCGGCCGATGGCGGATAGGTGACTGTCGATCGGAGCGGGTTAGCGTGGATTGGGAAGCAGATCGGCCGGCAGGTCGACATCAACCGTGTCGCCCGCTTCATTGAGAAACGGTCCGGAGCCTTCGCAGGCGGCCAGGCAGCTTGCCGGCGGCGGGCCACCGAGCATCAGGTGGGAGGCCAGGTAAATGACATCGGCGACATCGACCCGGCAGTCCGGGTCGCCGTCGACATTGGCAAATACGGTAGCTCGCGGCATGTCCATACCGAAAAAGAGCACGTTGACCAGAGCCAGCACATCGGATATCGTCACTCGTTCATCGCCGTTTATATCTCCGGTAATTCCCCCCTGACAGGCCGTAGGCGTGACAAAGAAACGCACCGCGCAGGTATCTGCGCCGAAGCTGTCGGTCACCGAAACGGTGACATCGACCCGACCGAAATCGCTGTTGGCGGCGACCAGGGTGAGTACGCCGCTCTGGGGGTTCAGGGACACGGTGCCGTCGATTGGGCTCGAGTCGATGATAGCGTAGACCAATGTCTGGGGACAGCTGTCGTCGGCATCGAAATCAACCGTTCGGGCATAGCCGGCATCGGCGACCAGGCTGGCGTCGGGGCAGGTCGTGAGCACCGGCGGGTCGTTGGTGATATCGAGCGCAACCGGCACAATCGGGCCGGTCGCTCCCGAGGGACACTCGGCCCGCACCTCGATCATCAACGACTGACCGACATCGGCTGCGCTCGGCTGATATGACCAGAACCCGGACATCGGATCAATCGCTCCCGGCCCCGAGACGAGGGTGAAATACGGATCCTCGCAGCCACCCGGGGTGAGCACGTCGAAATTGTAGGACAGCAGTCTGCAGTGCGGGCCGCTGAGCACGGTCGGGCCGGAGATAACCGGGCCGGGCTGGGCCTGCACGGAGAGACTTGCGATAGTCAGCACTGCAATGACGAGCGCTATCAGTCTGTTCTGAGATGTTTGCACTGGTTCTGGCATGGGATTTCCTGCCCTTGTGTAACGTATCGGCATCACACAGCCACTTCAATATAGCTCGTAACGCAAAATTGCCAAATCGGAATCGTGGGTTCATGTAGGCACCAAAGAGAGAGCCGGCCACTTGAGCGGCCGGCTCCACATTCCGTCGTTTGGCGTAGCTGCTCTTAGTTACAGGCGGGGTTGCATGCGGCCGGTGGCGGTCCGCCGAGAAAGAGCGAATTGACCAGGTGAATGACATCGGGCAGGTCGACATGACATCCCGCATCGCCATTGACATTCGCTGCGGCCGGGCACGGCGGCTGCGGTCCGCCGAGGAACAGGGCATTGACCAGATAGATGACATCGGGCAGATCGACCTGACCGGCCGGGTCATCATTGACATTGCCGGTCGTACCGCTGCAACAGGCGCCCTGAATCAGCCCGGCGGCGAGATCGGCGGCGTCATCGACGTATCCGGCCAGCATCGACGCACTGCCGTCGAGTATTGTCACCAGTGCGGTGAAGTAGTACAGGGTGTCGCCGGGCGCGATCGTCTCGTTGCTTCCGTACGTCATCAGGATGTGCTGATCGTCCTCCAGCGGATAGGCGCCAAACCCTGATACCTGCATAAACTCGTAGAGCGTATCGGGTGGGTATCCCCCGAACTGGTAGATTATGTCGCTGTTCGAAAGTGACTGGCCCCCAAACAGCGTCGGATTCGACTCAACCGTCAGAGTCCCGGAGTAACGGGCTGCGAGCAGCAGTGCCGCCCCTGCGTAGCGGGTATCATACGGCTGGCAGCCGAGATGGTTGTAGTCAACACCACGCAGATAGACCAGGTTTCGGCCGGCGTCGAATCCGCCGACATTGAACGGCGGGTCGCCGGGCACGTCAAAATCAAGTATCTCGCCGATCGACACGCCGCTAACCGTCTCACCGGAGTAGGAGTAGACGCGCGTGCGGACAATGATGAAACTGCAGTCGCCACCTCGGGGCGCGAAATATGTCCGGTCCATACCGAGCAGGCTGTCATGGGTCACGAACGTGCCCGTGCAAGCCTCCTCGAACGATCCGACCACTTCACCGTGCTGCCAGTGAATACCGTCGCTTACCGGGAGGAAACGCTGAATTGTATCACGTTCCGTGACGTACAGGCTGTTGTCGGCCACTTTCTCGCTGCCGTCCATGTATGCCAGCACCGGGGTGCCATCGTACAGGTAGACATCGGCGTTCGGGTCGCATTCGCCGCTGTCCCGGTAGTCCATATTGACCCCGCCGGCGCCGCGGTAGCCGATATTGCCGTTGGGGCGGATGGCCAGTTCCAGGCAATCGGTCGCGATCGTATCGGGCATCGGGTTGCCGCCCGGGAAGTCGCAGGCATTGCCGACACCGTCCTCGTCGTCATCGAGCTGATCCGGGTTGTAGGTCCACAGGCAGTTGTCGCAGGCGTTGCCGAAACCATCGCCGTCGGTGTCGGCCTGCAGTGGGTTGTCGACCAGATCGCAGTTATCGCACTCGTTGCCGAGACTGTCGGTGTCTTCGTTGATCTGCTGCGGGTTGTAGGTATCGGGGCAGTTGTCGTTGAAGGAGGCTATCCCGTCACCATCAGCATCGAACGTTGACGGATTGTAGACGTAGGCATAGAGCTTGTCGCCGATTATCGAGTCGACCCGGACGATAACACCCGATGGTCCGGCCCGGTAGGTGTCGCTGTTGGGCGTGGTGGTCGGTGAGAATTCATTCTGGAACGCAACGTCGTCGGAAAGCAGGGCGCCCTTGCGAGTCTCCCAGGGATACCACCACTGGGCGCTGTCGGTCGGCCCGCCCGCGGGATTGAAGGTCACGTCCCGGGCCGGGTTGTAGCCGATATCCTCGACCATCACCCGGTAATTCAGGTAATCCGGGGTGCCGTTGTTGGCCGGCATCGTCTCATCGATGTGCATGATCAACAGGCCGCGGTCGAGCGTGTCCGGGCCGAGTTGCAGGTCCGGGAAAAACCAGCTCGAGAAGTCGGAGTCGGTCTTGTCGAAGATTGCCGCCGAGTGCGGATTGCGATATTCGATCAGAAAGTACTCGGCGCCGGTGGGGGAGATGGGGATCATGAACAGCGAGTTCTGGTCGTTTGTCTGGATGCAATCGATCTCCAGGTCGATATGCTCACCGAACAGCATGGTCGGCTCGATATACCCCAGCGTCATCCTGGTGTAGCCGCACCAGTGACTCGGATTCGGACTTTTGATCGAAAAGTAGCCGTAGCCGCCATAGCCCATGACATCCCAGTCGTACACCGGGTGGTCGTTGTCGTCGTTGGGCGTGCTGTAAGTCGAGAAGACGAGTTTGTCATCGTAGTCGTACAGATCGGGGAAACCGAGATTGTGGGTCGTCTCATGGCAGAAGACCCGGATCGAGTTGAGCGAGTCGACCCCCGTGAAGCCGGCCGGGTTGGCCGGGTCGTGCAGCGGGCGAAGCTCCGGCGAGGTGTTCCAGCGCGAAATCATGACACCGTCGTACGGTCCCGGTCCACTTCCGAGCGGGTAGATGAAAGCGTACGACCAGATGTCGTTCGGGTCATGACTGTCCTCCTCGCCGGCGCCGGAGCGGACAAAGATGACCGCATCCGCCACGCTATCGTTGTTGGCGTCGTATTGCGAGAAATCGACAATGTCATCGATATCCGGCAGGATCGACTCGAACTGAAAGTTTGGATCGTAAGCCCCGGCATCGTACCAATCCGTAACATCACCGACGACCGTCAACCGGCCGTAGGTATTCTCGTGGAAGTAATCGGCCATCGAGCCGCCCGGGTAGACGTTTCGGGAAAACAGCATGCTGTCGATCGTCTCGGGATCGTAGGTGGCCCGGCGGTTGGTCCATTCGACCAGGATCGCGAGCACCTTGAGCGTGTCGCCGTCAAAGCGCGTCTCGAAGATAGCCGCGCTGTCCTCGGGCGTGAGGGCCGTGCCGGCCGCTTTGCCATAGGTGGCCATCAACTCTTCTTCGGGGATGTCGGTCACAATTGCGCGCGAGACATCGCCGACTGCAGCGGTCGAACCGGAGAGCAGCAGGCCGACGAGCAGGGCTGCCGGTAGATAGCGATAGAGCACAGGTGATCCCTCCCTTGGAATCGGTATGTGTCGGAGCTATACAGTAAGATAGCTACCTGTCAGGCCTATCCAAGGGGAATTTGGCGTGTATGCACGACGCAATGGTCGATGAAAAAGCCGTACCGAAGCGCCATTGAATCGTGTATAATCAACGACATGAATCATGTTGTCCGACAGATGAGGAAGTACGTCTTTACACTCGTGTCTGCGGTGCTTGCAATCTCAGTGGTCCAGGCCGGACAAACCTACGAGGAACTGATTGTCCCGCCCAAAGATCCCGAGGAAGCCCAGCGGGTGCGGGTCTGGCTCGATCTGCGTCGGCAGGCCAACTGCCGCGTCACCGTCGATGTGCTGGACAGCCGTGGCCGGGTGTTGCGGCACCTGATGGATCGCCTGATGCGCGCTGGCTATTACAATTTGTATTGGGATAAGCGCGATGACTCCGGGCGCTATGTTCCGTCGGGCGAATACACCGTGCTGATCAACGATTGCGGCAATCCGACATACACCAAAGTTGAGGCAGCCTATCGGCCGTGGGAGGCGGAAAGTGGCCTGTCGGTTACCGGCGAACCGAGTAAGCCGAAATTCGAGATATCTCTCACGCAGGATTCGGCGCTCGTGTCTCTGGCCGTGACGACAGTCAAGGATGATACGGTCGCGGTAGTCCTGGCCGATTCACTGATGATGGCCGGGACGGCTGAGATCCCGTTTGCCCCCGACAAACGCACCAGTCGGGGCGCCTACGTGGTCAAACTCTCTATTAATGGGGGATTCGTTCGCGAACAGCGATTCCAGTATCTGCCATGAGACTCTTGATCACCGCCCTGCTCTCATTGTTAGTGGTGTACGGCTGCGGAGAACGCCGG
The DNA here is from genome assembly GCA_014727815.1 of candidate division GN15 bacterium. Taxonomy (GTDB): domain Bacteria; phylum Zixibacteria; class MSB-5A5; order GN15; family FEB-12; genus WJMS01. The sequence goes on from WJMS01000273.1 coordinate 8,399, forward strand.
CCCGGCGAAGAAACCGGCCCCGGCGACCGGGTCTGGGAGACGGCCTGGGTTGATCCCGAGATGATCATCTCGACCGACCTGGTGACCCTGATCCGCTCGGCCCGGATCGATTCGTTCGAGGTTGACCCGACCGCCTTTGCGCCGGCTACCGCGCCCGGTTTGCGTTTTGAACTGGTCGACACCGCCTGTATAGTCGCCGCCAACGTGCTCGATAACCACGGCCGGGTGGTCATGCCGCTGATGGTGCAGCGCCTCCGAAGCGGGCATTACAAGTTGACGGTGGCGCGGACGATCCTGATGGAACAGGGTCTGCCGCCGGGCAACTACCGGATCGGCGCATCGATCTGCGGCGACCGTCGAACCCGCGAGTTCACCCTGCCATAGCAATCATCCCCGCCGTTCTCCTGATTGTCCAAAGATTGCACACCGGCCTTCCTTATCCACTGCCTCTATCCGCCGATATATGGGAAAGAGCCCATGCCGTAGACATTCCATAACCGCAGGTTGGTGCGAGGGTAAACAGATGCCGAATATCCTGGTTGTCGAAGATAAAGATTCGATGCGTACGATGTTGACCCAGACCCTGTCCGAAGAGGGCTATCGGGTCGATACCGCCGAGGATGGGCGCAAAGCGCTCGACCTGGTGGCCAACAAATCGTACGATCTGGTCCTGACCGATCTGCGCATGCCCAAGCTCGACGGTTTGCAGGTGCTCAACGGGATCAAGGAGATCGATGCCGATGCGGCCGTGATCGTGATGACGGCGTACGGGACTATCGAGGATGCCGTCACCGCCATGAAAGGCGGCGCCTTCGATTTCATCACCAAACCGCTCGACACCGAACATCTCTGTGTCATGGTCAACCGGGCCATAGAAAACCGTCGCCTGCGCGCCGAAAACGTCCTCTTGCGCGAAGAGATCATGGCCAACCACGGGTTCGGGAACATCATCGGGCAGTCCCGCAAGATGGCCGAGCTGTGTACCCTGGTAAAGAAGGTAGCGACCTCGGATGCCTCCGTGATGCTGACCGGCGAATCGGGCACCGGGAAGGAGTTGTTCGCTCGGGCGATTCATTCGCTGTCGAATCGTAAGGAACGCTCTTACATCACCATTAATAGTGCCGCTATCCCGCGTGAGCTTCTGGAAAACGAGTTGTTCGGCTCGGAAAAAGGCGCCTTCACCGGCGCTCATGCCCGCAAGATGGGTAAGTTTGAAATAGCCAACGGCGGGACGATCTTCCTCGACGAAATCGGCGACATGGATATCGCCCTGCAGGCCAAGCTGCTTCGGGTCCTGCAGGAAAAGACCTTCGAGCGGCTTGGCGGCAACAAGACGGTCGATGTTGATGTTCGCGTGATTGCCGCCACCAATATGGATCTGCAGGAATTGATCCGGCAGAACCGTTTCCGGGAAGACCTGTACTATCGCCTGTCCGTGTTCCCGCTTGATATCCCACCGCTGCGTGAGCGGATCGATGATATCAAGATGCTGGCCGAGTACTTCATCGACAAGTACTGCCGGGAGATGAAAAAGGGATCGAAATCACTGACCCGCGATGCTATCGGACTTCTGGAGAAGTATCACTGGCCGGGCAATGTGCGCGAACTGGAGAACACCATCGAGCGTGCCGTGATTCTCGCCGAGGGCAAGAAGATCAGCCCCGATCACCTGGCCATTCGTCTCCGACGAACATCGGAGATACAACTGCGCGACGGCGCCGGGCTCAAAGAGATCGGCGCGCACGCCCAGATGCAGGCCGAGCGGGGGACCATCATCCGCATCCTTCGCGAAGTCCGCGGCAACAAACGCAAGGCGGCGCAGATACTGAAGATCGATTACACGACCTTGTTCGACAAGATGAAGAAATACAACATAGACAAGGACATCGTCTAGTTGTTCGCCGGTTTCAGGGATGATATCCACGAGGGCCGCCCCGAATAATGGGGCGGCCTTTTTGGTGAACTGATTGCATGCGCGATGATTACTAACCGCTCGCTAACCGGAAAAACATTGACATTTTGACACACTTCTCGATACCTTTACGTCAATGTGCTGGGCCGGGGTGTGTACTTACCGAGTCCCGCCGGCGCTGACAGGCGAGTCGACCACGCCAGCTTGCTTCCGGCCTGCCCCCCATCCCGGGAACCCTGGCAAATGAAAAGGGTGTTTAGAGGTCGCCATGAAAAGCTCCTCGCTGATCAACCGCAACGTGCTGATGCTCAACCAGAACTATGAGCCGCTCACCGTCTGTCCGGCCCGCCGCGCCATGATTCTCCTGTTTCAGGGCAAGGCCGAGATGATCGAGACGGCCGATGGTATCCGGGTGCGTACGGTTAACACCTCCTACGCCCTGCCGTCGGTGGTCCGACTCCAGGAATACAAACGCGTGCCGTACAAACGAATCATGCTGTCGCGAAAGAATATCCTGATGCGCGATGATCACCAGTGCCAGTATTGCGGGACTCGCAAGGGACCGATGACGATCGACCATGTGGTTCCGCGCACCCAGCACGGCACCGACACCTGGGAAAACCTGGTCACCGCCTGCGTGAAGTGTAACAATAAAAAGGGCAACCGCTCGCCCGAGAAAGCCGGGATGGCGCTGCTGCGCAAACCCGCCCGGCCGACCTATGTCGCCTTTATCCAGCGCTATATCGGTGTCGCCGACCAGCGCTGGCGTCCGTATCTGTTCATGGACTGATCGGTTTCTATTCGAGACGCCGACAGTCATTTCCCCGGAGAAACTACCATGTGTAAGAAGACTGTCCTCAGTCTCCTCGGCGCGTTCATCCTGCTGACCTGTTCACAATCGATCACCGCCGACACGACCTCAATCGGCGCCCAGTTCCACAGCTACACGAGTTTCGGCAAACAGGGTGGTGTCAAGGATCCGAGCCCATCATGGGGCACCCGGGTCCCGCTCTACAAGAGCTATGACGATGCGCCGAGATTCGACCTGCCGGTGCCGGTCGGGGGCGACCTGACCGTTTCCGAGGCGATCAACGAACGCCGCTCGATCCGCTCCTACGCCGACAGCCCGCTCGATCTCGAAGACCTGGCGCGTTTGCTGCTCTCGGCCAATGGCCTGACCGGCACTCGCGGCGGGACCGCGCACCGGGCCGCGCCGTCGGCCGGCGCGCTCTATCCGATCGAATTGTATGTCATCGCACAGAACGTCAAAAACCTCCCGACCGGTGTCTACCATTTCCAGCCGAAAGACAGCAGCCTGGCGCAGGTTCGCGAGGGCGTGTCGAAAGAGGACGTGCTGCAGGCCGGCAATCAGCAGCGCTGGGTCGGGGCGGCGCCCGCGACTTTCGTCATCACCGCTCGATTCAATCGCGTAACCGTCAAGTACTCCGATCGCGGCTACCGCTATGCCTATATGGAGTGCGGGATGGTTTCGGAGAACATCTACCTGCAGGCCGCCTCATCGGACCTCGCCACCGTCGCGGTAGGGGCGTTCAATGATGATCTAATGAATGAGTTGCTTGGTATTGATGGTGAGGATGAGGCGACGCTGCTGGTGATGCCGGTGGGTGAGCCGGTCGGAAACTGACAGACCAACTAGCCGCTCTTGTTCGACAGGATCAGCCACGGCGGCTAGCTGTCGTCGAATCTGCGCCAGGTACCAGGATCGCTGTCCGGCAGGCATCGGCGCTACTTAATAACTTGTCTGGCAATTGCTTATGATCGTCTTGCCGGTGGCTGCTGGTGACTCTCCGGTTACAGAATTCGGGTCCGGGCAGTTTCTGGTGCATGGAAAGAGTGGCGTTTTCTCAGATTTTTTCAGTTCACACTGCCACAAGTTGACAGGTAAGCTGCCTATATATAGACACAAGCCGGGGAACCTGGGAGGTAATAGCACGACAACGGCCGGTGGACTGGGGAGGCCCGGGACGGGACAATTGAAGATGATGCCCCGGGTATCTTCGCGTTACCTCGGCGCGGTCTTCTCCCTACGCATGGAGCGAGCCCCGAACCCGATGCCCCGTTTTGTGTTGCCTACGCCGATTGGTCACTCGGGTTATCTCGCTCCTCTTTTTTTGTTTTGTTATCGTGATGCCGGAGCGGTCGTGCTGAGCCATGACCGAGATTCAAGATCTCCGGTGAGGCCTCTCGAATCAATCAGACACCATCGTAATTGCCTTCTTCCGGAATCCTGGTATCCATATAGATGCGGAGCGGGCGCCACAACCGTGACGTGGACTGTTCCCTCCCTGGGTCGAAAACGTCAGGGTTGCCCGCTCCGCTGACGGTACTCGCATTCACCGGCAACATACAGGAGCAGCTATGTCTCAAGATAAAGCCCTCACGCGAAAAAAACTGACCGCACTCTGGCGGTCCGGCTCCACGCCCGTTCTGCCCACCAGAACCAGGAAGTACGTGCTGCTCAGCGACGTGCATCTCGGCGACAAGGGCGAGGCCGATGATTTCCGCGCCAATGA
>WJMS01000274.1 GCA_014727815.1 candidate division GN15 bacterium
GATGAGCACGTCGCCGACATTCAGTCCCCGGTAGTCATTGAAATATCCCGTTCCAATCGTTTCACCGGCGGCAGTAACCGCCTCCAGCCCAAGGACGTAATCCCGCGTTACGCCATACTTCACGCAGCGCAGCCCGCCGGCGTTTTCGGCGATGTTGCCGCCGAGCGTGGATTCGGCATAACTGGCGGGGTCCGGCGGGTAGGTCAGGCCGTGCTCGGCGGCCGCATCCTGCAGGGTCTTGGTGATCACGCCCGGGCCACAGATAGCAATCCGTCGGTTCGGATCGACGGTGAGGTCGGTCAGTTTCTCGACTGAAATCACCAGGGCGCCCGGCGAGGCAACACACCCGCCGGAAAGACCGGTGCCGGCGCCGCGGGTGGTGATGGGAATATGGTGCTCGTGACAGAAAGTAACGGCGGATGTGAGATCATCGACCGACGCTGCGATGAGAATGCCGTGCGGCTTGACGCTATAGCCGGTGGCATCATGGAAATACTCGTCGTGTGACGCGGTGTTGATGAGCAGAGAATCTGGATCGTGCAGGCGGCCCTGCAGGGCAGTCAGGAGGGAGGTGTCCGGCTGCGAACTGCTCACACCACCTCAGTCTTTCTTGCCGGTCCCGGTCGACTTGCTCTCGGATTTACTGTCGCTCGACGCTGACTGGCTGTCCTTACCGGCACTGGTACCGCTGCCCGAGTCGTTCGACGCTTCCTTCTTGTAGCTGTCCCCTCGGTAGTCGGTGATGTAGAAGCCGGAGCCCTTGAAGATCAGGCCGACGCCGCCAACGATAATACGATGCGTTTCGCCGCCGCATTTCGGGCAGGCCGCAATCGGTTCGTCGGTGATCGCCTGAAACTCCTCAAACTCGTGGCCACAGGCCTTACAACGATACGGGTAGGTAGGCATGGTGCGCTGATATATCTCCCTGCTGCAGGTGACCGCCGGGTCGTCTGACCCGGCGGTCGCTCGGTTAACTCTTGTCGGCCATCAGAAACTGCCGCTTGACCGGTCCGGCCGCGACGACTTCCTCCGGCGTACCGTCGGCAAACTTCTTGAAGTTCTCGATAAACAACGCCGCCAGCTGCAGGTACTTCTCCTGGTAGGCCTGGGGATCTTCCCAGGTTTCGACCGGGCGAAGGACCTTGTCCGGCACGCCCTCGCATTGTTTGGGAACCTCGAAACCGAATACCGGGTCGGTCCAGTACTCGACATCGAGCAGCTTCCCGTCGAGCGCTGCATTGAGCAGGGTTCGGGTGTGGTGAATCGACATGCGCTTGCCGATGCCGTACGGTCCGCCGGTCCAGCCGGTGTTGACCAGCCAGCAGTTGACATTGTACTTCTCGATCTTCCTCCGCAGCATGTCGGCATAGTAGGCCGGATGGTGGACCATGAACGGCGCGCCGAAGCAGGCCGAGAAGGTGATCTCCGGTTCCTTGCCGAGGTCGATCTCGGTGCCGCTGACTTTCGAGGTATACCCGGAAATGAAGTGATACATCGCCTGGTGCGGAGTCAGTTTTGCGATCGGCGGCATCACCCCCGAAGCATCGCAGGTCAGCATGATGATGTTCTTCGGATGCCCCGCCTGGGCGTCCTCGAGCGCGTTGTCGATGAAGTTCAGCGGGTAGGCCGCGCGGGTGTTCTCGGTCATCTCATCATCGTCGAGATCGAGCAGACGCGTGACCGGGTCAAAGACGACATTCTCCAGCACAGTGCCGAACCGTCGCGTACACGCATAAATCTGCGGCTCGGCGGTGGGGGAGAGGTTAATCACCTTGGCGTAGCAGCCGCCCTCGAAATTGAACACGCCTTCATCCGACCAGCCGTGTTCGTCATCGCCGATAAGACCCCGATTCGGATCGGCCGAAAGCGTGGTCTTGCCGGTGCCGGAAAGTCCGAAGAAGATGGCGGTGTCACCGTCCTTGCCGACATTCGCCGAGCAATGCATGCTCAACACACCGTCAAGCGGCAGCAGGTAATTCAGGACGGTAAAGACCGACTTCTTGATTTCACCGCCATAGCCGGAACCGCCGATCAGGCAGAGCTTCTGGTCGAAGTTGAGCAGGATGAAAGTCGAGGAAAGGGTGCCGTCGATCTCCGGCATCCCCCGGAAGTCCGGCAGCGACATGACCGTGAACTCCGGCACGAACTGCCGCAGCTCATCGTTGGTCGCCGGCGCGATAAACATGTTGCGGACGAACAGGGCGTGCCAGGCGTATTCGGTGATGATCCGCACCGGCAAACGGTAGTTCGGATCGTGGCCGGCGTAGCAGTCGGTCACAAACAGGTCGCGGCCCTGCAGGTAGCCCTGCATCCGCTGGTAGACGGCGTTGAACTTGTCGGCACTGAACGGCCGATTGTATTCACCCCACCAGATCCGGTCTTCAGTGGTCGGTTCCTTGATGATCGCTTTGTCATTGGCCGCGCGCGCCGTGTGAATGCCGGTGTTGACGGCGATCGGACCATCCTTGGTCATGCGACCTTCGCCGCGGAAGATGATCTCTTCGTAGAGCGCTTCGGTCGGCAGGTTCCAGTATACCCGGTGCAGGTTGCGAAAGCCATAGTTGCTCAGACTGAACTCGCTCTTGACCGCTTTGGCTTCATTCTGAGCGGGGGTTTTGATGTCGAGTATGTAGTGGCTCATTTCCAGTCCCTCCTCAGCTTGCGATCACCGATATAGATCTCGTTCGGTGACTCCGGATCGAGCGCCCACTTGATGCGGGCGATCCCTTCGCGGATGCCCTTGACCGTGCCGCAGTAGCTCAAACGCAGATGGCCTTCCATCCCGAATTCTTTGCCGGGCACGGTTACCACCAGCGCCTTTTTGAGCAGGAAGACGCTCAGTTCGACCGAATTGTTGCTGTAGGCGCGGAAGTCGGGCAGACAGTAGAAGGTACCGTCCGGCGGAATACACCGCACCCCGGTAAATGAGTTCAATTCGTTGAGCATGACATTGCGATTGTTCTCGAGAAAGACACGCAGATTCTCGACCGAACTCTGCACCCCGTTCAGTGCTCCCGCAGCGGCTGCCTGCAGGACCACTGAGGGACAGGAGGTGTTCTGTGCGGCGACATTGATCATCGCTGCGATTACCTTGCGATTGGCGATCACCCAGCCGATCCGGAAACCGGTCATGGCGTAGGCCTTGGAGACACCGTTGATCACGATCAAGCGCGATGAATCAGCCTCCTGTTTGGCATACTTGTAGCACGAGACCGCTTTCTTGCCGTTGAAGACCAGCTTGTGATAGATGTCATCCATGATCAGGTAGATACCCTTCTTCTCACAGAGTTCGACAAGCTGGGCGATCAACTCTTCGCTGTAGACCGCGCCCGAGGGATTGTTCGGGCTGTTGACTACGATCGCGCGAGTGTAGGAAGAGACCGACTGCTCGATATCTTCGAAGCGCGGCTCGAAGCGACCGTCCTCCGGGGTGACCACCACCGGCACGCCATAGACCATGCGGATGATCTCCGGGTAGCTTACCCAGTAAGGCGCCAAAATGACGACTTCGTCCTGCGGATTGACGATGGTCATCATCAGGTTGTAAAAGGCCTGTTTGGCGCCGGCGGAGACGATGACGTTTTCCGGGCCGACGACGTGGTTGTAGTTGTCTTCGGTGTAGCGAATGATCGCTTTGATCAGGGTGGGGATGCCCTCGGTCGGCGTGTAGCGGATCTCTCCGGTGTTCAGTGTTGCGGTGCAACTGCACAGGGCATCCAGCGGCACCTTGCTTTTTGGTTCACCGGCGCCCAAATGAATGACCGGCTCACCGCGTTCCCGCAGCAGACGGGCCTGTTCATTGAGTCGGAGCGTCGGTGACTCATGAATCTCTCTTGCGAGTTGACTGATACTCATCGGGTTACCCTCTCAGCAGCATTGCAATCGCGGATACATCGACAATATCCTGAGCGGAGCATCCGCGCGATAAATCATTGGCAGGTTTGGCGAGCCCCTGGATAATCGGCCCGGTGGCGGTGGCGCCCGCCATCCGTTCGACCAGCTTATAGCCGATATTGCCGGCATCGAGATCGGGGAAAATCAGGACATTGGCCTGGCCGGCGATCTCGGAATCGGGCGCTTTTTTGGCGCCAACTTTGGGGATGATGGCGGCATCGAGCTGCATCTCCCCATCGACCTTCAAGTCGGGATGGTCCTTTTTCAGGATGTCAAGCGCGGCCAGCACCTTGTCGACATCCTCGTGACGAGCCGAGCCCTTGGTGGAAAAGGAGAGCATGGCCACTTTCGGGTCCTCGCCGATCAGCCGCTCCATTGTCTCGGCGGTCGAGACCGCAATTGAGGCGAGTTGTTCCGGAGTCGGGTTGGGAACCACGGCGCAGTCGCCAAACATGAAGACCTTGTTCTCGACTTCGCCGAAGCGGGGGACGGTCATGATGAATGAGCTGGAGATCGTCTTGATACCCTCGGCGAGGCCGATACAGTGCAGGGCCGCGCGAAGAACCGCGCCGGTAGTGTTGACCGAGCCGCCCACCGAGGCGTCGCAGCGATCGTGCCGCACCATCATGGCACCGAAATAGAGCGGATCGCTCATGAACTTGCGCGCCCCGTGCTCATCGAGTCCCTTGTGTTTGCGCAGCTCCATCAGGTCGGAGACGAACATCTCGAAGTCATCCGATTCGCCCGGATCGATAATGTCGACCTGCTGCAGGTCGACGGCGTGGTCGGCCGCCAGGGTCTCGATCGCTTTGCGATCACCCAGCAGGGTGACCGACCCGATACCTTCGGCGAGTATCTTCTGGGCCGCCTGGATAGCGCGCGGTTCGGTACCCTCGGGCAGCACCACGTGCCGTTTCAGCGGTCTCGCTTTTTCTTTGATCTTCTCAATCGCGTTCATTTGTCCACACCCAGCCTTTCGATGCGAGTCAGTGTCGTCATTGGCTACGCTACCGCCTGGTCCTGCAACTCGGGATCAGACAGGAACGCCTGTATGAATTCGTCGATGTCACCATCCATCACCGCCTGGATATTCGAGGTTTCATGCGAGGTGCGGTGGTCTTTGACCATGTTGTAGGGATGGAAGACATACGAGCGAATCTGGGAACCCCATTCTATTTTCTTTTTCGATTTCTCGAACTTCTCCATTTTCTTCGCTTCCTCCTCGCGCTGCAGCTGGTACAGCCGGGCCTTGAGCACCATCATCGCCGATTCACGGTTTTTGTGCTGGCTGCGCTCCGATTGGCAGGTCACCACGATACCGGTTGGTTCGTGGGTGATGCGCACCGCCGAGGAGGTCTTGTTGACATGCTGGCCACCGGCGCCGGAGGCGCGGAAGGTGTCGATGCGTATTTCTTCGTCTTTGATTTCGATCTCGGCGGCGTCTTCGACTTCGGGGAAGACATGGACCGACACAAACGACGTGTGCCGGCGTGAATTGGCGTCAAAGGGGGAGATCCGCACCAACCGGTGAACACCCGACTCGGCTTTGAGATAGCCGAAGGCGTAGTCACCCTTGATTTCCATCGTGGCCGATTTCAAGCCGGCTTCGTCGCCCGGTTGGTAGTCCATCAGGTCAACGCTCAGGCCGCGTCGTTCGGCCCAGCGGTTGTACATGCGGAAAAGCATGTCGGCCCAGTCCTGGGACTCGGTGCCGCCTGCGCCGGGGTGGATATTGACGATAGCGTTGCGGTGATCATCGGGCCCGGACAGCAGTGTCTCGAATTCGAGTTTGTCCAGGCTGGCGGTGAAGCGGGAGAAAGAGCCGGCCAGTTCTTTGGCCTCGTCGCTGTCGTCTTCGATAATCTCGGCGAGTTCTTCGAGATCGTGCAGTTCGCCGCTGAGGCGGTCGATTGCCTCGACCCAGCGTTTGTGCAGGTTTATCTCTTTGAGTACGGCCTGGGCGGATTGGTTGTCATCCCAGAAACCGGGCTCGGTCGTACGTTTTTCGAGTTCTTCCACTTTCTGGCGCCGGGTGTCGAGGTCAAAGATACCTCGCTAGTTTTTCCAGTTTTTCTTTCAGCTCCGGCAGCTCATTTCGCAAATCTGCAAGCATCCTCAACTCCTGCCCCAAGGGCTCAGAAGAAAGACCGAATATACGCTTTTTTTTCACAAGCGTCAAAATGTATTTAGCTCGCCCGGGGCTTTGCTAACAGAACCTAAACACTGTTCTCTCAGTTTGTTACGAGACCAAATAAAAGTTGACAGTAACTATCCCAAAACTATCTTAGCGGCAATGGCTACGCAGGTACATACCCTCACGGTCGGGCCGTTCATGGAGAACTGCTATTTGTTTTGGGATGAGGCGTCGTCCGACGCTGTTGTGATCGATCCCGGCGACGAGGCCGAACGA
>WJMS01000275.1 GCA_014727815.1 candidate division GN15 bacterium
CTTCAGTCTCGATGACTTCCGGGGGCGGACGGTGCGGTTGGAGGACTTCGTCGGGCAGAAGCATCTGGTGCTGGTCTTCAATCGGGGTTTTACCTGACCGTTCTGCCGTCGGCACATGGCGCAGTTGCGTCAGGACTACAACGAGTTCACCGACCGGGGGGCAGAGATCGTCGTGGTCGGACCGGAGAAGGCCGGAAAGTTTGCGGACTACTGGCAGAAGGAGGGGCTGCCGTTTGTCGGTCTGCCGGACCCGGAGCATTCGGTGTTGAAGCGGTATGGACAGGAAGTTCGCTTGTTCAAGTTGGGGCGGATGCCGGCGCAGGTGATTGTAGACCGCGAGGGGGTGGTGCGCTGGGTGCATTATGGGCATTCGATGCGTGACATACCGGACAATGACGAGCTACTATCTCTCCTTGACAAGTTGAACCAATCATCCTAAGTAGTTCTGGCAGACGTAAGCTCATTTGGTCTTAGCAGTTTTCGTCGTCTTTTCCGCGTAATTGAATAGACCGGTCACAGCGGTGGCCGGGAGGCAACGACCGGCAGGTTGGTGGCCCTTCAGGGCTGTCGGGCTGGTCCGGATCGGAGCCCTTCCAGCGGGTGAAGTGCGCCCGTAACGCAATGGCAGCGAGAACCTTAACCCTGAGACACCCATCTCGCAGCGGTGGGTGATGTGTTCCATGAAAGATACCTTTATAGGTCATTACAGGATACTTGAGAAGATCGGCGCCGGTGGAATGGCACGGGTGTATCTGGCGGTCCACCGCGATGTCCCGAACCTTCGGGTGATCCTGAAAATCCTGACCGATCATCAACTGGCCGATCGTTTCAAGCAGGAAGCCGACAAGCTGGCGCTGGTTGACGGGCACCCCAATATCTGTCGAATCCGTCACTTTTTCGATCATGGTGAGGATCTCGTGATCGCGATGGACTATATCGATGGTCCGACGATCGAGGAGAAGATCAAGCGGCACGGGCCGTTGGGCTATGATGAAGCGATCGCGATCATCTCACAGGTGCTGGACGTGCTGGAGTTCGCCCATGAGCGCGGCATCTCGCATCGCGATATCAAGCCGAACAACATCATGCTCGATGCGCACGGCAGTGTCAAAGTAATCGATTTCGGGATTGCCAAGGGTGAGACGGACCCGTCGATGACGGCGGTTGACGCCTACGCGGGTACGCCGCAGTACATGGCGCCCGAGCAGTTCAGCTCATCGGAAGGGACTAACTATGCCCTGGCCGATATCTACGCGGTTGGGGTCAGTCTGTACGAGATGCTGTGCGGGACGCTGCCGTTCGAGGGCGGCGATCTGTTTGCGCTCAGGGACGCCAAAATGTTCGAAGAGCCGCGCAATCCACGTCAGTTCCGACCGGACATGTCGAAGCATCTCGAGGGAACGATCATGAAGGCGCTTCGCAAGGAGCCCACGGAGCGATTCCAGTCGGCACGCGAGATGAAGGAGTTTTTGCTTTCGGGGGCTGCCCGTGATACCGAGCGTCGGACGCCGCCACCGACACCGGCGCCGCTCCCCCGGGCGGAGCCACAGGAGACCCGGCCGCCGCGTCCCAAAAAGCGCGTGGTACCGAAGATCCTCGGGCTGGCCGCAGTCATCGTGGGGCTGGTGGGAATTGGCTATTTTACCTGGCCGTACCTGGCCGGCGATGACGCCGGCGCGGATCGTCCGGTAACCACGGAGCCGATAGAGGCGCCGGCGCCGATGGTAAGTGATGCTCCCCGCCTGCTGGCGCCCGGTCCGGGAGGGTCGATCGCCGATCGGGAGAGTACTGTCCTGACGTGGTCGTCGATAGAGCAGGCGGAGCGCTACCGGGTGGAGTATGGGCGGGATTCGCTGTTTGGCGATGGGACCGGTTCAACGGCGACGGCCGATACGAGTGTCGCGATAGCAGAGCGACTGACGCCGGGTGAGTGGTTCTGGCGAGTACGGGCAGAGAATGACAATCCGGAGCCGGGGCCCTTTTCACCGGTCTATTCGTTCACGATCACCGGTCCTCCCGATACGGTGGTAGCTGAAGCGAGCCCGGTTGTGGCGGGTGAACTGGTAGTTGAGGTTGACCGGCCGAGTACGATCAAAATCGATGGTGTCGTTGCCGAGCGCAAGGCCACTCGGTTGCAGGAGTCGCTCGATCCGGGTGAGTATACGGTGACGGTGGAGAACGCCCGAACGCGGGAGGGGGCGCTCTCGGAGCGGGTTGTGATTGAATCTGATCAGCGCGTGACGCAGTCATTTGAGTTTACCGATCCCGAGTTCGGCCGGGTACGGGTTGAATCGACTCCGCCCGGGGCAAAGCTGCTGGTCAACGGGGAGCTTCAGGACAACGCCCGCACGCCGCACACATTGTCGCTTCCCGAGGGGAGGCACGTGGTCAGCGCGATCAGCGAGCAGTTCGGCAACCGGACGATGCAGGAGACAATTACCATTCAGCCGGGTCGCAGCAGCGAACTTACGTTTGATTTCCAGCGGGGTGAATCGGAACGACTGGCCCGGGTACTGGCCGACAGTGTTCGAATCGTCAAGGAGCAACTCGATGAGGTCGCGCGGGGATCATCGGCATTCACCGACGGTTTGCACACGGAGCAGGCCGGTCACGGGCAGTATGGCGATGACGACTTCGACGCCGCAATCGAGTCCTATCGTGCTGCGCTGCAGCTCTTCGGTGAGGCAGGAGACAGCCGGGGACGGGTGGAGCAGGTCGTGCGGGATAAGATCGAACAGCTTCGGGCGGCCTACGAGGCGGGGGATATCAATGCCATCAAGCAGTTGTACCCGGACATCCCGGGTGACGAAGAGTCGGGGTGGAAGCAGTTTTTCAGTGGCGTGCGAGACCTGGAAGTCACCATGGATGTCGAGCAATTGACTACCGCGGCGGCATCGGCCGACGCGACGGTCGGTGTTCGCATGCAGTTTTCAGATAGACAGGGTAAGAAAGATCAGTCGTTCCGCTGGCTAATCCAATTTGAGGATAGAGGCAGCGATTGGGTCGTGGTGGAACGCCAATCGGAATAAACAACATCCGCACAGGAGGCATAGTAATGAAATCGCGCAACATCATGACCCGCATCTTCCTGGCCGGTCTGCTGCTGATGCCGCTGAGCGGCGCCACGCAGACGCTGCAGGAGTCGCTGAACGGGGTTTTTGTCGAGGTGCTCGACATCAACCTGGCCGGTCCCGGCGCCCACGGCAGCCATTACCGGCCGAGCAACGTGTCAACCAGTCAGGCGGTGATCTCATCGCTGGGCAGTCTGATCAGCACGAGCGCATCGCAGTTCCCGCTCAGTTCAACCTCGGTGGGACTGACGTTCGACCTGTCGAGCGGCGTGCCGGTCGCGACCCGCACGAGCGCCGGGCCGATTTTCGGGGAACGGGCGCAGACACTCGGCAAAGGACGACTGAATGCCGGGATGAATTACTCGTCACTGGACCTGGCCAAGATCCGGGGGCTGAATGTTGACGAGGTGGAGTTCGTTTTTCTCCACCAGAACATCGGTTCCCCGGACGTGTACGGTGACAACGCCAACGAGCACGACTATATCCGGCTCAACATGAATCTCGATCTCGATGCGACGGTGATTGCGTTCTACGGGACGTATGGTCTGTCGGACCGGTTCGATGTCGGCATTGCGATACCGTATGTGTCGGTCAGCATGCAGGCGGAGCCGTTCGCCCGGATGAACTCGTACACGTATATCAGTTCCGGCAGCGCCAATCATTATTTCGACGGATCGTCGACCGATCCGGTGCTTACGCTGGAGCCGACCGCGGTGGACAACACGGCCCGGGGGTTAGGCGACATCACGCTACGGGCCAAGTGGCATGCGTATCAGGGGGAGACGCACGATGTTGGGCTCCTGGGGCAGGCAACGCTGGCTACCGGTGACGAAGAGAATTTCCTCGGGCAGGGCAGCAGCAGCTACCTGTTCGGTGCGATTGCGTCGACCAGCTGGGGCGATTTCTCACCGTACGTCAATCTCGGTTATGACATCCGTTCGAGCGAACTGGTGCGCAACCGGATCGCGCTGGCGATCGGTTACGACCAGCGGTTGTCGGATCGGTTCACGCTGGCGCTGGAGTGGAACGGTCAGTTTGAGACCGGCGATCAGTTGCCGGAGCTGACGTTTCCATCGGATGTGGAGATTGCCGGTCCGGTGGGGAGCACCTCGCGGACTTCACAGTCGGTTGAACTGACGAATATCCCGGCATTCGAGAGCGACAACCTGACGAACGCGTCGTTTGGCGTGAAATACACGCCCTCGCCGAAATTCCTGGCGTACGCCAACATTATCCTGCCGACCAACGATGGAGGCCTGCGGTCGAACGCCATCACGACGTTCGGGCTGGAATTCAATCTGTAATCCGCGGGTCAGATTCTCGTGGCCGATAAATCGGGGACCCGTAGGGTCCCCGATTGTGTTACAGGGCTGATCCATGAAAACGGATATGACTACAGAAGTATCGGCCACGGCGCGTTTGACGTCGCGGGGCCGACTCATCGAGCTGCTCCTGAAGCTGTACAATTTTTTCGGTTTCAAGGCGGCCTGGTGGGTGTGCGTGCTGGGGGCGGCCTGGGGCGGTGCGTACTGGGGGCCGGTGTCGATGGCGGCTTTCCTGGCGCTGCATATCTGGCTGATTGGTCTGTCGCGCGAGGAGCTTCGATTCTGGATATTCGCAGCGGTATTCGGCACGATAACCGATTCCATCTATGCGGCGGCAGGGTTCATCACATATCAGGGCGGCTATCCGGGTATTGACTGGCTGGCGCCGTTCTGGATCACGGGTATGTGGGTTGGATTCACGGCGACGCTGCATCACTCGCTGGTTATCATGCGGGACCACGCCTGGCTGGCCTTTTTATTGGGGGCCATTTTCGGGCCGGTGTCATATTTGACTGCGGAAAGTGTCGGTGCAATAGCTATCCACGCCGACCTGCTGACATCGTCTCTTATCCTCGGGATCCTGTGGGGGTTGCTGATGCCGTTCCTTTACTGGGTCTCGGCCCGACTGGGCATGCCCCAACAAAGTTGAAACCAATCCATAGCATTCAGTTGTTCTATCGAGCGAACGACAAGGGGGCTGAACGATCTCGCCATTCGGCACTCGTCTCAGCTGATACGCGTGCACTTCGTTGATTGCAGGTAGTTGAATAACGACTATGGAATTACCCTGGCTTTCGCTCTTCTGGCACGCCGGACTGGTGGTGTTGGGTTATATGACGCTGGTCTGGATTGTCAGTGTCATCAAGGTCGACACCAGTATAGTTGACATCTTCTGGGGACTCGGCTTTGTGGTCCTGGCCGTGTTTTATTTCTGGCAGACTGACGGGGCAGTGACGCGCAGTACATTGATTGCGACGCTGGTGGTGATCTGGGGGCTGCGCCTGTCGATCTACATCGCGGTGCGCAATCACGGCACGGGTGAGGATCCGCGTTATGCCAAGTGGCGGGAGCAGGCGGGGAAAAGCTGGTGGCTGCGCAGTTTCTTCACGGTCTTCCTGCTGCAGGGGGCGCTGATGTGGATCATCTCGCTGCCATTGCTGACCGCGCAGTATTATAATCGCCCGGAACATATTACCGCACTCGATATCATCGGGGTGGTTCTCTGGCTGGCGGGGTTTCTGTTCGAGGCGGTTGGCGACTGGCAGCTCTATCGGTTCAAGCAGGACCCGGCCAACAAGGGTAAGGTTTTTGATCAGGGCCTCTGGCGGTATACCCGGCATCCGAATTACTTCGGGGAGTTTCTGATCTGGTGGGGGTATTTCGCGATCTCGGTCGCAGCGGGTCCGGTTTATGTGGCGATCAGCCCGATTTTGATGTCGGTGCTTGTCATGAAGGTGTCCGGCGTCACCCTGCTCGAGAACTCACTCAGCGATTCCAAGTCGGGCTACCGGGAGTACCAGCGTAGAACGAATGCCTTCTTTCCGTGGGCGCCGCGATCATGAGGAAGTGGCTGGTGACGATTATTGCCATAGCCGTGGTAGTGCTGATAGTCGGCCCCGGCGTGTTGTATTTGCTGTGGACGGGACAATCGCGCCCGATGGCGACGGTTGAGCATGTCAATCTCGAGCGATTCATGGGGGACTGGTATGTGATTGCAAACATCCCGACGTTTGCCGAACGAGGGGCGGTGAATGCAATCGAGCGATATCGACTCAGGGACCGGGAGACGGTTGATATCCGCTTCACGTTCCGACAGGACAGCGCCGACGGTGAGGCGAAGGAGTACACGGCGACGGGGTTTGTTGAGGACACGATGTCGAATGCATCGTGGAAGGTACAGTTCTTCTGGCCGATCAAGTTCCCATTCAAGATAATCCGGCTGGCCGATGACTACAGTCATACCGTGATCGGGGTGCCGAATCGCAAGTATGTGTGGATCATGAGCCGTACACCGGAGCTGGCTGACTCTACGTATCTGTCGATCGTCGCTGATCTGGCCGAGATCGGTTACGACACGGCGCAGGTAGAGATGGTGCCGCAGGTCTGGCCGGGTTCGGGCACGGGCGGGGAGTAGGGCCATGGCCAGTCGTTCGATCGCCATCGTCGGCAGTGGGATTGCGGGCATGACGGCCGCCTACCTGCTGGCGCCGCAGTATGATGTCACGCTTTTCGAAGCGAATGACTACGTTGGCGGACATACCAATACGATAGAAGTTGCGGATGCCGGCCGGATGGTCGCGGTAGACACCGGTTTCATTGTCTACAATGATCGCAATTACCCGAATTTCACCAAGCTGCTGGACCGATTGGGTGTGACGGGTCAGCCGACGTCGATGAGTTTCAGTGTCCGGTGTGATCGGACCGGGCTGGAATACAACGGGACCTCGACCAATGCGTTGTTTGCACAGCGGCGCAATCTTTTTCGGCCGTCGTTCTATCGCATGATCCGGGATATTCTGCGGTTCAATCGGGAGTCGATTGCGTTGCTCCGGGGCGATACGGAGAGTGTCACCCTTGGCGACTATCTCGACCAGCAGGGTTACTCGAAGCAGTTTGTGGAGCACTATATCATCCCGATGGGGTCGGCGTTGTGGTCGACGGTGCCATCGAAGATGTTCGATTTCCCCGCCAGGTATTTTGTGCAGTTTTTCGATCATCACGGCATGCTGACGATCAATGATCGGCCGAACTGGTTTGTGATCCGAGGCGGGTCGTACCAGTATGTCAGGGCGTTGACGGCCGGTTTCACTGAACGTATTCGTTTGCAGAGCCCGGTGACGTCGGTGCGGCGGTTTGACGATCATGTCGAGGTTACGGTCGGAGGTGGCGAGACGTTGCGGTTTGACGAGGTGGTGCTGGCGACTCACAGTGATCAGGCGCTGGCGATGCTGGCTGATCCGAGCGAGGATGAGAAGCGCATCCTGGGGGCGATCCCGTATCAGGAGAATGTGGCCGTGCTGCATACCGATCGGTCGGTTTTGCCGCGGGCGCGCCGGGCGGTGGCGAGCTGGAATTATCGGATTCCTGCGGTTCCGCAGGATCTGGCGACGGTTACGTACAACATGAACATACTCCAGACGCTGGACA
>WJMS01000034.1 GCA_014727815.1 candidate division GN15 bacterium
GCAAGGCTGCGCAACAGATAGACGACGCGTACCTCTATGTCATCACCACCATCGCACCACCGGCGCCGGAGTTTGCCCTCCTCCAGGTCATCCATAACGCCGCCGATACGGCCGCCAACATGGTCGATATCTGGGTCAATGGTGATCTCTTCCTCGATGACTTCCAGTTCCGTACCGCCACCGCGTTCGACAGCGTCCCGGCCGGGGTGGAACTGAATATTGGTGTCTCGGCGGCCGACGACCCGACGATCCTGGATTCCTTCCTGGTGACGCTCGATCCGAACGGCGCCTATGTCGCGATCGCCAACGGCGTGCTTGATACGACCCAGTATCAGCTCAACCCGGACGGTCGCAGCACCTCCTTCACGCTCTTCCAGATCGCCAATGCGCAACTGAGCAGCAGCTCGGACAGCACCGTTGATTTCGCGGCCCTGCACGGCTCGACTGACGCTCCGACTGTTGACATCGCCGCCCGCGGTGTAGCCACTCTGGTGAGCGGAGCCGCCTATGGCGATATCGCTCCGTACCAGACCGTCCCCGCGGCATCGTTCATTCTCGATGTCTCCGATAGCAGTTCGCTGCTCGCCTCATTCGAGGCCGATCTCAGCACACTGGGCGGTGGCGCCGCAGTCGTCTTCGCCTCCGGTTTCCTGACGCCGGCCAACGACCAGAACGGCGCGGCCTTCGGCCTGTTTGCGGCCCTGCCCAACGGCACCGTTGTCGAGTTCCCGCCTTATGTCGAACCGTGTGACCCGATTGTCCTGAGCGACTCGGTCTTCGCCTTCGAGGCAATCGAGGGCGCGTCAATTCCCGATCCGCCGAGCCGTATGCTCGTGATCACGGGCGACGATTTGGACGATGAATTCAGCTACACGGTCTCCGCACCCGACGGTGCCACCGAAGTGCTGTTTTACAACATAACCGCCGGTGGCGCCGATACGGCCACCACTGTCACCGGCATGACCGGTGACACGATCATGGTGACGGTCGATCCGTCGATGCTCGCGCCCGGACAGTACGACTTCGAATGCACCGTTGCCTCCGAAGACCAGACTGTCTGTGAGCCGGGGACCGAGACATTCTTCGTCGTGCTCGATGTCAACGAGATTATCATCCCGAGTGACGACACCGTCCGCGTCGCGACCGTCCCGGCCGTCCCGGGCATGCGCGTCTCGGTGCCGGTGAACTTCGTCAACAGCTGCCCGCTCGAATCAGCGAGTGTCTGGCTGAAGTTCAACCAGAACATCCTGCATCTTGACTCAATTTCCCTGACCGACTCGCGGGTCGCTGACGAGCTCAACAGCTTCTCGTTCGACAACGACAGCGGTATGATCAGGCTGACGACCGAGGCTGATGCCATGCTGGTCCCGATTGGCTCCGGCAACTGGGCCAATCTGCACCTGAGCGTCGCCTGTGACATCCCGAACTCGTTCACGCCGATCATGCTCGATACGCTGTTCGACGTGGAAGTTAACCCGACCTTTGTCCGTGATTGTGGTGAAGGTCCGTCGGCCGAACAGCCGGAATTCGTTCCGGGTGGCGTGGTGGTTGACACCTCCGCCGCCTATGTCTGTGGCTACGTGGTAGACACCGCCGGCAACGCCATCGAAGGCGCCACGGTCCAGCTCTGGGGCACTTTCCCGGTCGGCATGCCGCTCGACGACATGCTCTCCACCAGCCTCGGCTCGTTTGCCTTCTCCGACTTCACGACGATTCCGTTCTCGCTCTACGCATATAAAGAAGGCTACTATCCGGCCCTGGCCGAGAACCTGAACTTCGGCGACAAGGGCATCATGCTGGTGCTCACGCCGCTGCCGGAACTGACCCCCACCTCCGAGCAGGTCGACTACTTCTGCGGCACCAACACCTGGCGCGGTGAGCCGCTGCCGGTCGGTTCCGTGGTGGAAGCCTGGGTTGATGACCGCGATCTGCTGGTCGGCCGCCAGGTGGTGACCGAAGCGGGCGTCTATCGATTCATGCCGGTCTATCGCGCCAACGACACCTTTGGCGATGACGGCGCCGTTACCGGCGATATGCTCAGCTTCTATGTCAACGGCATGCCGGCGGTCGCCGATGGCGACGTGATCTACCCCGCCGAATACGCCCAGGTCCAGGTCTGTCTCTCCGTGGGTGACCTGGTAACCCAGGAATGCACCCTGCAGGAAGGCTGGAACCTCGTCAGCTGGCGGGTCCAGACCGAGACCGACGATATCATGACCATCCTCGGTCCCTACATGAACAACATCGATGTCGTCCTCGGCTTCGAGCAGGGTGGCCTGACTTACGATCCGGAACTGCCGGAGTTCTCGACCCTCTTCGCGGTCGACAACCTCAGCGGCTACTGGATCCGGGTCAAGGAAGGCATGGGCTTCACCCTTGAAGTCACCGGTATGTCCGTCCCGGTCAGCACCCCGATTCCGGTCACGACCGGCTGGAACCTGGTCAGCTACCTGCCTGAAATGACCATGGCGCCGGAGGATGCCCTGGCCTCGCTGGACGACATCCTGCTCTGGGCCTACGGCTTCGACAACGGCATCCTGACCTACTCGCCGACCGACCCGCAGTTCAACACCCTGACTGAGATGGCTGGCTGCAACGGCTACTGGGTCAAGGTCTCGGGCGACGGTACCCTGATGTATCCGGGCGCCGGCAGCGGCGTTGCCTTCGCCGGTTCGTACATCCTTCCCGATGCCGAGTCCGACAGCCGCCAGGCCGCCACGTCGTCGATGTCTTCCGGCGTCACGGCGACCACCCAGTGGGTCAACCTGTATTCGCGCGACCTGACGCTCGATGGCCGCCCGGTGGCGGCGGGGACGCCGATCACCGCGCATGCCGCCGATGGCCGCGTGGTGGGCGCTCTGACCGTCAGCCGCAACGGTGAATTCGGCTTCATGCCGGTCTACGGCAAGACCTCGGCGCAGGAAGCCGGGATTGAAGCCGGTGAGACCTTCTATCTCGAAATCAACGGCGCCCGGACCAGCGAATCGTTCGTCTGGACCGGCAACGGCGCCAGAATCGAGATCACCGAGCTGACCTCGCAGTCGGCTCAGGGTAACACCGTGCCGGATGACTACGCCCTGGCCCAGAACTACCCGAACCCGTTTAACCCGACCACGGTGATCAGCTTTACGATGCCGTCGGCCGGTACGGCGCGGATCGAGGTCTTCAATATCCTCGGCCACAAGGTTGCGACACCGTTTGACGGAACCGCCGCGGCCGGTACCACCGAGGTTGTCTGGGATGGCCGAAGCGATACTGGCCGGCCGGTTGCTTCAGGTGTATATTTCTACCGCCTGACGACCGATACCTATACTGATACCAAGAAGATGATGCTTCTGAAATAAAACGAGAGGATCCGGCCGGGGCCCCGGCCCCGGCC
>WJMS01000276.1 GCA_014727815.1 candidate division GN15 bacterium
GGTTTCCGCGATCGCGGGACTGTCCGGCTCCGGCGCGTATACGCTCAACGTATACGTTGTCGATTCGTCGGCCGCAACGGACTCGGTGCTATCGCAGACAACGGTGTACGTGAACAACCAGGCGCAGAACACCACGCCGTATCAGGCGACTACGTCAAACAATGGAATGGCGACGTTCAACCTGAACAACGGCACATGGGTACGGTTCATCACTGAGCCGGGCTATGCGCAGATCGTGGATACGTTCGCGGTTGCCGGGTCGGGTACGGACACGCTATACACCTACCGCTCCGCTGGCGGACGGACGACGGTTGCGTTCCAGCTAGATAAGATCAACGGGTACGCATGGGATTCGGCTACCGTGGCATTGTCGCTCTGGTCTGTCAACGACTCGATCCTCAGGGCCGGTGATTCGGTTGTTGCGAATCCGGGGCGGTTGCCGCTCAAGCCAGTTGCTGATATCAACGGACTGGCCTCTATCAATTTGTACCCGAACGAGATTTTCACGAACGACAGCTCATACTACACCGCGCACGTTCGAGACAAGCGGGGCGGGGAACTGCTCGGGCGATTCAAGTTCCGCGTGCCCGACTCTGACACAACGGTTTGGATTCACCACCTTACACGATGGGATATACAATGAAACACCTAATCCTCGTACTAGTGCTTGCCCTCGCTGCATGCGGCGGCGAGCAGCCGGAGCGACCTGACCGCGAGTTAGCGCATGACCCGGTTATCGAAAAGAATGCGACCCTGGATAGACATGACGCGCGCGCGGCGTTGACGGCGGCGCTCGATAATACGGGGCAGGCAGACCTGATTGTACTGCTCCCGGGCGATATCAACCTTGATGGCGACCTTGACATCACCGACCTCGTCGGCCTCGGCACGCGCGTTGCCGTGGACATGAACAGTGACGTCGACCAGGACGGCGATGTCGATGTTGACGATGTACTGGCACTGCGGCGGATGCTCTACGGTGTGAAATGACCGATGACGTCCAACACCTGCCGCCCAACCTGGCGAAACTGGGGTTGCCGCGAAAGGGCGCGGACCTTCACGCCGACCTCGAAACAATATGGCTTACGCCGTACATGGTGCTGACACCATACGTCGACTGCTGTGACGACCTCGGAATCGCACCCTTCGCGGGTGGCAGCTATCTTCGACAGGGCACGATTGCGCCGGGGTTCATCACGTCCGGGTACAGAGACAACATCATCGAGGGGAACGACCGCTCGGCGCACCTGCATGCTCTGGCGCTGGATATCCACGTGGGGTCCATTGAGAAACAAATCGCGTGGGCGCGGGTGTTTGCGGGGCGGTTCATGCGGGTCGGCCTGTATCCGGACGACACGTTCATTCACGTCGACCAGATGCCCCTGCAATGGATTGAGCGCTACGCCAAGACGCGCTACTGGGTTGGCAGGGCGGAGGGCACTGGTCACAAATACACTGGATTCAACACGCTGGCCGACGCTATTGCGGCGGCGGCTTGACGGCGCATTTGTGCGCCAGAAATCACAGGAGTAAGAGATGGATAACCTCGAATTGCTTGGGCTGGCGGTGACGTTTCTTTCGGGCAACATCACCGTCCCGATTGTCGCTTGGCTAAAGAGTAACTGGCTCAAAGACGTCCCGATTCAGTCGCTGCTGATCACTATCGTTTTCAACATTGCGATAGCCTATGGCGTCGGCTACCTGCTCGGGTTGCCGGAATGGACGGTCAAGTCGGCAATCGTATGGGTGGCGACCACGCAGGCCGGCTCACAGCTCGGCCACACTATCAAGAAGAGTATTCGGCGTAAGCGCGAAAGGAGCTTCGGATGAAACGCGCACTACTGATATTCTGTGTTCTGCTGCTCGTCCCGGTCATGGGATATGCGCAGGAAGAAAACCCGTTCCGGGGCGTGATCGCCGGGGCGGCGTGGACCGACGACGGATTTGACGAGCAGATCGACTTCGGCATGCAGACCGGATTCATGACGGCTGTGGACCGAGGCAAGGGGCTGTGGCTCCGCACCCTGTATAGCCGGTGGAATTTCCAGCCTGACGAGCCAATTCAGTCGTTGTCGGTAGACGCTATTATCGAGTTCGACGTGGGCAGTGGATTCACCGTGTACGGCGTTGGCGAGTCCGATAACTATGTCGGCGGTGACAACAAGGGCACCGACTTCGGCGGAGGGTTTGGCGCTGCATGGCGCTTCCACACGTTCGGGGAGGACAGTTGGCTCGTGCCGGGCAATCTGGCGCTGTTTGTCGAGGTCGACTACGTCGATGCCGGCACCCAGCCGACCGGCAGTTTCATCGGGGCCAAACTCGGGCTTCATATCAGCAGGCCGTACGGCGAATGAGGATTCTCCCGACAGACGAGGCGATTGCGGCTGTCAGGGAGTACATGCCCTCAATCATCGTCGAGTACGACGGCCCGGGGGATAACCCTACCGCGATCAACTTCGGCGAGCCGGTCCAGTGTGATCGGCCGCCGTTGTACTACTCCGCACAGACAGACGGCACGCGTTTGTATCTGTTGCTGTGCGCCTACTGGTATGCGGATCGCCACCACCGCCACGACTTCTCCGGGGTGCTGGCGACCATCGAACACGGTGAACCGCATTCCCTGATTTGCCGGGCACACTACCGCTTGCACTTTTCGACAGATGCACCATGGTCGGCCCGGGCGTTGTCGAAAAGCCATAGCTTCGAGCATGGCGGACCGAGGGTAGGCTATATGCCGTACATCCCCGATTGGGATATCTCAGAAGCTGGCGACATGCACTCACCGGGATGGCAACGCCAATGGAAGAATCTGGGCCGACTATTCGGCCCGTGGGTGACACTGCCGGATCGATGGGCCGACATGCGTGTCAATGCCTACCTCAAACATTTTCACTCAACCGCACTGCATGAGTACAAGGTCGACGCCACTGATGGCCTGATCTGGACGGCTCCCGATGTGCTGGTGCGGATCATGGAAGACCGCTTCGGCGCGATGATATAGGAGGCGATTTGAAAGAATTCAAGCCACGCTACAGTTTACTCCCGTGGGGTACTGCAATGCGCTCGCTCGCTTTTGCGGCCGAGCACGGCGCCGGGAAGCACGGCGAGCACGACTATCAAGGCAAAACGGACCCGGTGGAATTTATTGATAAAGCGGTTCGCCACATAGATGCCTTTCTCGCAGGTCGGGCGATTGAACCGGGAACCAACAAACACCATTTAGCCGCCGCTACAATGGACCTGCTGATCGCCCTGCACGTCGACCTGTCACACAGGACGCAAGATGCAAAGGACAACTGATGAAGGGGTCGTACACCGAGCAAGAGACCCAATGGCTGTTGAAGGCCTACGCTGACGATAGCCTCAGTTGGGACATGATTGCCGATGAGTTCTCGGCCAGGTTCGGCAAAAAGACCAGCGGGGCTCGACTGCGATGTAAGATGCAGCGGCTGCGAAAATCGGGACTTGAACCGTCGGCGCCCTCACAGCACGGGAACAAGCAGACAATCAGCCAGGACTCGTGGGTCATCGAGGTTTCGGACGGCAGGATCACGGACTGGCGTGAGGCGGTAGACAAGGCCGGTGTTGACCTGGCTATCTGGCAGGTTGACCGCGTAGTCGTCAACGGGTGGGATGTCACGGCCAAAGTCCGGCGGGGCGGGGAAGATGTGCTCGCCACGAAGCAGAACCAGCAAATCAAAATATGGCTGAGCCGTAAGATCAAGAAGCCACTGGCGGATGCCGCCGCTGCTTTAATTGAGCGGATGAAAACACACGCGCCCAAGCATCCCGCGCGTCGGTACAAAAAGGTCAAAGACCCGTGTCTGTTTGAGTTCAGCGCCTTCGATGCGCACTTCGGGAAGCTCGCATGGGCACCGGAGACGGGCGAGAATTACGACCTTGAGATTGCCGAGCGGATTTACTCAAGTGCCGTAACTGATCTCTTGACGAAAGCCGCGCCGTATAAC
>WJMS01000277.1 GCA_014727815.1 candidate division GN15 bacterium
ATGAGGTGCCATTATGACAAATTGTAAGAAGATGGCAACAATTCTTCTCACGTTCATGTTGGCGTTTGGATTGACGGCCGTCTCCTACGCGGATAAGGAGCCGATCGAAGACGCTCCTGCATCCGTGGCCCCGCTGTTCGAGCGTCCGGGTTCCGGCAACATAGTCAAGGATCCGGAACAATTCAGCGAGGACGGCAAAGTGGCTCCGCCGAAGGTGTTCGAACAGCAGCGTCAGCTGCCCGCTTCGACCATTCTTGGCGAAGACTTCGAGACTGCCGTACCGCCGGCCGGCTGGACCCTGAACACCACCAACCCGAACGGGCCCGACTTCACCTGGCACCAGACGTTTTCCGCTTCGTTGAGCGGTTTCGCCGGCGCCGAGGTGCTCTATGACCCGGCCCTGGCGCTCCAGGATGAGTGGTTGCAGACACCGGTCATGGACTTCACCGGAAGCGATCCCACCTACCTGCGGGTCGACTTCGGGGTGTTCATGAGCTATTACTGGGGGGTCAGCCCTAATGACAACTACGATGTTGAATTGTGGATATCCACCGACGGTGGCGCCACCTTCAACACCAAGTTGTGGGACGAGTCCCAGTTGGGCGTGTTCAGCAGCTACGTCTGGTATGAGGTGAGTGTCTCATTGACCAGCTACGCGTTGGAGACGCAGGTTGTGCTGGCCTGGCGCTATGTCGGCTCGGACGGCGCTCAGGCGGTGATCGACCTGGTCAATGTCAACGACGACCCGCCGCCGATCGGCCGGTGCTGTTATGGTGACCCGATGTCACCGTCGTGCGCCGATGTCAACGAAGCCGACTGTATTGCGCTCGGTGGCGAATGGGATGAGACCAAGACCTGTGCTACCGACCCGTGTCCGATCGCCGGCCTCGGCGACGACTGCAGTGCTCCGCTGACCGAGGTGCTCCCGGCCACGCTGCCGTACACCATCGCCGGTCAGTACACCTGTGGTCGCGGTGACGCCTACAGCAATACCTGTCTGGGCTTCTACGATGGCGGTGAAGACCTGATCATCGAACTGCAGGTGACAGCGCCGACCGTTGTCGACATTACGCTCGACCCGAAGGGCACGACCTGGTCGGGTATGCTGATCGATGATGCCTGCCCGCCGGATCCGAGCAGCTGTCTCGGGACGGT
Source organism: candidate division GN15 bacterium (assembly GCA_014727815.1). Classification (GTDB taxonomy): domain Bacteria; phylum Zixibacteria; class MSB-5A5; order GN15; family FEB-12; genus WJMS01. The sequence goes on from WJMS01000277.1 coordinate 1,156, forward strand.
AACCGGTTTCAGTGGCTCGCCAAAGACAATCTTTGCGGTCAGCCTGGCGCCGGGGACGTACTACCTGATGGTTGACACCTGGCCGTCACCGGACTGCATCCCCGAACTCGACATTATCTTCGAGGAAGCCCCGGAGCCGCCGGAGAATGACTTGTGCGCCAATGCCACGCCGATCGGTGAAGTAACGGACCTGCCGTTTACAACGGTCGCGGCCGGCAACGATGAGGGCGGCACGTGCATGACCTCGCCGAATGTCTGGTATGTCTACACGCCGAGTCAGACCGGTGTGGCGACTATCGACCTGTGTGGTTCCGATTACGACACCAAGCTGGCCGTCTATGATGGCTACTCCTGTGGACCGCTGCCGACCGAGCTGGCCTGTAACGATGATGCCTGCGGTTTGCAGTCCGAGGTGATCGTGCCGGTGGTGATGGGTCAGCAGTACCTGATCGAGGTTGGCGGGTATTCGTCGAACTTCGGTGATGGTGACATTTCGATCGATGTGTGCACGCCGGCGCCGAACGACAACTGTGAAGACGCGGTCGTCCAGACCACCTTCCCGGCGGTCGTGACCGGCGACAACTCGTGCGCCACGAACCAGTGCGCCTCGTTCCCGGGCAACCATGTTTGGGAGGCGTTTGAGATTACCGGCGATGCGTCCGTGACGATCTCGTACGAGGGTACCACGCCGGCCTTCCAGAACGCCTGGCTAAACCTGGCGACCGACTGCCCGTGCTCTGATTTCACCTACGCGGGTGACTTCACAATCGCGCCCGACGGCAACGTCGTGATCAACTGGTCATGTCTCGACGCGGGCGTCTATTACTACCCGGTACTGTCCGAGCCCGGAGCCTCGGGTCCGTATCAGTTGACGATCGATGTCAGCTACTATGCTGACGGTTGTTACTGCCCGGCCTCGTCGAACTCGGCTGCGTTCGAGTACATCAGCCGGGTGGAGTTTGTCGATATCGATAACTCATCGGGCGCCAGCAACTACACCGACTTCACGGCGCTGCAGACGACCGTCTATGTCGGACGCACCTACCAGATCACCATCGAGAATGGCAACGGCTATTCCTCCGATGAGCTCTGGATCTATATCGACTGGAACAATGACTTTGATTTCGAGGATGCCGGTGAAGAGATTGCGACCGCCGGATCCCCGGGATTTGGTCCCTACACCGCTAATATTGTCCCGCCGACCGGAGCGGTTGAAGAGCCGACCCGCATGCGCCTGCGCCTGCTCGACGCCTTCTTCAACGTTCCATCCCCGTGCGGCAGTACCAGCTATGGTGAGGTCGAGGACTACACGTTGGTGATCGACAGCTATGTCTGTGGTGACGCCAACGGTGACGAGGTTCTCGATATGGCCGATGTCCAGTACCTGATCGCGTACCTGTTCAACTACGGTCCGGCGCCGGATCCGTATTTTGCGGGTGACGTGACCGGCGACGACATCGTCGACATCTCTGACGTGGTTTATCTTGCGGCCTACCTCTTCCACGGTGGCAACCCACCGGTCTGCCCGTTCTAAGGTACGACCGCTCCATAACCGTTAATCGCATCAGCCGCCTGTCCCTCCCCGGGGCAGGCGGTTGCTTGTTTGGGTGTGGATCAGGGTTCGGGAGGTCCGGAGACCGACTTGTTCTCCTCGACCGACTCCTCGATGATCGATTGACCGCCTTCGAGCCATTGCGGGAAGGCCTCGCCGAGCCCTTCCAGCATCGGGACGGCCAGTGGCACGACAATGGCTTGAAAACGCTTCCGGGCGGCCTCCTTGACGGTGCCTTCAGTCTCTTCAGGTGTAGGCGATGCCACCAGATTCCCCTTGACCATTGAGATGGCCGTGAGGAGGACGAGTATGCCGCCGGCGATGCGAAATGACGGCATATCAATGGAGAACGCGATCAAAATCTGCTTGCCCCCCACCAGGAAGACCAACAGTACAGCCATTCCGGTCAGTACGGCCAGCGCCGCCACACGATTGCGTATCTCGGCTTTGTCGCCTCCGGTGAGCTCCGTCCAGACCGGGATTTTGCCGAGTGGGTTCAGGATGGCGAAGATAGCGATCGAGAAGTTGGCTAGAAGGTTCCAGTTCATGGTTAGTTCTGACCTAACGAGAATCGGTCGACCACAGTCGACCGATCCTGTCGCAATTCAGCCCGGCAATGGCTGGCAGCTGCGTGCTCTTGCGCGCCACGCCTTTTCACACACGTGGATTCCGCGCGCGTACATTTGCAGGTATCGATAGGGCAACTGCCGTTACTCGGACAGCTCCTGGTCTATGGAATTCAGCAGGTCTTCAGTACCGCTCTTGAAGTCTTCCCAGGTGTCTTCACTTTGTGCCTCAAGATCGTGGAGCGATTCATCTATGTCATCCTGCATTCGCTCCAATCGCGACCTGTCAGCTTCCAACGCCGCGCGGGCCTCTTCGTCGGCGTTTTCCAGTTCTTCGTTGATTCCATCCAGTTTCTGATCGATATGGTTGGATGCCTCCTCCAGATCCTGTCTGAGTTCCTGTTTCTGCTGGTTCATGTCAATGCCATTCTCGTTGTCGGCCTCCAAGCAGCCGAGTCCGATAAACAGTAGCATAACGATAGCAGTGGTTGTTGCAACCATCAGTTTCATAAAGGGTCTCCTCATGACTTCTTACAAGCTTGTATTCGTGTTTTCGCCACGTGGCTGCGAAGCTGATTCGGTATGAAATTGCGTGTGTATCGCGACCTTGTCACGTCATCGTCCGGGCCGCCGTACCACTCCCGCTATCAGCGAGATGACAAATACGACCAAGAAAACAAAGAAGAGGATTTTGGCTACTCCGGCTGCGGCTCCGGCGATGCCACCGAATCCGAGTACAGCGGCAACCAGTGCGATTACCAGAAAGATCAGTGCCCATCGTAACATGTTGATTCACTCCTATCTCCTCGGTTCATTCGTGACTACGGTGCCCTGGCTACCCTCGATACTGATGAATAGCCTGACGCCGCTCATCCGATTTCTTCTTAGCCATGGCACGACCGATCACCTCCGACAGCCGTGTGTCGGTGGCCAGCGGTGGACAGTCGTCACCGCACGAGGTGCATGCAAATGTATGGTTGGGGTGTTCGTGGTGGTCTTCGCCGCTTATCCCCGGTGGGTGGCAAGAAGGGGTTTCTGCTTGTCTTGTTTCTGTGCTCGACATAACATTATGGCAGTATTCTTGTTCCAGTTGCGACATCGGCGCAGCATCACTGGAGGACTACCTGTGAAACTGTCTTTGTCCCTGATCATCTTGACTCTGTCGCTGATGACCGTCCTTCCCGCGATTCCGACTCACTCCTGGATGGCCCGAGTCTTTGATTTTCCAAGACACTTGATCGGGCTCATTCTTATCGTGTCGCTGGGGACGTTTCTGTTGCTATATGGTATACCGACAGACTGGTGGCTTGTCGCGGTCCTTGCTGGTGCCGGTGCGCTGGTGACTCAGGCACTTTGGATATTGCCCTACAGCCCGTTGCATCGGACACAAGTGCCTCTTCACCGCGCGACAGTCGATTCGGATGCCGTGGTGATCGCCATGACTCTGAACGTGTATCAACACAATCGTGACTATGCTGCAACAAGCAATGTAGTTCATCGGATCGATCCCGATGTCCTGTTGCTTGTTGAAGTTGATCAGTCCTGGATATCCGCAATGAATGCCGCTTCTGCGAGCTACCCGCACCGGGTGCTCATACCACAGGACAACACCTATGGCATGGCCTTTTATTCAAGGTATGCCATCCGTGACGTTGAAGAGCGTCGTTTGATCGACGATAGTGTCCCGTCGCTCAAACTAACGGTCAGACTTCCCAATCAACGCGAATTCCGCATTTACGCGTTGCATCCACGACCGCCGCGCCCCGAAAAGGATCAGGATTCGAAGCAACGCGATCGAGAACTGGACTGTGTCGCGGCGGAGATTGGACGGGAGACACTGCCGGTATTGGTGCTCGGAGATCTGAATGATGTTGCCTGGTCACCCGAGACCCGGAGATTCATGCGACTGTCCGGCCTGAAAGACCCCAGAATAGGGCGCGGCTTGTTCGCCACATTTCCAGTCGGGTATCCGTTAATCGCGCGATTTCCGATCGATCACGTCTTTGTAAGTGAGCAATTTGCGTTGCTTGAGGTAGCCCGACTAAGCGATGTCGGGTCTGACCATTATCCGTTTCTCGTGAAAGTGGCCCTTGGCTCCGGCGAGACCTCAACGGCGGCCTCGACCTGATCCGTTCACGTTTCCGGGGCAGGCGCGATCAGCTTGGCAGGCACAAAAAAGCGACCCCTACGGGAGTCGAACCCGTGTTGCCGCCGTGAAAGGGCGGTGTCCTAACCACTAGACGAAGGGGTCGTCAATCGATACAACTGTCGGCAGTGCTGCCTGCAATCATCACTACCGTCCCGGTCGAACCGGGCAGACGCAATAATACGCGATCGGGCAACACTGTCAAGCAGTTATAGCCGCAACCGGGCTTTTTCCGGGGAGGTTCCCGTGGGCGGTCCCAGATGCCGGTTGCGTAATCCCCACATTGATCTCACCACCGTCACCAGTCGAATCGCTGCAAAAGATGAGTAGTACGACAACTTCAACACTAATAATCCTCGTGCTGATAGTGCATTGCAAAATGTTAAATTTCGCATTCCGTAACATATTATTGATTAGTCGCTTGACAAAGCTGG
>WJMS01000278.1 GCA_014727815.1 candidate division GN15 bacterium
CATCACGTCCTTCGAAGCCGCGATACTCGGCATCAAACGCCCACATCAGGTTTTCGCTGAGGTTGTAGCTGAACCCGAGTGCAAACATGATCGGCAGGTCGTACTTGAGCAACTGATTATCGAGGAAGGTCGTATCCGACTGGTCCGGCTGTGCGAGGCCCGCATAGCTCGTGAGCGTGAAGAACTTCTGGTCGGTGGTGGACTCAAACGAGAACGGCGCCCGCACGAGCAGGCCGATGTTGAATTGATCGGCATTGTACATGATTCCACCGGTCAGTCCGAATCCCGAGAAAGTGGTCGTGTCCAGCACCAGCACGTCCTGACTGCGCACCGCCGTCTGGGGCGAATCGAAGTCGGGGTAGTCCTGCCAGGTGATGTTCTGGCGTGTTTCGGAGACGGCCTTACCGAGATAGATGTCGGCGCTGGCGCCAATGGAGATCTTCTCGGACACCCGCGTACCGAGCGCAAAGGTCAGGGACCGCGGTTCGAAGTGTGACTCCGATGTCAAGGTTTCGCTGAACGCCGCGGTGCCGCCCCCGGGGCGCAGATAGGTGCCGCTGAGGTTGGCGCTGAGCGTCTGATAATCTTCGAAGATTCGGGAGTAGCTGACCGACCCGACGAACTGCTGGCCGCGGATACGTACCGGGGCCAAAAAGTTGAGGGTGTGGAACTTGTTCCAGGAGCCCGACTGGTCGGCGACAGACAGGTTGCCCTCGGCCTCGCCGCGCGGCAGGAAGGTGCCGTAGCCAGCTCCGAATTTCGGGCCTTCGTGGACCCACAACCCGGCCGGATTCCAGGAGCCCGCGGTGACATCATCGGAGACCCCGATAAACGCGCCGCCCATGGCTCTGGCGCGAGAGCCGGCGCCGGTGAAATCGAATGAAATCTGTGAAAACCCTGTTGTCGCGAAGACCAATAGGAGAACTGCAGACCTGACCAACGACCGCATCATTCTCGAGACTCCTTATATCCTAAGCCACATCTTTTCGTATAGACGTATTTCCCGCAGGAAATAGTTAACGAATATATGCCGCCGGGGCGATTCTGTCAAACGTTTTCACGGTTATTTAACCCGGTCTATCCGACTGTATGGAAAGAAGTTGGGCGGGTCGCAGCGGGCGAAAGCATACCCCCGGCAGGAATTGAACCTGCGACCTGCGGTTTAGGAAACCGATGCTCTATCCAACTGAGCTACGGGGGCGTCATGACGGCCGCAGTTGCGGCCGATGCTGTGTTGGCAAGGTAGCGGATCGCAGCGGATGGCGCAAGTGTCGCTCACTCGGTATCGTACGCGATCAGGTAGTTGACGTCGTACTTACTCAGTTTCTCGGCAAACGGCAGAAAGGTCAGCGCGATCACCGCAGAGATACCGGCCACGACGCCGCCCAGACGTTCGACGAGGGCGCAGACGGCGACGAGGGTGCCGCCGGTGGCGATGAGGTCATCGACAATCACCACCCGTTCACCCTTCTCGACCGCATCGACATGCATCTCGAGTTTGTCGGTGCCGTATTCGAGCGCGTATTCCTCGGCGATCGTCTCGAACGGCAGCTTCCCCGGTTTGCGGGCGGGCACGAGCGGCAGGTTCATTCGGTCGGCCAGGGCCGCGCCGAATATGAAGCCGCGTGATTCGATCGCAACGATTTTGGTCGCCTCGATCGAGCGTACATACTTCTCCATGGCGTCAAGCGCCTGACGGAAGCCCTCGGGCTGCTGGAAGAGCGTCGAGACATCGTAGAAGACGATGCCTTCCTTGGGAAAGTCAGGCACTTCGCGAATGAATGATTTCAACGTGTTCATGGTGTCAGTGTTCGATCGTAAATGAGTCGCTGGTTTGCTCGCTATCCTGCCAGTCGACATCGACCTGGTCGACGTGGGCGGAGCTGGGCCCGGCCTTGAGCCGCCTGATCAGGGTTTCGATGTCGTTGCGGTCGCCCTCGACGCGGGCGCGCACGGTTCCATCGGGGACATTGCGCACCCAGCCGGTCAGGCCGAGTCCGGTTGCTTCGCGGTAACAGAAGTAGCGGTAGCCGACGCCCTGAACCATACCCTTGATTCGCAGTTCGGCTGCAGTTGTCGTCATGTCTTTCCTTCTGCCATTTCCATGGCCAATCGGGCGGCCTCGACCGGATCATCGACATTAGCAATGTCGTCACCGAGCCGCCAGGCGTTGACGGAGATGAGCGGTTTGCCCATTTTCAGGGCGAAGGCCATCTCCGACAGGGTTCCGTATTTCCCCGGAAACGCCACAACTACATCGGCGGTTCGCACCACCATGATGTTTCTGGCTTCGCCGAAGCCGGTGGGGACGGCGATGTCGACAAACTCGTTGGCATCACCGCTGTCATCGCCCGGCAAGATCCCGAGCGTGGTCCCCCCTGCCTCCCTGGCGCCTCGGGCGGCGCCTTCCATAATCCCCCCCAAGCCCCCGCAGACGATCATGCCGCCGTGTTCGGCGACATAGGCTCCCACCTGGGCGGCCTTGTCGGCCAGCTTGCGGGAACACTTCCCAGCCCCCACGACTGCAATAATCGGTTTCCGTGTTGCAGGCATGGATTCGTCCTTTTCGTACGGGTTGATCAATCGACGCGAACATGAGATAAGGATACTGCGGATTCCGGGGTCGTCCGGGATGGACACCGGCAAAGAAATCGGGGCGACTGGATTTGAACCAGCGACTTCTTAGTCCCGAACCAAGCGCGCTACCAAACTGCGCTACGCCCCGAATCAAAACAGGGCTATATAATACGCCCTGCGGCTGATTTGTCAACAGATTTTGCTTTGCATCGGTTCTCGGAGCCGGCCTCTGGTTTCTCATAGCTGTTGCTTTGTGGACAGTCGGCTACAATTTGATCCGACCGGTCCGAAATCTCTCCAGTGAGTCAAGATCGGTGAAATTGAGTCGCAACGGGGTGATCGAGACAACGCCGTTGGCCACGGCAGCGAAGTCGGAGCCTTTGATTCGCTGCCACTTGGGCCGGCCGCCGATCCAATAGTACGGTTTGCCGCGGGGATCGGTCTTATGGATAATAACGTCCTTATAGCGACGGACGCCCTGCCGGGTGAACTCATATTTTTGATAGGGCCGTCCGGTGTCGGCCGGCAGGTTGATATTCAAGAAGGTGGTCGGTTCGAGATCGAGCTTGTGGTAGTTGCGGACAATGCGTTTGACGAAGCGCGCGGCCCGCTCCATGGACATACCGGGTTCGTAGTTGGCCATTGAAATGGCGATCGACGGGACTCCCAGAATGGAGCCTTCGATAGTCGCGGCGACGGTGCCGGAATAGGTGACATCATCGCCCATATTGGCGCCGTGGTTGATGCCCGAGAGGATCATGTCGGGTTTGCGCTTGCTGAAGATAAGATGCATGGCGAGCATGACGCAGTCGGTCGGGGTGCCATCGATCGCGTAGCGGTAGCGATCGATCTTGTGCACGCGCAGGGGTCGGTTGAGGGTGAGAGAATGGGAACTGGCCGACTGCTCGCGGTCGGGAGCGACGATGTACACAGTCGCGAGACTCGACAGTTCGTTGTACAGCGCATTGATGCCATCGGAGAAATATCCGTCGTCGTTGGTCAGCAGTATGCGCGGCTTGCGTTTTGCCATAGCTCGTATTTAGGCCCGAGCTACCCGAAAGGCAAGTACATTTCCCGGATCACAGCCAAATTCGTCGCCAAACCTGACGAATGAAGCGGCCGATATCGGCAAGCGGACTGATATGGGAGGGGGCGCCGTCATAGACGGTCGTGATCGGAACTTCTTCAACGGGTACCCGCAGGACACCGGCTTGAAAGAGCAACTGTGATTCAAAATCGTAGCGTGACGCCGTCAGGCGTGTTGCTCGCAGGAGCGCGGCCGGGATCAGGCGGAACCCGGACTGGCTGTCGCGGATGCGTTGGGTGCTGAAGATCGAGACAATCAATGAAGTCAGGTTGTTGCTGAGTTGTCGGGGAAGCGGCATGGCCGAGCGATCGATAGTGCGTGTCCCGAGCAAGAGGCATCGGCCGTTTTCGCGGGAGAGGAACTTCGGCAGTTCTTCGGGCAGGTGCTGCAGGTCGGCATCCATGGTGAGGACCGAGCGATAGCCGTGGTCGATTGCATACCGGAACCCGGCATGGAGGGCGGCGCCTTTGCCCCGGTTGTGGGGGAAGGAGAGATAGCGTACGCTTAGTTCCTCCAGCAAGTCGGCCGTGCGATCGGTGGAGCCGTCGTTAACGATGAGCAGATGCTGATTATCGAGATGAGCGCGCACGCGGCGAATGAGTTCGGTGAGGTGCGATTCGGCGTTGTAGGCGGGGATCAGGATCAGGGTGGTGTCTTTTGGGTCGGCAGGCATGACGGATTCTGAGAGGTCAGCTTTCCGACGCGTTGTCGTCGGCGAGCAGTTCCGGGAGTGAGCGCATGTCATCGAAGACGATTGCACCGGCGCCCTCGAGCGCATCGGGCGGCGTATAGCCGGCGTAGCCGAAGACGGTCATACCGGCGGCAACGGCCGCCTCTACCCCGGCTACGGAATCTTCGATGACGGCGCATGTATCGGGTGCATGCCCCATCTCACGAGCCGCATAGAGAAAGAGGTCCGGGTTAGGTTTGCCCCGGGCGACCTCGGTGCCGCTGAACAAGCGGCCATCGAAGCGCGACAGCAGGCCGGTCAGGCCGAGCGTGGTGCGCATCTTCTCGTGCGAGCCGCTCGAGGCGACGCAGGTCGGGACGGTGATGGCATCGAGGGCATCGACAACCCCCGTCACCGGCTGCAGCTGGCCTTCGAAGGCCGGAAGAATTCGCCGGTAGTAGTCATCGATGAAGTCCGGCGGGGCGGGGCGACCGAGACGTTGTTCGATTATTTCGACACAGCCCTGCATGGTGCGGCCCATAAAGGTCCGCATCGTTTCGTCGAAGGTGATTTCCAGACCGAGCTCGTTGAGCATGCGGCAGAAGACGCGGTTGGTGATCGGCTCGCTGTCGACGAGGACGCCGTCGCAATCAAAGATGATCAGGGAGAATCGCATGGTATCGTGGTATGGAGTCGACTTGTGAGACATAAAAAATGGTCGGAGCGAGCCGATTTGAACGGCCGACCTCTCGCACCCCAAGCGAGTGCGCTAACCAGACTGCGCCACGCTCCGACACATTCATTCCCTGTCGGCGCAAGTCCGCAGGGCAACTCGTAATCTACAATCTCACCTGCAAAACTCAAGGGAAAAGTTTGAGAAGGTCTTCGATGTCCTTCTTGATCTGACGCACCAGAGTCTGGGCGCGGGCGGTACGGATGAGTTCGGTCTTTTCTTCCGAAGCCCGCTTGAGCATCAGCTTTTTACGCGCACCGGCGATCGTCAGCTTTTCCTTCGTGCGCAGGTGGTGGATCTGGTTGACCAGTTCAATATCGCGTTCGGTGTACAGGCGGGAGCCGCGCCGGTTTTTTTTCGGACGCAGCTGGGGGAACTCTTTCTCCCAGTAGCGCAGCACGTACGCCTCGAGTCCCGTCATCCGCGATACTTCGCTGATGGAATAGTACCTTTTGTCTTCTGTCGCCTTGGAGCTCATCTCGAGCACCTGCCTCTATAGTTAGTTACTGCCAGATTTCTGCTTTCAGCGAGCGGCCCATCAGGTCGGCGACCGCATCGCCGGGAGCCTTGTGATCGAACAGGACGCGATAGGTCTGGGCCGTGATCGGCATCTCGACATCGTAGCGAATCGCCAGTTCTTTGCCGGAGCGGCAGGTCGCCACGCCCTCGGCAACCATCGACATGCTCGCCAGGACATCATCAAGCGTCTCTCCCCTGCCGATCCGGTCGCCAACGGAGCGGTTGCGGCTGTGGCGGGAGAAACAGGTGGTGACGAGGTCACCGATGCCGGAAAGGCCGGCAAACGTTTCCGGCGCGGCGCCCATCGCCACGCCAAGGCGGGTGATCTCGGCCAGGCCACGGGTAATGAGAGCGCCTTTGGCATTGTCACCCATGCCGAGACCATCGGCGATACCGGCGGCGATAGCGATGATGTTCTTCAATGAACCACCCAGTTCAACCCCGACCAGATCGTCGCAGTAGTACACCCGGAAATTGCCGCCGGAAAACTCTTCCTGTACCGCGGTCACCAGAGCCTCGTTGGGGCCGGCGGCGACGACGGTGGTCGGGAGGTCAAGGGCGACTTCTTCGGCGTGCGACGGTCCGGAGATGGTGATGATGCGTTCGGCGGGCAGGCCGGTTTCATCGGCGATCACTTCGGACATCCGCTTGAGCGTGTTGTTCTCGACACCCTTGGCAAGGTTGACGACCGCTTCGGCCCTGATGCGATTGCGGTCGACGCGGGTCAGCACATTGCGGACAAACTGCGCCGGTGTCGTAATGAGGAGCAGCTCGCAGTCCCCGACCGCATCGTTGAGACTACCGGTAATATCGATCGATTCGGCCAGGCGGAAGTCCGGCAGCTTGTCCGGCTGTGCGCGGGTCGATTGGAGCAGACCCAAGGCACGCTCATCGAACTCCCACAGGGTGACGGTGTGACCGTGGCGGTCGAGATGGGCCGCCATGGCCATGCCCCAAGAGCCGGCGCCGAGGATGGTGACACGTTTAGCCATGACCGTCGGCCTCCCGGGTGCGACTGCCGAAGCTGAGGCGGTTTTCGGTACCGGCTGCGATGCGGGCGATGTTGGAGCGATGCGCGACTATTACGGCAAGAGCCAGAAAGACGACCAGGACCACGTAGGTGAGCGCGAGGGTATGGCCGAGAGCGTACTTTTCGATCAGCACGATTGCCGCGAGACAGATGGCGGCGGTGATCGAGCCGAGCGAGATCATGCGTGATATTGCCACGACCAGGATGAAAATGGCGAGGCTGATCATGGTTTCGATCGGTAGCAGCATAATCATGACGCCGAGGGCGGTATTGACGCCTTTGCCTCCCTTGAACCCGATATAGATCGGGAAGATATGTCCGAGCACGGCCGCGGCGGCACAGATAACGAGAAAGAGGTCGTGGTCGATCAGGCTCTGCCCGGCTGTGCGCGCTATCACGATAGCCACAATGCCTTTGGCGATGTCGAGGGCAAAGACGGCCGAGGCGACTTTGCCGCCGGCGACCCGCCAGACATTGGTGGCGCCCAGGTTGCCCGAACCATGCTTGCGGATATCGTCGATTCCGGCCAGCCGTCCGACCAGCAGGGCGAACGGGATTGCCCCGAGCAGATAGGCCAGGAGAATCGGGATGGCGGTTCGGGCCAGTTCCATGGTAATACACACAGGCGCCCGTCCGGCTGTCCGGGCGGGCGCCTTATGGTTTTCGGTCACATAGTCGAGCCGGTATCGGGCATAGCGCCGGTAGTATCTTCCATCGTGTCGGTTTCGGTTGTCACCGGCTGGAAGCGATCCAGTTCGGGATACAGGCGGATCATCTCTTCGCGCAGGCTCTCGATCTCTTCCGGCGTGAGCCGATCGTCATCGAGCGCCTGGGTCAGCTGAGTCATCAGCGGCCCATACTCCTGGGCATCGAGTTCACCCGGTTCGAATCTTTCGACGAAGGTATCGGCCAGTGCGTTGAAGCTGGTTGTATCAACCCCGTTGGGCGGGTACTCGGCAACGGTGGATTTGGCCTTGTCAACAACCGCGCTCATCGATGTCTTCACAGCATCATCCCAGTAGACATAGCACGTAATGGCCCCGATGATGACCAGCACAAGAATGACGCCGGCGACAATCAAGGCAACCATACACCCTTTGGACATTCCTTTACCCTCGGCCATACATAGACTCCCTTTTTGGTTCGCCGGGTGGAAAGCAGGCGATGGACGCCCCCGGCATCTCTCGCTCACGTTGCTGGTGACGGTTGTAGCACAGGTGCGAGCGGGGTCGGGCGCTGCCGGTTCGGTCCAAGCCGGTCGGCGGCATACGTTTCACCTCTTCGCATCATGTTGTGCTTTAATCTTATATATATGATGTAAAAACGAGGTGCAAGTGTTTTGCGGAGAAGACAGAGGCGAGCATGAGGCGTCCAAGAAAAACGGCCCGCCGATACAGGCGGGCCGGGTGAATCTATGCTGACCGTGGGGGTCTACTTTGCGGCTTTTTTCTTGGCCTTTTTGCCCTTCTTATCTTGTTCTTCGGCTTTCGGTGGCGGGGTCAGCAGTTCGACCACCGAGATCGGGGCGCCGTCGCCCCGCCGCACGCCGAGCTTGACCACGCGGGTGTAGCCGGAGTTGCGATCGCCGAGTTGCGGCAGGATATCGTCGTAGAGTTTCTTGAAGACCTCCTTGACGTGGATGGTCTTGGCCACCTGCCGCTTCGAGGCCAGCGTGTCTTTTTTGGCGAGGGTAATGATGCGGTCGACTACCGGCCGCAGCGCCTTGGCCTTGGCATCGGTCGTTTTGATTACCCGATGGGTGAACAGCGACATGGCCATATTGGCCAGCATCGCCTCCCGATGCGGCTTGGTGCGGCCGAGCTTCCTGACTTTATCCTGATGTCCCATGACTGTTTCTCAACTCGTGGCTTAGGCCTTTTGCGGTTCCATGTATTTATCG
>WJMS01000279.1 GCA_014727815.1 candidate division GN15 bacterium
AGGCGCTCGAATCACTGAGCGATTCCTTCGAGGCGCTGTCCGACCGGGTTACGCCGGCTATCGTCCAGATTATCTCGACCGGCTACACCGCCGATCCGCGACCGACCGCCGGCGCCGCCAACCTGCTGACCAAGCAGCGTTCGACCGGCTCGGGGGTAATCCTGTCGCCCGATGGCTACATCGTCACCAATGCGCATGTGGTTGATGGCGCCCAGCGGATCCAGGTGCTGCTGCCCATTCCACCAACGTGGGCGCCGGACACGAAGTCGATCCTCAAACCGCACGGCGAAGTGGTCGGCGCCCAGATTGTCGGGGTCGACTATGAAACCGACCTGGCGGTCCTGCGCGTCTATCGCGACAGCCTGCCTCATCTGACACTCGGCAACTCCGACAATCTGCGTCAGGGCGAACTGGTCTTTGCTTTCGGCTCACCGCTCGGGCTGGAAAACTCGGTTAGTATGGGCGTGGTCTCGGCGGTGGCGCGGCAGCTGGCGCCGGAAGACCCGATGATCTATATCCAGACCGACGCCCCGATCAACCCCGGCAACTCGGGCGGTCCGCTGATCAACACCGCCGGTGAGGTGGTTGGGATCAACACTTTCATCTTCTCGCAATCGGGCGGAAACGAAGGAATCGGTTTTGCCGCACCCAGCAATATCGTCGAGAACATCTTCAACCAGTTCAAAGAGAACGGCATCGTCCAGCGCGGCCAGATCGGCATCCACGCCCAGACGGTCACGCCGATGATGGCCGCCGGGCTGGATCTGGCGCAGAACTGGGGCGTGATTATCGGTGATGTCTTCCCCAACTCCCCCGCCGAGAAGGCCGGCCTGATGGCCGGGGATATTGTCCTGACCCTCGACGGAAAACAAATGGAAAACGGCCGCCAGTTTGATGTCAACCTGTACCAGCGGGCGGTGGGCGAAAAAGTCTCACTGGTGCTGCTGCGTGAGGCCGACACCCTGGTCAAACAGGTGGCGGTGATCGAACGGGCCCAGAATCTCGAACGCTTCCTGCAAGCGATCACCCCGGAGAACAACCTGATCGAAAGCCTGGGCATTCTCGGGGTCGACTTCGACGAACGAATCGCCGAGATGCTGCCGCGCGTTCGGGTCGAACGTGGTGTAGTGATTGCCGCCAACACGATCGAGGGGCTACCGTTTGACGGTGGCCTGCGGCCGGGCGATGTCATCTTCTCGATCAACCGGCAGCGGGTCGAGTCGATGCAGGAACTTCGCGAGCAGGCCGCCCGGCTTGACCCCGGCGATGCGGCGGTGGTGCAGGTCGATCGATTTGGCCGGCACCTTTATGTGTCACTCGAGGTTCAATAGGATACAGTCGCATCTCGCGACCACTTCACTCCGACCGATGGACAAGTGCACAAGGAGGCTATGATGAGATACGTCCTGGGATTGCTGCTGGTACTGACTTTGTCGGTGACGACAGCGGCCGAAATTCACACGGAAAGCGTGACCTATGAGATCGATGGCGAACCGTTCGAGGGCTACCTCGCTTACGACACCGAACGCGAGGGCGACCGGCCGGGCGTGTTGATCATCCACCAGTGGATGGGCCTGACCGACTACGAGAAGATGCGCGCCCGGATGCTTGCCGAGCTCGGCTATGTCGCGTTCGCAGCCGACATCTACGGCAAGGGCGTCCGCCCGCAGAACCGCCAGGAGGCCGGCGCCGAGGCGAGCAAGTACCGCGGTGATGACCGGACGCTCTTTCGCACCCGACTCAACGCCGGGCTGGCGCAACTGCATGAGTCCCCGCATGTCGACACTTCAAAGCTTGCCGCAATCGGCTACTGCTTTGGCGGCGGTGGCGTGCTCGAACTGGCCCGCTCCGGCGCCCAGGTCGAAGGCGTAGTCAGCTTCCACGGTTCCCTGAGCACGCCGGACCCATCGGATGCCGAAAATATCGTCTGCAAAGTAGCTGTGCTGCACGGCGCGGTTGATCCGTATGCGCCGATGGAAGAGGTGCAGGGATTGATCGATGAGATGGAAGCGGCCGAGGTCGACTACTACATCACCCTCTATGGCGGTGCGGTGCATTCGTTCACCCAGGAGATGGCCGGTGATGATCCCTCGACCGGCGCAGCTTACGACGCCACGGCCGACCGCCGCTCCTGGCGGGCTATGCAGGCGTTCTTCGACGAGATATTCCAGTAAGCCCATCCGGCTCATTTCAACCGATTGCGCGGCAGCAACGGAAATAGTAGCAATTTCCGTTGCTGCCGTTTATGTTTCCGGCCAGACCAACGCAGGAGACTAATCGACATGGACCAGCGCATAATCGCCGACTTCATCCAGCGGATCGAGCTGTTTCAGGACCTGTCCGAAACCGACCGGGACCGCCTGGTCGACTACTTCGAGCA
Source organism: candidate division GN15 bacterium (assembly GCA_014727815.1). Lineage (GTDB taxonomy): Bacteria > Zixibacteria > MSB-5A5 > GN15 > FEB-12 > WJMS01. The sequence continues at coordinate 2,381 of WJMS01000279.1, forward strand.
GCAAACCTACGCTCCGGATGACATCCTCTTTGAGGAGAACACGCCCCGCAAGAACATGTGGATCATCTTCGATGGTCAGATTGAGCTGTACAAACGCAGCCCGCTCGGCGGTGAGAAACGCCTGAGCCTGTTCAGCGCCTATGATTTCCTGGGCGAGGGCGCGCTGATGGATGACTACCCGCACTCCGCCTCGGCCCGGGCGCTGGAGCAGTCGACCGTCTTTGCGATCAGCCGGGACCGCTTTGCGGGTTTCCTCGAAGCCCAGCCGAATGTCGCGGTGGCGATTCTCTCGCGAGTGGCCCGGGTAATTTCGCGCCGGATGCGTCAGGCCAGCACCATGGTGGTCGATGCCGCTGCACAGTATATTTCCGGTCGCACCCGACGTGAGCACGACCTGCTCGGCGATCGCGATGTCCCGTACGAATACTACTACGGCATCCAGACACTCAGGGCGATCGAGAATTTCCCGATCACCGGCATCTCCCTGACCCACTTCCCCAAACTGATCGAGGCGCTGGCCATAGTCAAGATGGCCGCCGCCCGCGCCAATCACGAACTCGGCCTGCTGGACGAGCCGATCAAGGAAGCGATCGAGCAGGCCTGCCAGGAGCTTCTCGATGGTCGCTGGCATACGCATTTCGTGGTCGACATGATCCAGGGCGGCGCCGGTACCTCGACCAACATGAACGCCAACGAAGTTATCGCCAACCGCGCCCTCGAACTGCTTGGCCGCGAACGCGGCGACTACAAGCACTGCCACCCCAACAACCATGTCAACCTGTCGCAGTCGACCAACGATGCCTACCCGACCGCGTTGAACATCGCGCTGATCAACAGCAATACCAGCCTGGTGGTCGTGCTCGAGGAGTTGATCGAGGCGTTTGACCAGAAAGCCCGGGAATTCGCCCACATCCTCAAGATGGGTCGCACGCAGTTGCAGGACGCGGTGCCGATGACCCTGGGGCAATCGTTCGAGGCCTGGGCGGCCACGCTCGGCGAGGAGATCGAACGCCTGAACGCCAATGCCCAGCTCTTCCTCGAGGTCAACATGGGCGGTACGGCAATCGGCACCGGCATCAACGCCGACCCCGACTACAGCGACCGGGTGATCGAGCAGCTTCGGAACATCACCGGGCTCGATATCCGCCTGGCGCCGAATCTTGTCGAGGCAACCCAGGATACCGGGGCGCTGGTCATGTACTCGTCGGCGGTCAAACGCCTGGCGGTCAAGCTCTCGAAGATCTGCAACGACCTGCGCTTGCTGTCATCGGGACCGCGGGCCGGGATCAACGAGATCAACCTGCCCAAGATGCAGCCGGGATCATCGATCATGCCCGGCAAGGTCAATCCGGTCATTCCCGAAGTGGTCAACCAGATCGCCTTCAAGGTGATCGGCAACGACCTGACGGTCACGATGGCGGCGGAGGCGGGCCAGCTCGAGCTCAATGTGATGGAGCCGGTCATCGCGCAGTCGCTGTTTGAATCGATGGAGATGCTCAAAAACGGCATGGCGGTCCTTCGCCATCGCTGTGTCCTCGGTATCACCGCCAACGAAGAACACTGTCGTAACCAGGTGCAGAATTCGATCGGCCTGGTGACCGCCCTCAACCCGGTGCTTGGTTACGAGGTCTCGACCCAGGTGGCCAAAGAGGCGCTGGAGACCGATCGTGGTGTCTATGAACTGGTGCTCGAGAAGGGCCTGCTCTCGACCGAGGAACTGGAAAACCTGCTGAATCCCACCAGCATGATCCGGCCACGCAAGCATACGAACGCCTCGCGGAAGAAATAAGCGGCGGCGGATTACTCGGGAAGGTCAGGCTTGTCGCGGGCGTCATCGGACTCTTCCGATGATGGTTCATCGCGCTCCGGGAAACGGGCCGGCAGCGAGGCCGCCAGCGCGGCCTGCGCATGGGCGGACAACTGACCCATCGGACGTTCGCCGTCAGCGGACGAGATGTCCGAACCCGGCTGATCTTTGGCGGCGCCCGGCGGCGTGATCGCGCCCGAGGGACGCTTCATCGTGGACGCCCGAAGCTCCCAGCGCAGGATGGCCAGCGCGGCGCGATTCAGGATTTCGACCAGGCTGTTCATGTCGAAGCTCTCTACCCAGATCGTCCGCAGCGGGTCAACCGGCGCCTGGCTGACATTGTCGGAGACCGGCGCATAGGTGTCGCGGATCTTCTGCCGGGCCTGCATCTCTTCTTCACTGCGAGGCACGCTTACCGAAATGATATAGATCGGTATATTGTCGGAATCTTGAGCTTGCTTGATGACAATCAGGTACTTTTCGCGACCGGAGTGGAGATTGAGGGCGAACATGAGCTTGTGGCGCACCGCCCACTCGGGGGCGTTGTCGGGATCGGTGTGGAAATCCTGGAGGTAATCTTCCCAGGAGAAACTGCTCGGAGCGTCCTTGGGACGGATCTGGGCCAGCCACTCGAGCAGGACATCACGTGGTGTCTTGCTCTTGCGCGCCTTCGGGCCGGCCGGCTTGCGCTGCCCGAAAGCCGAGGACAACAGTTTGACCAGATCTGCTTCAGCCATCGTAACTCATTCCCCGTAAATGGGATAACCCGGAGCTACCCCGTTGTGCATGCTTCCGTTTTGCCGTACCCCTAGCTCAGTGTATCGGCAGATCGTGGATTCAAGCTTACCTTTTTCCCGGATGGACACTGAACGAGCGGTGGAACCAGTGGCCGCTGCTGCGAAGCACAATAGACGGCCGGGTGGCCCGCCATTTATGGTGGGTTTCAGGTGCAAATCACCCACCGCAAGCGGTGGGGTACCGAATATTTCGTGGCGGACAAGGACGTAGGCCATCCACGAATTGAAGATGGATTCCCTCGTTCGAGGGAATGACAGACTTCGTCGGTTTCTGCTTACTGTCAGGCGAGTTGTCACACAGCATGTCATTCCGCTGACGGGTCGACCACGATTACGAGTACCCCACCCGTCTCGGGTGGGTTCATAACCTGCCGCGGAGCAGCGGGATACCCAGGAAGTCGTAGGGCGGTTCCGTCTTCGAAACCGCCACTGGGCGTGGTCGCCCACAGCTTGCTGTGGGTCCGATACGTGTACGCCACCCGCCCGGCGGACGGAACGGCATCTGGCTTGCCCCCCGTCACCTCAGCCCGCTGACGGGTCGACCACGATTACGGCTGCGCCGGTGAAGCGGCCGTGCCGTAGATCCTCCAGCGCGTCGTTCGCGCGCTCAAGCGGGTACGGATGCACCTCCGTCGTGACCGGCACCCGCGGCGCCAGCGCCAGAAACTCCTCACCATCGGCGCGGGTCAGGTTCGCCACCGAGACAACCGAACGCTCTTCCCAGAGAATCGAGTAGGGAAAGGCGGGAATCTCACTCATGTGGATCCCGGCACACACCACCGTGCCGCCTTTGCGCACCGCTTTGAGCGCCAGGGGCACCAGTTCGCCGACCGGCGCAAAGATGATGGCAGCGTCGAGCCACTCCGGTGGTTGCGTCTCCGAGGCGCCGGCCCAGACCGCGCCGAGTTTGCGGGCGAATTCCTGTCCCTCGGTATCGCCCTCGCGGGTAAACGCGTAGACCTCGCGATCCTGATACAGAGCCACCTGCACGAGGATATGGGCCGCGGCGCCGAAGCCGTAGAACCCGAGTCGTTTTCCCTCACGGGCCATGCGAAGGGACCGGTAGCCGATCAGTCCGGCGCACAGGAGCGGCGCGGCCTGCACATCGGGGTAACCCTGGGGAATCGGAAAACAAAAGCGCTCGTCGGCGAGCATATACTCGGCAAAGCCGCCGTCGATCTGGTAGCCGGTGTATTTTGCATGGTCGCACAGGTTCTCCCGACCGCTCTGACAGTAGAAACATTCGCCGCAGCTGTAGCCGAGCCACGGCACCCCGACCTTGTCGCCGGGCCGGTAGCGATCGGTGTTTGCGCCGACCGCATCGACCACCCCCACGACCTGGTGTCCGGGGATGATCGGCAGTTTCGGTTCGGTCAGGTCGCCATCGACGACATGCAGATCGGTCCGACAGAGCCCGCACACCTGCACCTTGAGCCGCACCTGGTCGGCGGCCGGTTCGGGGAGAGCTATTTCGCGGAGTTCGAGAGCGATCCTGGGACGGTCGAGGACCATCGCCCGCATCTTTTTGCTGGTATTCATGCAGGCAAGATAGCAACCGTGAAAGCCGGTGTAAAGCCGCCGACCGGCCGTCGATATTGCCCTTTCCGACGATATTTGACACGATGCTGTCCGGGCAGATTAACGTTGCCCTGCAACTACTTAGTATAGAGCCGCTTGTTGTTTTCTTATACAAATGCAATAAAATCGGGTCCACGATAGCCATTTATTGTTGCGTTTGACGGTCTTGCTGCGTATAAGTAGTAGCACAAGAGGTAACATCAGCCCGACTCATACGCCGGTCCGATTGAGCTGCCCGGCTCACCATGATCGCACCGGTCGGCTGACCCAACCGCTGCCCGTGATACTCGAGCCCCAGACTCGAGCTCCTGGAAAAGACAAATCAACTTCGCGTTTGATGGTGTCCAGGCATCTCCGGCACAATGAAAGGAGGTTCGCATGGCCATACCAGCCACTGCCACCGAGAAGAAGAAACGGCGCCGCGCCAAGTACATACTGAATATCGACCGCATCCCGCAGCTCTCCGACGAGGAGAAGAAGCGGCTCAAGCAGGTTTCCAAGCGCTTTGCGTTTCGGACCAATGACTACTACCTGACCTTGATCAACTGGGAAGATCCCAACGATCCGATCCGCCAGCTGGTCATTCCGCAGGAGCGGGAGATGAATGACTGGGGCCGGCTTGATGCTTCGAATGAAGCCTCGATCACGGTCGCGCGCGGGGCCCAGCACAAGTACGGCACGACCGTGCTGCTTCTGGTCAACGAGGCGTGCGGGGCGTACTGCCGGTATTGTTTCCGCAAGCGCCTGTTCATGAACGACAACGACGAAGTCAACTATGACATCTCGCCGGGGCTGGACTATATCCGCGAACATCCCGAGGTCGACAACGTCCTGTTGACCGGTGGTGATCCGATGATTCTGCAGACGCCGAAACTCGAGAAGATCTTCGAGGAGCTTCGGGCGATCGACCATGTCAGGATCATCCGTATCGGCACCAAAATGCCGGCGTTTAATCCGTTCCGGTTTATCAACGACCCCGAGCTGATGGATTTGATCCGCACGCACTCGCGCCCCGAGAAGCCGATCTACTTCATGTGCCATTTCGATCACCCGAACGAGTTGACCGAGGAGTGTATCCAGGGCTTGAAGTTGATCCAGGAAGCGGGCGCAATCTGCGTCAACCAGAACCCGATTATTCGCGGTATCTCGGATGATCCCGATGTTATGGCGGAGTTGTGGAATCGGCTCTCGTATATCGGTGTGCCGCAGTACTACGTGTTCCAGGGTCGGCCGACCGCCGGCAACGAGCCGTTTGAAGTGCCGATTGTCGAGGCGTACTTCAAGATCGAGGAAGCCAAGAAGAGATGTTCGGGGCTGGCCAAGCGGACGAAGTACTGTATGTCACACGAGGCCGGCAAGGTGGAGATAATCGGCGTGGATCACCAGCATATCTACCTGAAGTTTCACCGGGCGAAGTATGCCAAGGACGAGCAGCGAATGATCGTGTGCGAGCGCAACGACGAGGCCTACTGGCTCGATCAGCTCAAGCCGATCCCGGGCTACGAAAATGAGTACTATCGGGAAGAGGAGAAGGCCGAGAAGGGGGCGGCATAGCCGCCTGAGTGACCGGGCAGATTCGGCAAAAAAGTCGAATCGGTTGAATCTTTCTTTCGATGGTGCTCGTAGTATAGACTAAGTCGATTCATGTTTACCCTGTAAGCATCCGGGGACCGCTTCCCGTCCCCCGATCCCACATTCTCTATCATGCAAGTCGGGCCGGACAGCAGCCACTGTCCGGCCCGTTGTGTATCCGGTCGGCGCTCAGGTCGTTTCCGGGCGTTGAGGTGCGTGCCCCTTAACGAAGAAAGCACCCATCGCGGCCGCGACCAGCCCCTGGGCGGGGCCCAGGAACAAGTTTGACTGGCGCAGACTGGTCAGTTCGATTTTGAGCGATGGAAACTCCCAGAATGACTGTTTCACTGCCGTGGCCAGAACGGCGAGCAGGTAGACCGCCGACAAGACGAACGAGAGCCAGAATACGAAGCTGTCAACGCGTTCAGCGGTCGTGGCTGGCGAGCGCATGTCCATCAGCAGCACACCGAGCATGAGTGACATGGTCGGCATGATGGTCGGCAGGACCCACTCCCACATCGCTTTAGATGTTTGCTTGTACACCCCGAGCAGGGTGAGTATGAAGACGAGCAGTACGATAGCGCCGCCGACAATAAACCAGAGGGCAGCCAGGCGTCGCTTGCAGTGTGCCATCGGAAGTTCGGTTGACATGTGTAGACTCCCCTTGAATGACAGCAACGGGCGGTGACCAGGTAGTCTAACGGGTCACAACAGACGCTGCAGGTGTCGAGGTGAGATGCCCGTGGCTGCGCGGGTGATAGAATTCCCCCGGTTGCAGAGAGTATACACGATCTACTGGTGTGCGATCAAGGAGTTTCAGGGCAAATCGCTGTCAACACGGTTTCCGACAAAAACGGTCAGGCGATATCTATCGCCTGACCGTTGTCTTCACTACATTGAGAGATCGGTCTCTACTCGCTGTACGGCGAGTTGCTGCGGGTCCAGCCGGGACCGTACAGCAGTGCATTGACGAACATCTGTCGGGTGCCGAAGAAATACGCCCGCATATTGGGCGGTGTGGCGAACATGATGATCTGTCCTTTGCCTTTGCGCTCGCGGGTCAGGTAGGCGGTGCCGGCCCAGCGTTCGCGCGCTTCCGGCCAGAGCAGCCCGGACATGCGCAGGTTGTCCGAGTCGGCGGTAAAACGGGCCACCGTCTTGACCGGCTCTTTGGATAGCAAACAGTTGTCGGTGTAGACCATCACCGGCACACGGTCGCCCATGCCAAAGGCGAGCCACTCTTCGGAGTCGATATCGGCCCGCATGATGACGCCGCGGGGGTGGAAGCGCCGCATCCACTCATCTTCCTCCTCGGTAACCTTCCCCTGTGACTCGGGCTTGCCGTCGCCGTCGCCTTGCTCATCGGGGACGCGATCCGGGTGCCAGATCGCCATGGTGTCGATCGAGGGATCCTCGGCGGCCAGTTCACGCTCGAGCGCGCGCTGGTATTCATCGAGTTTGTCGAGCATCTGCCGGCGGAGTCGCACGTTCGACAGGCCGACCGAGGTGTCAGCCGCCCAGACCGCCGAGTTGCCCATCAGGATAAGCGTGCCGCCGTCGCTCACCCAGTCGGCGAGCTGCGAGGCGCCGCCTTTGCCCCACATGTACTTCAATGCACTACCCCAGGTGCCGGGGACGACAAGGACGTTGTAGGCCGACAGATCGGAACGTGTCACCCGCTCGGCGTCGATCAGCGAATGTGGCATCTCGAGTTGCTTGTCGATCGTGAACCAGAGCGAGCCGGCATCGGTATACGACATCGGCGAGCCGGCCACCAGCGCCACCCGCGGCTGGGCGAGCAGGCGGAATGTCGGGGCGCCGAGATGGGAGCCGTCGGTGGCGTAGCCGGTATTCACGCCGTAGACATTGATGCCGATTTCGGTTGCCAGTTTGTCGAGTCGCTCGGCGAAATCATCGGGATTACCGCGCGTACGCATCAACAGCGAGCCCGGCGCATACTCCTTGTTTTCGATAGTCAGCGCCTTCTCCGAGGCGTAGATGGTCAGCTCTTCGGCGAACAGGCGGTTGAGCATGCGATAGGTCTGCTCGCCTTCCATGTTGATCAAAAAGCCGTAGCGGGCCTCGGGGTTGATCACGCGACCGCTCGGCGCTGCAAGGTCGGTCACCGGTTCGTCGTCAACATCGGGCATGCGCGTCGTTTCGTACGCCTCGAGACCGTAGGCCATCGGCACACACCAGGCCGAGATTTCATACATGCGGGTGTCGCCGTGTTTTTCCAGTTCGCGGCGTTCCTCTTTGAGGAACTCGTTGTTCAGTTTCTGGTCGAACTGAAGAATGGCGCGGGCCAGGGCGCCGTGCGGCTGCGCGGTGGAGACGATGTAGGTGCCGTCGGGGAAGCGCCTGGAGCTGTGCGATTGGCCGTAGGTGTCGGTGGCCGAGCCGACCGTGAACGGCTCAGTCGCGCGAGTCACCTCGATCCCCTGCATCACGAGTGATTTGATAAAGCGATGCTGGTTGACAACATCGACATCGGGCGGAAAGAGAAAGGTCAGGCCGCTCGTGCGTCCCTGTTCGGAAATGTTCTTGCGCGACTCGTGATAATCAAGCAGGAGGTCGACCCGATTGTCCGCGACCGTGGTGAGGTTGGCCAGCGACGAGGTGAACTGGTGGTTGACCGCCTCGTGGTAGGTCAGGATATAGTCGTCACCCTGGCGCACGAATTGACCATCGACGCCGGCCTGCTCGTACAGGATACCGACGGTGCCGAAGAGGGTCGGCCAGGCGGAGGCATAGCCGATATACCACTGTTCGTTCCACTCGCCGGTGTAGTAGGGCCAGCCGCGCTGATCGAATGCTGCGGCCTGGTCTTTCGAGAAGATCTCGTACCACTTCATGACGTTGTCCGGCGTGTTGTAGTTGATCGGCTGGCGCGGCGGCGAGAAGAGGAAGGTCGCATTGGACCCCATTTCGTGCCCATCGACAACCAGCACCGGGTGGTATTTGATGATCGTCTCGACTCTTCCCCGCGTCTCGGGCTGGGTCAGCAGGATCCAGTCGCGGTTGAGGTCGAACCAGTAGTGGTTTGAGCGACCCCACGGCCATACGCCGGAGTGCTGCATCGACCGGGCGTCATAGTTGGGGACATGGCTTTTGTAGGTCTGCAGCATGGAGAGATAGCGCTCGCGACCATCGGGGTTCTCGCACGGGTCGATCAGGATGATCGTGTTTTCGAGCAGGTGCATGGTGGCCGAATCGTTGGCTGCGGCGAGATGCCAGGCCAGCCGCGAAGCGGCATCGGTGCCGGAGATCTCATCGCCATGAATACTGTAGGCGAGCCAGGAGAAGGCCGGCAGCTCGGCGACGAGTTTTTCGAGGTCGGCTTTCGAGGCGATCCGTGCCGGGTCGGCGACCCGGTCCATGGTTGTCCGGTGCTGCTCCAACTGCGCCAGGTTTTCCGGCGTGGAGATGATCAGGTGGACCAGTTCCCGGTTTTCATGCGAGGCGCCGTGGGTTTCGATCATGACGCGATCGGATGATTCCGCGAGCAGCCTGACGTACGCCAGGATCTCGTGGTAGTGGTTGGGCCACTGGCCGACCGGATGGGTCAGGTGGTCGTTGGGGTTCGGGATTGCTGTGTCGTAGCTGCTGATGTCGTAGAACGGGACGGTATCGATGACCGCCTTCTGGTCGAACGACGGGTGCAGTCCGGCGGTAGCGGCGCCGGTCAGCAGCAGTGCCCCGAGAATCAGCCCCATGAGGATAGGCATTCGCGCCTGCATAACCCACTCCCTTCTTGTATCATGCCTGCGGTGTCGCCGGGGAGGGGACACCAAGTTATGTCATACTTTGAGCTTACGGAAGATAGCGGGAATCGGTTGCGAGGGCAAGCGCCTGTCGGCAATGCTGCGTATATGTGACAGAGGTAATGCCGTTCGCCCGCCGATGCGGGGGCAAGAGCTGCGCCGTGTCAACTTGAGTTGAATGATCCACTATCGGAATTGGATTCAAAACTTGACAATTCTCGCCAAATCGTTATCCTTAGACCAGTTACATATCCCAAAATCAGAATTCGTCTGGTACCCACTTTGCCAGCGTTTCGCGAAACAGTGCGTCGGTTAGTCAGGAGCTAAAATGAAACATCTGCTACGTCTCTGTCTGCTTTCCGCGCTGGTGGCCACGACGGCCTCGGCGCAGAGGGGTGCGGACGGCTACGTTGGTCCGAATATGCTGCGGACCAGCGATGCTGTCGAAATCTACCGTGACAACAAGAACGGCGTTCCGGCTTTTGTCGAGGGCGAGTTGTCCTCGCCGGCGAAAGCGGCCGACCAGATCGCCACTGCCATGGCCTTTTTCGAGGAGAACAAAGGCGCCTGGCGGATGGTCAACCCGACCGAAGAGCTGGTCGTCAAACGAATCGATGAAGACGATCTCGGTATGCGCCATATCCGCTTCACCCAGGAGTACCAGGGGTTGCGGGTAATCGGCGGCGAGTTGATCGCACACTTCACCAAGCGGGGTGTACTTCGCACGGTCAACGGCAATTTCGAGCCGGATATCGATCTGGACATTACGACCAAGTTCAGCATCGATCAGGCGACCGAAATCGCCCGTACCGACCTGAAGAGCTTTTTCGGCGAGGGTGCACCTGACGCCCCCGAGCTGGTTGTCTTCCCCTGGGAGGGCAATGACTACCTCGCCTGGCGGCTGTTTTTGATGTCCGACACGCCGATGGGTCGCTGGGAGTACTTTGTCGACGCGAAGACCGGCGAGGTCATCTACAAGGCCAACCGTATCATGGATGCCGAGCAGACGGCCGAAATCGGCACCGGGGTGGGTGTCATGGGCGACACCCT
>WJMS01000280.1 GCA_014727815.1 candidate division GN15 bacterium
AAGGGCGTCGGGACCAATCGTCAGGCCCGGCAGGATCGTCGCATTAACTCCAATTCGGGCGCCGCGCCGCATGATGACACCCTTGAAGTGCTTGAAGCGCTCTTCGGTGCGGCCGATGTAGTTGTCATTCGAGGTTGCCACATTGGGCGCGAGAAAACAGCGATCCTCAACTTCCGAATAGGCCGTCAAATATACGTTGGTCTCGAGTTTCACGTACCGCCCGACCGTACAGTAGTTCTCGATCGCCACGCCGCGACCGACGATAGTGAAGTCGCCGACGGAGACGTTTTCACGGACGGTCGACAGATCGGCTACGAGCACCTTCTCGCCAAGCGTACAGCCGCGGTAGATGATTACGTTGGCGCCGATGATACCGTTGACACCGATTCGGGTCGGCGGCAGCTGCTGATCCTTGGTGACGGCGCTGTTGGCCGCACGCATCGGCAGCTTGCCGATCACCGTGCCGCCGTCGATACGTACGTTGTCACCGATCCGGACGTCATCGTGAATGACCACGCGATGGCCGATCACACAGCCGGCGCCGATCTGCACGTTCTCACCGATCACACAAAACTCGCCCAGCACGGCGTCATCGGCTATCGTCGCACTGGCCGCTATGATTGAACTGGACATGTTGCTTCCTCTTGCATTGTGGTGTCCGTGATGCCGCCCCGGCGACTCACCGTCACTTCCGCTCGACTCTGCCGACTCCCGGCAGCCAGCCGAAATAGGCGCGCATGAAGCGGGCCAGTCGTTCGTAATCCTCGGGGCGTGACCCGCGCAGCCGCGCAACATAGTCGACGACCGCCGCCAGAAGGAGGGCCAACAGGATAGAAATGGCCAGGCTCCCCGCAACAATCCGGGTGCGTTGGGGACGGCTGCGTATGTCGGCGACCCGGGCCGAATCGAGCACGGAGATATTCGGGGTGGCTTCCTGTTCGGCGATGCGAGCCTGTTCGTTCTGTTCCAGCAGGATGTTGTACAGCCGCTCGTTCACCCGCACTTTACTGTACAGGTTTTCGTACTGGCCGCGAAGGTTCGGGATGGCCGATACCGGGACTGAGAAGAACGAGGTGTCCTGGCTGCCCTCTTCCAGCTCATGCAACTGCTGGCGGATGATGTCGCGCCGACGCTTCTTTTCGATCAACTCCGGGTTGTCGGCGCCCAGGTACTCCTCGCCCATTTCGATATCCAGATCGAGCTGGGCCAGCCGTACCTTGAGTTGCGTGGCCTGTTCGATCGCCAGGCGGGTTTGCTCGCCGAAGTCGATAGCTTTGTGGGTCGTCTGGAACTGTTCGAGCGAATCGCGAGCGGCAGCCAGCTCACGCTTGACCTCCTCGAGCCGGCTGCTGATAAACACCCGATTCTGCCGCGCCCGGCTGACCACCATATTCGCATTCAGGCGATTGAGTTCTTCGATATACGCATTCGCAATTGCAGCGGCCATCTCGGGATCGCGGTCCTCGACCATGATACTCAGAAGACCCTCATCGGTGACGGCAAACGACGTGTGACTTGCCAGGGCCAGATAGGTGTCGGTACGAGTGCCCGTTTCGTAGCGCTCGGCCAGATCAAATCGATCGATAACTCGGTCGGATATAGCCCGACTGGAGAGAATGCGGGCGTAGAGGTCCGATGGCGTCACCATCATCGGCAGCGTCAGCCCCTCGGTGATTGACACGATGTCGGCCAGTTGTCCCAGGCCCGACGGCACCGGCACGCCGAGATCCTTCGGCGGCAATAACAGCACTTCCGAAGAGTACCAGGCCGGCAGGAGCAGGGATATGACCACCGCCGCCACGGTGATGATCAGCACGATTGAGAGAATGAGGCCGCGGCGCCGGGCCAGCATATCGAAAAACAACCAGAGATTGGACGACCCGGTCTCGGTCACTGCAGCACCTCCTTGCGCTCGACCCGGATTTCATCACCGTCGCTAACCGCGATATCCGGTCCCGCCTGATAGGTCAGGTGGGAGATACGATCGGTGATGACGATTCGCTGCCGGTCGGCCTCAACCAGGAATCCGCCGGCATCGGCCACGTAGTCACTGGCCCGTTTGCCCGCCTGGTACGGCACCAGCCCGGGGTTGCGAACCTCACCGGTCACATGCACGAATCCTACCTCGGTCGGGACGAAGACGGAATCACCGGCAGCCAGAACGAACGAGGACCACAGTTCGGGCTGCCGCCCCACCGTAATGGGAAAGCGACCCTCAACCACCGGTTCGGTTACGGCCTCGCGGGTTCGGCGAAAGACCGTTACCCTCGATCGGTTCGCGTCTGCGACCAGTCCGCCGGCATCGTCAATGAGGTTCTCCAAGGTCACGTCATTGGATACACTGTAGCGGCCCGGCCGGTCAACCGCGCCGAAAATCATCAAGCTCTGCGAGACATCCTCACCAAGGCGTTCCGGTACCATGATGACATCGCTCGCCCGGATTGCCCCCGGCTCAGTCGGGTCGCGCTGATCGTCGCCAACGATGTAGATGCCGTCGACACTGGCGTCCCGACGCACACCGCCCGCCAGGGACAATAGGAGATCGAGATCGTCGCCATCGAGCAATTCTATCTCACGGGGCGTGCTCACGCGCCCGATGACGTGTATCACCCGGTTGGTGCGTTGCGGGACGTGGATTCGATACCCGCCGTATACCGGCGGATTGGCATCCTGATCACCCAGGTAGCGGGCGCGGTCAAGATCGACCGGGATGTCCGATGGTCCCCCCGTCAGCGTGATCCGCCGGGTTGACCCAAACTCGGTCACACCGCCGGCACGCTCGATGAATTCAGAAACGAGTTGCGAAGTAAAGCCGATGTACAAACCCGGCGTGCGAACCTCGCCGGTAATCGTAATGGCCACGCGGACCGGCTCACCGACACTGATATCGATCTCATCGGCATTGTACAAATCGCCCAACACCGGCAGTAGGTCTGCCCGGGTCTGCGCCAGCGTCTGGCCGCGGACATCAAAAACGCCCAGGTTGGCGTTGGCGATTTTGCCATCGGGGTTGACGGTGAGCGTGAGTGAGGGCAGCTGGGCGCCCACAAACGTGATACGCAGCCGCTCTCCGGGACGGATCAGGTAGCGCTCCGGATCGATGGGGGAATCGAAATACCGGTACCCCATCAGCATCAGAGAATCACTCGGCAACTCCGGCGCCTGGCCATGACTTGCAGCGGCGCCAAATATGAGCGCGGCAAAGAGCAGTCCCGCCCACCACCGCGACCGGCCGGCTATCTTCAGCACTCCGTTGAACATAAGGTCAAAGGATAGCCAATCGCTCGGTCAAAGTCAACTGGCGTTATCGGCGTGAAAACGACTCGGCTGGTTATCGCAGGGGGTTACCCGTAGTGCTCAATGGACGGGCGCGCTCGAGGCGAAGCTCGAACTCGGCGGCGCTTTGGTCGATATTGACCAGGATCAGGGAGTCCCCCTTAAACGTTGCGGCAAACTCCCCCGACGGGCCCCGCTGGCTGCAATTGCCGCCGAAGTATCGATCGGGAGTGAGCCTGACGGTATTGCTGTTGAGCCCCCCGATCTCCCCCTCGGAGTCACACAGCGAAGACGGATTGCCGTTGTCGGTAACGTGCGTGATCGAATAGACACCGTTGTTGAAACTGAAGACAATCGTGTCAACCCACTTCTCTCCGACCGTCAGCGGGTCGAAATCTACCCGCAGTTCACCTCGGTAGCTTTCAGCGGTCGCGGTCTCTTCCTCATCATCGCTGGAACACCCGCCAATCAGCAGCAGCGTCAGCAGCAGAACACTCAGCAGTTTCACCAGAATCCTCCGTTGTGACCCCTCACCACTGGAAGAAACGCTTGAGCAGGCGAATTTGTTCGGTCGTATTGCGGCTATGAGCGCTGCAGTTTGCCGGTCGGCTCGGTCAGTTCGGAATCGACAGTCTTTTCCCGCTCGGCCGCCTCCCGACGCCGGCGGCTGTGCTCAACGGCCGCTTGCACGAAATCGCGAAACAGCGGATGCGGGTCGGTCGGCCGCGACTTCAATTCCGGATGGAACTGGACCCCGACAAACCAGGGGTGATCGGCAATCTCGACGATCTCCACCAGGCGGTCGTCGGGTGACACCCCGGCCATGATCAGCTTATGCCGCGTCAGCACATCGCGGTAGGCGTTGTTGAGTTCGTAGCGGTGCCGGTGGCGTTCGGAGACCTCGATCTCGCCGTAGGCTTCGTGGGTCCGCGTCCCTTCGGTCAGCACACACGGATAGGCCCCCAACCGCATCGTCCCGCCGAGTTCGGTCACGCCCTCCTGGTCGGCCATGAGATGAATGACCGGGTGCTTGAGGTCACGGTAGAATTCGTAGCTGTGCGCGTTCTCTATATTGCAGACATTGCGGGCGTACTCGATCACGGCACACTGCATACCGAGACAGATACCGAAGAACGGGATATTGTGCTCGCGCACGTACTTGATCGACTCGATCTTGCCTTCCACCCCGCGCTCGCCAAAACCACCCGGGATCAGCAGGCCGTCGACGTCATGCAGGAACCGCTCCGGACCGCTGTGCTTGATCTCTTCGGAGCTGACCCAGATGAGATCAACCGCCGCCTCAGCCGGTACCGCGGCATGGGTGAACGACTCGATAATCGATTTATAGGCGTCCTTCAGGTTAACATACTTGCCGCATATGGCAATTTTCACGCGGCGGCGCGGGTTTTTGATCTTCTCGACAATGCCCTCCCACTGATCCAGATCGGGATCACCGACATCGAGACGGAAATGGTCGCAGACGATCTGATCGACCTGCTGCGAATGCAACTGCAGCGGAATCTCGTAAATCGTCGAGGCGTCCGGGGCGACCGCCACGTTGCGGGTCGGCACCGAACAAAACAGGGAGATTTTCTGGCGCAATGAATCGGAAATCGGCTTGGAACAACGACACAGCAGCATGTCGGGCTGAATACCGATTTCCCGAAGCTCCTTGACCGAATGCTGGGTCGGCTTGGTCTTGAACTCGCCGGCGGTGGAGATGTACGGCACCAGGGTCAGGTGCACGAACATCGTATTCTCCAACCCCTCCTCCAGCCGCAATTGCCGGATCGACTCAAGGAACGGCAGCGATTCGATGTCACCGACAGTCCCGCCGATCTCGGCGATGACGACATCAGGCCGCTTGCCGTTCTTGGCCAGCGCCCGCACGCGGCTTTTGATTTCCTCGGTGACATGCGGGATGACCTGCACGGTGGCGCCAAGATAGTCGCCCCGGCGTTCACGGGTGATGATCGTGTTGTAGATCTGGCCGGTGGTCACGTTGTTGCGCTTGTCGAGCGATTTGCCGAGAAATCGCTCGTAGTGACCGAGATCGAGATCGGTTTCCGAACCATCGTCCAGCACAAACACCTCGCCGTGCTGGAACGGATTCATGGTGCCCGGATCAACGTTGAGGTAGGGATCAAGCTTGATATTCTGCACGGTGAGGCCGCGCCGCTGCAGCAGCAGGCCGATCGAGGCCGAGGCGATGCCCTTACCGAGCGCCGAAACAACCCCGCCGGTCACGAATATGTACTTGGTCCTGTTGGAATCAGCCATGGTTCTCCCTATCGTATCAAAGCATCCATTGCATTTACATCGTGCGGGCTGTCGATCGACACCGAGCGCGCCGTGGTAGTAAAGAGCCGAATCCGGCCACCATTGGAAAGAATACGCAACTGCTCCAGCGACTCAGCCTTCTCTGCAGGCGCCTGCTTCCAACTGGCGAAAGCGGCCAATCCGGCGGGCCGAAAGAAGTACACTCCGATATGCTCTAGAAACCGGTGGCGTTTGACCCGGTTCCCCGATGCACCGTCGCGCAGATACGGGATCGGCAGGCGCGAAAACCACAGTGCATACTTGTCATCGGAGCCGACCACTTTCGTGCAGTCGGTTCGGTCCAGATCACGCTCATCAGTGATCTTGCGGGCCAGGGTGGCGTACTGTTCGCGAGGATGCTCCTTCAACCAGCGCACCACCGGATCGAACACCCGCCCGCGCAGCCC
This sequence comes from candidate division GN15 bacterium, assembly GCA_014727815.1. Lineage (GTDB taxonomy): Bacteria > Zixibacteria > MSB-5A5 > GN15 > FEB-12 > WJMS01. The sequence continues at coordinate 6,003 of WJMS01000280.1, forward strand.
GATATTGTCGGCCTGCACATTGATATAGATCGACCCGGGCAGCTTCTCGGCCACCTCGGCGACACGATCGGAACCGGTTTTGTGTTTGGCCGATGTCTGCACGTATTCGGCGCCGAAAGACGCGGCCAGGTCAGCGACTTCGGGACTGTCCGAAGCCACCACGACCCGATCCACGGTCCGGGCCTGCCGCACCTGGTTCCACACATAAAAGAGAAGCGGCTTCCCCCGGTGGCGATACGCCACCTTGCCGGGAAACCGCGTCGATTGCATCCGCGCCGGTATTACCGCTATGACTCCCCGAGCCATTAGCCCAGCACCCTCGGGACATGAAAGTAGTTGTCGTCGGACGCCGGGGCCAGTGACAGCACCGCCTGCTTCGGCAGCGACGCCTTCACGATATCCTCCCGGAAGACATTACGGGCGGTGATAAACTGCTCTGCCGGCTCCCCTCCCTCGGTCGGAACTTGTTGCAATTCATCGATATAGTCGAGAATGACGGTCAGTTCGCGGGCAAACCGAGCGACTTCATCATCACTCAGATGCAGTCGCGCCAGGCGCGCGACATGCCGAACCTGATCCGTTGAGAGAGGCATGGGCCAACATACGGACCCACTCCCCACCGCGTCAAGACAAAAACGGGAGTGCGGCGATCTCGATGCAGTCGGCTCACCACCCCACCTTCGTCACACGCCGCATTCGCTGCGGCCAAGCAAGCTAAAGTCTTGTCGACAATTAGCCGATCACTTCAGTAAGTGTGTCAAAATGAAACAGAGCGAACCATGAGTACTGAAACAGTTCTTTGCCGGACCGATCGGACGCCGACTTCGATAGTGAGCGAGGTGACGGATCGGCACGACGCCCCGTCTACCGCAACTGAGACGTCCTGGTCAACCGAGGCGCAGTCATCGATCGATGCTATCGCTGGGGTCATCCTCGGTGTGCTCCTTCGTGACGAGTTGATCGATCATGATCGGAGAGTACTCGACGAGCTTTTTTCCGAGAACGAAATTGTCTTTCTGTTGCACGGCAGCCGGTGGCTGCACCCGACCGATCTGCCCTTGTTCGATCTTGACTTGATCGAAGCTGCGGTGAGCATCTGCGGCAGTGCGATTGTCACGCACCGCTACCGTCCCGATGAAAGCGATCCGGAAGGCTGGTATGCCGTGACGACCTCCGTACTCAATCCGGGAGAGCTGCCGCCGATCGTACTGGGTACGGTCGCCCGCGACCTGCAGCGAACCGCCGCCGAACGACAGGAACGTTTCGGCAAGCTGGTGGGCGCCCTGCGCACGGCGTATCCGGAAATCACGCAGGTTGCCGCCAAAGCCAGTGCGGCGCTGACTGTCGACAGCCCGGTCATGGTGATCGACCGACGGCACGAGACCGTCGTGGCGGTCAACGACACCGCCCGTCAACTGGCGAACGGTTCCGGCGCCGAACTGGTCGGACTCACTTACGGCGAGGCGGCTTCCCTGATCCACCGAAACCACCATCGACGTTGCCTGTCGGTGACGCGCCTGTCCAATGATCTGCTGCCGCTCTCGCTGGTGCGCCTGGTGGACTGTCCGCAGGCCAACCGGGACACCGTGCTGCGACAGGTTCGGGCTGATGCACAGTCAGCGGTGGCCGAACTCTCGACCGGTATCGCCGATCTGCGGGACCATCTGGCCTCCCGGGGAACCGGCGCTCCCAAGATAATCGATCGAATCGAAATGCAGGCCGATCGGCTGGCGAACGGCCTGGAGGCCATTATACAGTCATTTGAAAACCGAAAAACGAACAGGTCCAACCAGGCATGAGCGTTATGTCCTACCCACTCGACAACCCATTGCTGGTCATAGCAAAGAACCCGGTCGCCCGGCAGGATATTTCAACAACCCTGCGGACAGCCGGTTATCGCGTTTTCGAAAGCGAGCGTGTCTCAACCCCGATCACACCGGCCACCGAGGAGTCGCCGGCGGTGGTCCTCCACGTTACCGAGGCCGACTCGGCCGTCTGCGACAAAGCAGTCCGGCGCATCCGCGCCCGCTGGCCCGAATCAGTGACCGTCCTTATCGGGGAACACGCCGACAACGATGGTTTCGGCGCAGCGCTTAGAGCCGGTGCCTTTGCCTACCTGTTTGAGGGCTTTTCGACCGAGCGGCTGTGCCTCACGGTCGCCCGCGCGCTGGAGTACCACGCCATGCGCCGGGAGTTGTTCTCGCTTCGCTCCAGCGTCGCCATTGAGTGCGCTCATGACAGCTTTGTCGGCGTCTCGCCGGCTATTGCCGAGGTGCGGACGCGGGCGATGCGGATCGCGCCGACCGATATCGCGATCATGCTGACCGGCGGAACCGGCAGTGGCAAGCACCTGCTGGCGAAAATCATCCACTACCATTCACATCGCCGCCGGAGCCCGTTTGTGACCGTCGATTGCGCCACGATTCCCGAACCCGAACATGTTGCCTGTCTGTTCGGCGAGCCCAACAGCGCCCGACCGGGCCTGCTCGAGCGCGCCGATGGCGGTACACTGTATCTCGATGCGCCGGGTGAACTGTCCATTGCCGCTCAGGATCGCCTGGCTGGCTTTCTCCTGCAGCACACCGCACAACTCGAGAACACCGGTGAAGCGAAACGGCTCGATATCCGCGTCATTTCCGGAAGCAACCGTCGCGCAGATGATCTTCTTGCTCGCGGCAGTATTCGTTCGGACCTGCTCCAAGCCCTGAATGTCATCTCGCTGGATCTGCCTCCGCTCAGCTCCCGACGGGAGGATATCGAACTGCTCAGCGACCACATCCTTCGGGTTATCGGTCGGGAGAACGGTCACGAACCGTGCTACATCAGCCGTGAGGCGCTCGAACGACTGAGTGAGCACGACTGGCCCGGCAATGTCCGCGAACTGGAGGGCACCCTCCGACGGGCCGTAGCCTTCTGTCGAGAGGGTTGTATCGAGCCGGAAGACATCGTCCTGCTCAACTACAGCGGCTCACGTGAACAGGCCCCCGTACGACCGGAGAACAATCGCCGCACGCTGACAATCAAGGGCGGACTGCTCGATGACACCCAGCGGACATTGATCGTCAAGGCACTCGATGCCAACAACTGGAACTACACCCGCACCGCCGCCGATCTCGGCATCGGTCGCACCACGCTCTGGCGCAAGATTCGCAAGTACGACCTGAAACGGGAAACAACCACCGCAGAGTGAAAGGTAGATGCCGATGGCCGGCTGGAACGACGGGTACGACAGTCACTGGTCCGGTGAGCCCGGAACAGGTTTCCCCTGCGACGTAGACAAGGAATGGCCGGACGGAACCGATCCGGCCGAGATCTTTGTCGGTCTGACCAGCCGGCTGCAATCCGCCTATCCCATTCGGAAGGCGCTGCTCATTCTCAAAGAGGGCGATCACAACCGCTTCTGCGCGGTGGCCACGTTCAATGACGGCGCCGTGCGCAAGAACCTCTCATTGCGGCTGCCGATGCAGTCGTCGCTCTTCGAAAAGGTAGCTGAAGATCGCCACATCTACACCGAGAACTACTACTCGTTGTTCAGCGGCAATACTTTCGAGCGCAACCTGCTGCTCGATGACTGGTGTCAGTCGTTCGCCGTAATTCCGCTGGTCACTGATGGTTTGGTGATCGGTATTCTCGGCTTCAGCTCGGATCAGCCGAACGCCTTCGTCACATTTGAAGAGGGTGTGCTGGACCGCGTGATTGATCGGCTGGCCAACCGCCTGTCCCGTGAACTTCCCCGCACCGAATAGAATCACCCGCTCCTACTGAGCGTTTGATCCCTCGTTCAACGACTGCTTGATCTCGTAGCGCGCCCGGTTGTGCTCGGCGTTGGTGCGGGAGAAGCGATGTCCCCCGGAACCATCGGCAACGAAGAAGAAATAATCCGTCTCTTCAGGATTGAGGGTCGCCTTTATTGCCGCCAGCCCGGGCGAGTTGATCGGGGTCGGCGGCAGGCCTTTCATCCGGTAGGTGTTGTAGGGGGTCCGCTTGCGCAGGTCGCGACGGTAGAGCGGTCGGTCGAGCCCGCCGAGACCGTAGATCACGGTCGGGTCGGCATCCAGCCGCCAGTTCTTGGCCAACCGATTGTGGTAGACCGAGGCGATCCGTGGCTTTTCCTCATCCAGATAGGCCTCGGCTTCGACAATCGAGGCCAGCACGATGACTTCCTCGCGAGTCAGGTCATTGGGAATACTGTCCGGCCAGATACCATCGGTCTGGCGCCGGAACATGGCGACCATGTCGGCCAGTATCGTCTCCACCGGCGTTCCCCAGGGAATGAAATAGGTCTCGGGGAAGAGATAGCCCTCGAGATATGGCACCCCGAGCCGATAGCAGAAGACCGTGTCGGTCGCCAGGGCCATCACCCGGGCCGAGTCGATATCGAGACGGGCATCAAGCATCGAGGCGACTCTCCAGATCGGCACGCCTTCGTAGACGGTCAACCGGACGCGCAGGAAGTCACCGGCCTCAAACTTGTCGAGAATCGCCTTCACCGAGTTTCGGCCGGTGAAATCATATCGACCCGGTACCAGCTTCTTGTCGATATCCCGCCATCGTGCCGGGATCGTCAGGGCCGACCGGGAACGCACGACGCCCTCGGCGACCAACGCGTCAGCGACCTCCGCGAAACCATCTCCCTGCTCGATAATCACCGACACGGTCCGCTCGCCAATATCGACCGGGTACAAATAGGCCTGCAAACCGAAGATGACTACGACAATCGCGATGACCGCGACAATCAGGTAAATCGTATGTCTGGTCTTCATGTTCATGGTCACCCCGGATGCTCGTCGAGGTAGCGCTGCAGAATAATGACAGCGGCGAGGCGGTCGATCCGACGCTTGTCCTTGCCGACCCGCTGGCCGTGCGCGTGGATGATATCCGATGCCTCGCTTGATGTATACCGTTCGTCTTCCCTGTATATCGGACCGTGATAGGATTTCTCCAGAAGCGCCAGAAAACGGTCGATCTCGGCGCATTTGTCGCTCTTGTCGCCGCTGGCGAGCAGTGGATAGCCGATCACCAGTCCGGCCGGTCGATATTCCGCGATCAACTCCAGCAGCGCCGCGACAGCGTCAGTGTCAGATTTGACTTCGAGGGTGGTAAGGGCCGAGGCGATCAGGCCGGTCGGATCGCTCTTGGCGACACCGATCCGTCGGGCGCCATAGTCGATCCCGAGCAGAGTTCTGTCCGTAGCAGCAGTCATGTCCCTATGTTGCGCCAAAGATGCTGTCGGTCAACCAGAAGTTGGCATCAGGTCTTGCGTTCCTTCCGCTTGGCGGCGGGAAAGAGCACGTTGTTGAGAATCAGACGATAGCCCGGCGAATTCTGGTGCAGGCTGAGATCGGTCGGCGGATCGTTGACCATATGCTGGTAATCCTCCGGATCATGCCCGGCCAAAAACGTAAAGGTCCCCCGGCCGAGATTGCCGTGGATATAGCGTACCTCATCGAAATTGTCCGGCTCACCGAGTACCACCACGTGCTTCTTCAACAGCGACTTACGAAAGCCCGTTACCTGACCCATGAATCCGTTGACCGTGCTCACATGGTTCTGCACCAGCATCGTCGGCACCGGATCGAGCTTGGCCGAGAAGGAAAAAAGGAAAAAGAAGTCCTCCTCCGGGTTCAGGAATCGGACCATCCGGTCGGGATAGGTGTCGATGTTCGAACGACGGTAGACCAGGGGGTTGGTGATGATGTCAAAGTTCTCGAACGCCATGCACAGGTCATAATTGAGTTTTTCCTGGAAATTCGGGTCGACCGGATCGCCGTCGAACTCACGTGGAACCACATCGACGCCTGTCGCGGCCAGCGCGATATCCATCGTCTCCGGCGCCGAACACATCGAGAACAAAAAGCCGCCGCGCCGGATGTAATCCTTCATCGTCCGGGCGACATCACCCTTCATCTGCGAAACCTTCTTGTAGCCGAGTTCTTTGGCCTTCTCCTCGTTTCGCTTCACCTGGGCCTGGTACCAGAGCGCGTTGGCAAAAGCGGCGTAGAATTTGCCGTACTGGCCCGAGAAATCCTCGTGGTGCACGTGCAGCCAGTCATATTCTTCGAGATCACCCCCGAGCACGCCCTCGTCGTAAATTGTCTCATACGGGATTTCGGCGTATTCGAGCGCCAGCCGGACGGCATCGTCCCACGGCTCATGGCCGGGTGGCTGATACACCGCAATGCCGGGCGCCTTCTCCAGCTCAACTCGCTCCATGTTCTCGACTTCGATTTGCCGGAAGATGTCGGCCACCTGCCCCGAGGATATCTCCTCGTAGCTCACCCCGGCCATCAGGCAGAGATTGACCACATCGGGCGAGTATTCGATAAGAAACGAGCCGCCCCGGTAATTCAACAGCCACTGCGCCTTTTCGCCCTGGTCGAGCGCCTTGTAGGTTACGCCGTAGGCCTTGAGATGATTCGCCTGGGTCTCATCCATCGGGATAAGTACCGAGGTTGCCGAGGCGGAAACGCCCAGGCCGAGCACCACGCTCAGCAGGGTGATAGTCAGTACGGGTATGAAACGTCTCATCACCAGTTAAACGCATGGACAGGCGGTTGGTTCGATCTCAGCCGCCCGAACCCTTCTTCTTTGTCTCGGCACGTGTCTTATCGGCCATGAGTTCACGGCGACGCTCCAGGTAGGTACGCAGGTATTCGGCAATCCGCGCTTCGCGCCCGGCCTCTTTTGGAAAGTAGTAGCGCTTCCCCTCGAGTCCTTCAGGGAAATACTCCTGGTCGGTAATCCCGCCTTCATACTCGTGGGCGTACTTGTAGTCTTTGCCATAGCCGAGGCCCTTCATCAGGGCGGTCGGGGCGTTGCGAATCCACAGCGGCACCGGCAGCGAGCCGCTCTGCTCGGCATCGGCCATCACCTTCCCAAATGCAGTATAGATCGCATTCGACTTCGGCGCACAGGCGAGGTAAACCACCAGTTGAGCAATGGCCAGTTCACCTTCCGGCGAACCAAGGAAATGGTAGGCCTCGCGGACATTCAGCGACAACGTCAGCGCATACGGGTCAGCCAGACCGACATCCTCGGAGGCAAACCGGACCAGCCGCCGGATGATGTACCTCGGGTCTTCCCCGGCCGTGAGCATCCGGGCCAGCCAATACAGCGCAGCATCGGGATCACCCCCGCGAATCGTCTTGTGCAACGCCGAGATAATATTGAAATGCTCCTCGCCCGCCTTGTCGTACACCAGCGCCGATTTCTGGTGGATCTGCCGGACTTCATCGATACCGATCGCACCACCCTGGCCGACATAGGCTGCGGTCTGCTCCAATAGAGTCAGGCCGCGGCGCGCATCACCATCGGCCGCAGCCGCCATGAATTCCAGAGCCTCGTCGGTGGCGGTGATATCAAGCTCACCCAGCCCGCGCTCGTGGTCTTCCAGAGCCCGACCGATCACCTGCCGCATCTGCTCGGCGGTGAGCCGCTCGAGCACATGCACCCGCATCCGTGACAAAAGCGCTGAATTGACTTCGAATGATGGGTTTTCGGTGGTGGCGCCGATCAGGACGACTTCACCCTTCTCCACATACGGCAAAAACGCATCCTGCTGGGCCTTGTTGAAGCGGTGGATTTCATCGATAAAGACATACGTGCGCTTGCCGGTCATCTGGTAGTAGTTGACCGCCTTGCTCAGCACCTGCTTGACTTCCTTGATTCCCGAAGTCACGGCCGAAAACGGCACAAACTGCCCGCGTGTCTTTTTGGCGATCATCTCGGCCAACGTCGTCTTGCCGGAGCCGGGCGGTCCCCAGAAGATCAGTGAGCCGACCCGATCCTGTTCGATCGCCTGCCGAAGCGGCGTGCCGGGCCCGACAATCTTCTCCTGCCCGACAAACTGATCGAATTCGACCGGCCGCATCCGATCGGCCAGCGGCTTGAGATCGGCCGCCGAGCGCTCAACGGAGTCATCCTGTTGTTCGAAAAAGTCCATACCGGAGGATAGGCGATGAATCGGCGTCTGTCCAATCACTTTCCCGAGCCGACGCTCAGCGGATCAGCCGCCGCGTGATCTCATCGGCCAGGAAGAAACCGGTCTCCGACAATCGAATCCGCCCTCGATCGGGAATGATATACCCCGACTCGATAAGAATCTCGTACTGCCGGCGGTCGAGCTGGTCTTCGACATTGTGCCCGAATCGCTCGGCGAACTGGCGACGGTCGATACCGCGGGTCATACGCAAACCGAGCATGATGGCCTCAACCATCCGCTCCGCCACACCCGACTCATCTTCCTCGACCGGATACTCCCCCCGCTGGAGGCTGATGATATAGTCGTTCACACTGGCCACATTGGCGAATCGACGACCATGCACAAAGGAGTGCCCGGAGGGACCAAAGGCGAGATAGTCCTGCCCTTCCCAGTAGCTGATATTGTGGCGGCATTCATGGCCGGGTTTGGCGAACGACGACACCTCGTAGCGGACATAGCCGGCCTCGGCCAGCTTTTCACAGCCGCCCCGATACATGGCATAAGTCAGGTCTTCATCGACCGGCTTGAGCTTGCCCCGGGCCATCTTCTCCGCCAGCGGAGTCCCCGGTTCGATGGTGAGCTGATAGAACGAGATGTGGGGCGGCTCGAGTTCGATCAACTGGTCGAGATCCTCGGTGAGCATTCGGCTGGTCTGGCGCGGCAGGGCGAATATCAGGTCGGCGCCGAAATTCTCGAACCGCAGGGCGTTGGTGAGATAGACTGCGCGCTGGCTGTCGCGAATGCTGTGCTTGCGGTTGAGCAGCTTGAGCAGTTTCGGCTTGAATGATTGAATCCCGAAGGTCGGCCGGTTGATACCCAGCTCTTTGTAGCTTTCCAGCAGTTCCAGCGTGACCGATTCGGGATTGTTCTCGATCGAAAACTCCAGCCCCTCGAGCACGGTGAAGTGCCGCTTCAACTCCTCCAGCCACCGGGCCAGCAAATCAAGCCGGGTCAGCGAGGGTGTCCCGCCACCAACAAAGATGCTGGTGATAATGCGATCTTCCGACGGCCACGACTCACCCCGCAGGCGCGTCTCGGTGAAGAGGGCTTCGTAGAAACGACGTTCATGCTCGGGATCGTACAACTCCTTATAGAAGTCACAGTACGAACACTTGTTGCGACAGTATGGAAAGTGCAGATAAACCGAAAAGGGCATGCCTAGAGCGGTTTGCCGAGCCGCCCCCAGCGGACATTGGTCGGGAAATTCCAGATCCCGTGGCCAATCCAGTGGAAGAGGTCGACAATGTAGGGAAACCCCCAGCCGGGGGGATCCGGATCCGGCTCCCATGACCAGTACACAAAGACCGCCTTGCCGATGATATTCTCCTGCGGTACACCGCCCCAGAAGCGGCTGTCCCGGGAATCATCGCGATTGTCCCCAATCACGAAATACTCATCCGGCGCCACCACATACGGCGCGAGATTGTCGCGAAACGACAGATCGCCCGGGATAATCCGCTGATCGATATGCTTCGAATGCGGCGGAATCGGCGCGACCTCATCGTTGACATACACCACCTTGTCGGCTACCTCGACAATCGCCCCCGGTCCCGCTGCAATCCGCTTGATATACTGCTTGGTCGGATTGTTGGGGTACTTGAAGACGACAATGTCACCGACCTGCGGCTCGGTCCCGAAATCGTAGGCCAGCTTGTTGACGAAGATGTAGTCGCCCTCGAACAGGGCGTCCTCCATCGAGGCCGAGTTGACCCGATAGGCGGAAACGACGAAGATGCGCAGGAGGATCGCGCAGACCAGCGCAATGACGGCCGTTTCGACATACTCCCGCCAGAGCGGCTTGCGCTCGCGACGGTTGAGGAATTGCCGGGCCTGACGCTGGGTCTCAGCCTGTGTGTGTTCCTGAATCAGAAAGTCAGAATCCATAGTTAGTAATATCGGCCCCGCCGGGAAGACCCTTTAGGCGGAACCGGCTCTCCTGCGGGCAAATATAGCGGTTTCGGCAACCTGGAGCAAATCGGCCGAATTTTAACGAGGATTTTTCACTCGCGCTCCGACCGTTCGACAGGGTATACTCGGGTAATGCCCCGGACAACTAGAGAGCCGGGGCGCCATATCAGACCGGCACGCACCCTTTCGCCCTGCCTCCGAACCGGCCGGCAACCAATAATGCGAGGAGGCTGATATGAAAAGTGTGACTTTCACACTGTTGCTCATGGCAATGCTCCTGCTGCCCGGATGTGTGCCCATATCTATCCATCCCTGCTATACCGAGCAATCGGAGATCACCCTGCCGGACCTGCCGGGAACATACCTTGATGAAGATGGTGAGAAGATTCTGCGCTTTACCGAGACCGAGGCCGGCGGCTACAACATGCATATGCTCGACGGCGACGAGGATATGGGCACATTTGAAACACACTTCTGTCGGGCGGGCGACCAGATCCTCATAGACATGCTGCCGGTGGCCGGGAGTATCGGGGTGGTCGACGAATGGGCCCAATCGATGATCCTGCCGCTACATCTTGTCTGTGGCGTTGAATTGGACGGAGCTGTTCTCCGGCTCACGGTGCCCGACTATGAGGCGATGGTAGCGG
>WJMS01000281.1 GCA_014727815.1 candidate division GN15 bacterium
CGGTGATAGCTGCGAGAGCGGAAAAAGACGGAGCTGTGGACGCAACCGCCCAGGCGATTTACACTCTGAACTTCCCGACCGCCGACAAGCCGGTTATCGGCCCCGACGCCGCCGAAGTCGAACCACACCGAAACACCGACGCCACGGTGACGATAACCACCGGAACCACTGGTGCAAGCATCTACTACACGACCGATCCGAATAACGACGACAGAGACACTTGGGCCGAGTGGAGTCCGGGGGATCTCGTGCTGTCGGCCGAAGGTTCCTACACCATTCGTGCCTTTGCAGGAGGCTACGGCTTCGCCGATTCCTTTACTGAGGAACACACCATTGTAATCGACAAGACCGCCCCCAGCTTCAACGCCGGGAAGCCGACTGTCCAGGAAATCGCTGCCGATGACATCACCTTTTCGCAGGATGACGCCGAAGTCACTGATGGCCCATTGTACTCGACCTACTACGTGGCCGTGCCTGACGGTGACTCCGCTCCTACTGCGTCACAGGTGGTCGCCGGGACTAATGCGAGCGGCGGCACCCCCGCTGCGGAGGGACAGATTGGGCCGAATATCTCCCCATCACCAACCGCGTCGTTGCCCGACACCGGCACCATGCCTGTTGGAGACTACGACTGGTACCTCGTTCCGCGGGACATAGCCGGGAACACCGCAGTCACCGCACTCAAAGTAGACGCCGTTCGCGGACAGTTGGATGGTACTGTTGACCTGAGTCCAGGCAGCGTCAACCTGATAGAATCGTCGGGTCAGACGTATGCGCTCACCTTCACGCCGAGCCGTACAGATCTGTTCAACTACAGCAGCGTTACGGCAGACCTCTCGGACCTCGGCGGCAATACCAGTGCTCCACTTACCGACAATGGCAACGGCACCTGGTCCCTGACTTACACCGATACCGACGGAAGGCCAGCGTACGGAAACTACTGGATCACGGTCAGCTATGAAGGAACAGACGTTCACGGCAATCCTGTTACAGATGGTTGGACGAACGTAGGCCTCGTCGTAAACGACGACAACCCATAGTAGCGGACAACTGACGATTCCATTCGGAAAGAACTGCTGAAAGATTGCCCCCGCGCCTCTGCGGCGCGGGGTTCCTCCGTCGACCCGTCCAGTGCATGGGCGGCCATCTCATTTCATTGCCTTGCCAATACAACTTTTCGGCATCCTAATAGCCAAATGTTATGCTTCTACGCTATTACGATAGCCAAATGTCGGTACGCCCGCTGTGATTGAACGCAGACTGGAGCATACCCTTGTTGAGAGAATCCACGGGGGAAAGGCGATCATTGTCGTCGGGGCGCGGCAAACCGGGGAGACGACGCTTATCCGGCGCGTGCCGGCGGGAATTCGAGGATCACGTCGGCTACCTGGAGGCCCTCGCTCTTCAGATAGGCAGTGAGGTCAATAACAATGAGCTCTCGAAGATCACCGGGCTCAACAAGGGTACGGTAGCCAACTACATTGATATTCTGGAGAAGGGATACATTGCATTCCGGCTCAACAGTTTCTCCCGGAACCTACGGAACGAGATCAAGCGAACCCGCAGGACCTACTTCTACGACAATGGTGTCCGAAATGCCCTCGTCGCCATAATCACGCGCGCCCTCGAGAGCAGCCCCAGACCCCTCGGCCTGGGCCGGACGGGACAACAGACGTAACCGTGGAGGCGGTGACGGACGATGCAGATGCCCGGCTGTATATGTATAAGGATGGAGAAACAACCCACAACTTCACAACCGGTAGCGTTGAAAAAAACTTCACGAACACCTTGTCTGCGGGCACGGAATCGTACCCAGTCATAGGGATCGATTTGGAAAAGGCTACTGACACTGCATTTGTCTACTCGGAAACCCAGTATGCAGTTACAGTACGGTATCCCTACAGTACCGATGCAACGCTCGCGAGTCTGGAAAGTTCTCCCGGCTTCCTCGAACCGTCCTTTGCAGCAGACACGACCACGTATGACCTGAATGTGGCCCTGAGTAGCGACAGCGGTGTGAACAGCGTCGACCTGACTCCCACCACCATTGACGACCGAGCTACCGTTGCGATCAACGGTACCTCTGCGACCTCCGGCTCCACTATCAGCGGCTCTACAGCCACATTTCGACGGGTCAAAGCTCTGGCCATCAATCGGGACAATGCCGACATCAGTTACTGCGACACCGTTGCCGGCGTGGAGCAATGGTCGCTTGAACTGGAGGTGTTCAGCGGGAGTCAATCTATGCCGATGGCACCTATTGAGTTCGCACCTGCCGGAACGGTCTACATCCAGGCCAAGAACAACAGCGAAGGGGTGTTGATTTGCACACGGTAGTTTCCAGTCTCGGCCCCAAATCAGGCCGAGTAATCCGGCACATGGGCGGGCGCCCTCCGGGGCGTCCGTTTTGTTTGGGTGCGCCCGGCAGGGCGAGTATTCTCGCCCGCGCACTTCTACTTGGGGGTGAAAGTCCCCTACGGACGCCGCCACGCCGAGATTACTCGGCATGAACCGTTAGCCGAACGCCAAGGGTGTCCGTCGTGAGACGGAAC
>WJMS01000282.1 GCA_014727815.1 candidate division GN15 bacterium
GACGACACCGACGACCCCCTGCACGCGTGGGACACCCGCACCATGGCCGAGGGCCGCTACGAGATCCGCGTGCTCGCCAGCGACATCAAGGATAACCCGCCGGGGACCGAACTGACCGGAGCGCGGCTCAGCGATCCGTTCACCGTCGATAACACACCGCCGGACGTGACGATCGACAAGGCCGTCGCGGAAGGCGCCGACAGCGTCCGAATCTCCGGCACGATGACCGACGCGCTGAGCGACATCGACTCGGCCGAGTACAGCGTGGACAGCGACGAGGAGTGGCGCCCCATCGCCGCCGCCGACGACATCTTCGACTCGCCGAAGGAGAAGGTTTCGTTCGTGATCCGCGACCTCGAGTCCGGCGAGCACCGCATCGCCATCCGCGCCGCCGACGCCCAGGGCAACGTCAAGTACATCACCCGGCCGGTCACGATCGGCAACTAGGCTCTGTCTCAATACTGTAGTTTTCGGCCGCTTCTGTCCGATGTCAACAGGAAATGCATGACTGAAAGGAGTTCATCATGCTTCGACATCGGCTCACGGATGAGCAATGGGAACGAATCAAGGGCTTCTTCGATCCGCCCGCGGACACAGGTCGACCTCAGCGCAGTCGGCGCCAGGTGATGGACGGCATACTGTGGATACTGCGCACGGGGTCGCCGTGGCGCGATCTGCCGCCGGCGCTCGGGCCATGGCAAACGGTGTGGCGGTTGTTCGATGGATGGAACCACGACGGCACGCTCGACGCGATCCTCCGGGAATTGCAGGGCGAAGTCGAGGTCAACGAGGAACTCTGGTGTATTGACGGTACGATCGTTCGTGCCGCCCGATGTGCGGCGGGCGGAGGGAAAAAAACGACCCCGAAGAGCCGCCGGACCACGCGATCGGTCGGAGTCGCGGCGGCCTGAGCACGAAGATCCATCTGCTTTGCGATCGCGATGGTCATCCGTTGACGTTCGTGCTGTCGGCGGGGCAAAATCACGAATCGGCCTGGCTGGAAGCGGTGCTGGAAAGTGCAGACGAACGGCTGTTTGATGCGAAGGGTGAGCCGGTGGCCTGGCCGGTCGCGCTGGCTGGCGACAAGGGTTATCGAGCGGAATGGATCGATGCGTATCTGCTTGAACTGGGTGTGGCACCTGTCATCCCCTCGAAGGAGAATCAGGACCGCGAGGCCAGAGCCATCCTGTTTGACGAGCAGGCCTATCGCGACCGCAACATTGTTGAACGCCTGATCGGCTGGCTGAAAGAATGCCGCCGCGTCTTCTCAAGGTTCGAGAAAACCGCCAAGAACTTCGCAGGCATGATCAAGATGGCATTCATTCAGCGATACCTGAAACCGGCGAGATAAGGCGTTTCGAGACAGAGCCTAGAATGCCCAAAGACGAGACTTCCGGATCCGGGTAATTCCACATGCAGGTGATCGATACAGCCATCGAAGACGTCAAGATCCTCATCCCCAGGCGGCACGGCGACGAGCGGGGCTTCTTCTGCGAGACCTATAACCGCGAAGCCATCGCCCGGCTCGGCATCGAGTGCGACTGGGTCCAGGACAATCAGGCATTCTCCGCCGAGCGCGGCGTCGTGCGCGGTCTGCACTTTCAATTGCAGCCCTATGCCCAGGACAAGCTCGTCCGCGTCTCGCGGGGAGCGATCCTCGACGTCGCGGTCGATATCCGGCCGGATTCGCCCACCTACGGACGGCACGTCGCCGTCGAACTCACCGCGGACGAGGGCAACCAGTTGCTCGTCCCGATCGGTTTCGCCCACGGCTACTGCACGCTCGTGCCCGACACCGAGGTGCTCTACAAGGTCAGCAACTTCTACGCCCCCGACTACGAACGGTCGGTGCTCTGGAACGATCCGGCCCTGGCAATTCCGTGGCCGTTCGGACCGGCCGATGCCATACTCTCGGAGAAAGACAAGAATGCTCCAATACTGAGCAAGGTCTTCGCCGATGAAGTGAAGACAAAGTAGCTAACGACTCTGATCCGGCCGGCACCGGACACGGTCCGATAGCCGGTTCAAAGGGGGGCTTCCCATGAAAGGCGTTATTCTCGCAGGCGGTCTCGGCACGCGGCTGGCGCCGTTAACCCGCGTCACCAACAAGCACCTGCTGCCCGTTTACGACAAGCCGATGATCCACTATCCCATCGAGTGCCTCGTCAACGCGGGCATCCGGGACATACTGCTCGTTACCGGCGGCAACCACGCGGGCGACTTCCTGCAGTTGCTTGGCAACGGTCGGCACTTCGGGCTTCGCGACCTGCACTACACCTACCAGGAAGGCGAGGGCGGCATCGCCGACGCGCTGCGACTGGCCGAAGACTTCGCCGACGGCGGACGCATCTGTGTCATTCTCGGTGACAACATCATCGAAAAACATGTCAAGCATATCGCTGACGCTTATCGTGCCCAGCCCAGCGGTGCGAAGCTGCTGCTCAAGCAGGTGCCCGATCCACAGCGGTTCGGGGTGGCGGCGTTCGACGAGCAGGGCAAAATCACCAACATCATCGAAAAACCCAAAGA
>WJMS01000283.1 GCA_014727815.1 candidate division GN15 bacterium
ATTGTAGACCTGTCGGCTATCGACATTACCGCACAGTTGCATGTCTTCATCAACCCCGAAATTATCGAGACCTCCGATGATGAGGTCGAACTCGAGGAAGGCTGCTTGTCTTTCCCGGGGATTTATCAGAAGGTAGTCCGTTCGGCCCGCGTCAAGGTTCGCGCGCTGGATCTCGAGGGCAAGGCGTTTGAGATGGCGGCCGATGGGATGGCCGCGCGTGCCATTTTGCACGAGTTTGACCATCTCGAAGGTACCCTCTTTATCGATCATATCTCTTCGATAGCCCGGACGCTTCTGAAAGGCCGCCTGAAAAAGCTGGCGACAGCCTCCTGACCGATACCGCTCCCGCCACCCCGCGGCCGTCGAATCGATCGCTCGACCGGCTCGGTCACTATCCCGTATGAAAGTTGTGTATATGGGTACGCCGGAGTTTGCCCGGCGCCCCCTGATTCATCTTGCCGAGAGCCGCCACGACCTGCTGGCTGTCGTCACCGGTCGGGACAAACCGGCCGGACGCGGGCATCGGCTGCTTTCCACCCCGGTGAAAACCGAGGCGGAGAAGCGCGGTATACCCGTGTTTACGCCCAAAACGCTGAAGTCGAAAAAACTGCACGCGTCGCTGGCCGAACTGCAGCCGGACCTGTTTGTGGTGGTCGCCTTTCGTATCCTGCCGGAATCGCTCTTTTCGCTGCCGAAACTCGGCTCGGTGAATATCCACGGTTCACTGCTGCCGAAATATCGCGGCGCGGCGCCGATCAACTGGGCGCTGATCAACGGCGAGCGCGAAACCGGCCTCTCGAGTTTTTTCTTGAAACGGTCGGTCGATACCGGCGATGTTATTGCCACCGAGCGGATTGCAATCCGCGACGAGGATACCTGTGACACGCTCGCAGAGCGGATGTCCGAAATCGCCGGACCGTTCCTGCTGCGCACCCTCGACCTGATCGAATCCGGCCGGGCTGAGGCGACCCCGCAGGATGATTCCGAGGCGAGCGGCGCGCCGAAACTGACGCCGCAGGACGCATTAATCGACTTTGGCTTCCCGGCTGAAAACGTTCGCAATTTCGTGCGCGGGCTGTCCAGCAAGCCGGGAGCCTACACGTTCTTTCGGGGGAAGAAGATTAAGATCCTGAACTGTGAGATCGCGCCCGACGAGGTAGCGCCCGGGACCCGGCCCGGGACGGTGCTGCCCGCCAAAGGCAGGCTGGTGGTCGCCTGCGCCCATTCCGCGATCGAGATTACCAGGATCGTCCCCGAGGGGAAGAAACCAATGGACGGCCCGTCGTTTGTCAACGGCTTCCGCCCGGAACCGGGCGAGCTGTTCGGAGAACCCGTGAAGAAGGATTCATTGAATCTGTGAAGAAAGAAATTATCATCAACTCCACCGAGTATGAGACGCGGCTGGCGATGCTCGAGGACGACCTGCTGGTCGAACTCCAGGCCGAAAAAGCCGAGTCGGACCGCATGGTGGGTGACATCTACAAAGGCAAAATCAAAACGGTCCTGCCCGGTATGCAGGCCGCCTTTGTGGATATCGGCATGGAAAAAGCCGCCTACCTGCACTCATCGGATATCGGCAAAGACTACGGCCGCCGCTACGATTCGGAGGAGTTGGACGAGGAAGAGTCACCGGCCGACATTGTGCGCAAGCGCCGTCGGGCCGGGATCGAGACGGTCCTGAAAGCCAACCAGGAAGTTCTGGTGCAGGTGATCAAGGAACCGATCTCCACCAAGGGACCACGTATTTCGACCGAGATTTCCATCCCCGGCCGATATGTCGTGCTGGTTCCCGATGACGACCATATCCGCATTTCCAAGCGAGTCAGTGACTGGGGGGAAAGGAAACGCCTGAAGAAAATCGTGGCGCCGATGCGCCCGGAAGGTTTCGGGCTGATCTTGCGCACCGAAGCGGTTGGCCACGAAGAGCGCGAACTCCGGGCTGACATCAAGCGCCTGCTCAAACTCTGGAGCAAACTCAAGCGCAAAGCCGACACGCAAAAAGCCCCGGCGCTGATTCACAAGGAAGCGGAGATGATCATTTCGATGATCCGGGATGTCTTCACCGACGATGTCAACCGTCTGGTGGTCGACAACCGGCCCGATTACAAGAAGATCATGAGCTATGCCCGCCAGGTCGCACCAAATCTGAAAGATCGGGTCGAACTGTACAAGGGCGACCTGCCGCTGTTCGATGTCTACGATCTCGAACCGGAGATCGACAAGATGCTGCAGCGAAAAGTTTGGATCAAAAAGGGTGCCTACCTGATAATCGACCAGACCGAAGCGATGGTGACAATCGATGTCAACACCGGTCGCTTTGTCGGCTCGCGCGATCAGGAGCGGACGATTCTCGAGACGAATCTGGCCGCCGCGCGCGAAATCGCCCGCCAGGTCAGGCTTCGCGATATCGGCGGCCTGATTGTCTGCGACTTTATCGACATGTACAATCGCGACAACCGCCGTCGACTCTACGAAGAATTCCAGAAATGCTTCGACAACGACCGCGCCAAGCGGGGGATCAACCCGGTCACCGATTTCGGCTTGATCGAGATGACCCGCGAACGGGTGCGCCCGTCGCACATGCAGGTTCTCTCGGAGCCGTGTCCGTGCTGCGATGGTATGGGGCGGATTCTGGCCAAGGAGAACCTCGCCACCAAGATCGAACGCTGGTTCATCCGGGCACGGGCCGATCGCAAATACAGTGCGTTCAATTTGGTGGTCAGTCCGCCGCTGGCCGGCACGCTGACCGGCAACGGCACCAACCGGATCGATCGCCTGATGAAAATGCACAAGTTCAAGATCAACCTTGTCCGGGATACCACCCTGCCACAGCAGGAATTCCGTATCTACAATGCCGATGACAACAGGGAATTGACCGAGGTATACGCGGTGTAGTCGCGGCGTTCTGAAGAAATGGGAAAGCGGTCACAGAATGTGACCGCTTTTTTTTGCGTTGGAGCGATTCGGTCCCTATATTGAATCGTTATGGGATCGACCGAACAAAATCTCGAGATCGAAATCAAACTGAAGCTTGATTCCTTCGCCGACTACCTCAAGCTGATCGGTTTCCTCGGTAACCCTGACAAGGAAGTCAACCAGCTCAACTGCTTCTTCGACTCCGAGGATCACCGGTTGATGAAGGACGGCTGGGCGTTGCGGGTACGCGCCGAGAACGACCGTGGCCTGATTACACTCAAAGGCGCCGCCGACAGCGATCATGACCTGACCGTCGTGCGTGAGGAGTTTGAAACGATCATTGAACGCAGCGCCGCGCTGGCGATCATCAATTTACAGAATGATATCCTGGCCGCACCGGCCGAGCCGATCGAATTCGTCAAGCACAAGTATCCCGATATCGCACTGGCCAAGCTGGCCCAGTTCACCAATATACGCCAGATGAAGAATTTCAAGATCGGCGACTACACGCACGTGTTGGAGCTGGATCGGACTGAGTATGCCGATGGTTCGGTCGACTATGAACTGGAGATGGAACTGGACAATCCGGACCAGTCGGATATCGTGATCCCCTCTCTGCAAAAGCTGTTTGCCTCGCTGGACATTCCTTTCCAGCGCCAGGACCAGACCAAGTTTATTCGGGCCCTGGAAAAGACTCGACAGTTCTAGAGCATCCCCCTGCCAAAGCAGCCGTTCTCGTCCCGGGACTCCCGCCTTTTAGGTTGGTGCGCAGCGATTTAGCGCCTATATTGGGCGAAAATTGGGAGAAATATGATGGCCAAACGGGTACAACAATTCAAAGAAGAGCGCCAGCGGCTCAACGACATCATTCTCAAGCGGGACAACCTCGATATCAAGCGCTTCTTTGCGCTTGATAGTGCGGTTTATCGGGACGGGGCGCTGGACGCTGGGACGAAGGAGATGCTCGGCCTGGTTGCTTCGCTTGTGCTGCGCTGTGACGACTGCATCTCGTACCATGTAATCGAGGCCGCCGGTGCCGGTGTCACGGATGATGAATTCAGTGAGATCATGTCGATCGGCCTCGTGGTCGGTGGTTCGATAACGATACCCCATATCCGACGGGCGTATCAGTTGTGGGAGGAGTTAACAAGTCAATGAAACGCGCCGGAATTGTCCTGACTGTACTTTTTGCCACGGTCCTGTCGGCGGCCGCTGAGACCACTGTCGAGCCAAAGCCCTTCGACTGGTATCTCGAACACTATCCATTCATGAACATGCGGGGGAAGACCTTTACGATCGAAACCGAATTCACCTGGCCCGAGGGATTCCACCGGATCGACTCGGCGCAGCTCAACGAATTCCAGTTCTGGGTATCCCATCTGCCGCTCTGGCATCATCAGCGGCCGGTCGGCCTTCGCTACGGCGCCAAGTATCAACCGGACGAAGTTGCCCGCCCGGTCCATTTGCCGTGGCGAACGATCCGTTTCTATGACTATACGATCCCGGTGCAGTTGCTGCTCGAGTACGCCCTGTATGCGGGCAAACTCGAGGACTTCACCTGGGTGCCTATTGAGGGCGACACGTTGCAGTTCGACCGCTTTCTCGAATCAAAGGCGATCACTTACCGGGGCCGCGAACTGCGTTTTCAGGAGGCCGAGAAGCGGCCGCGGTCGGTCGAAGAGATCGATGATTTTATGAACCTGTGTGCGCGCTGGACCGATTATGCCTCGCTTGAAGCAAACTGCGCTGAGGTTACCGATGGTCCGCTTCTGCCGGGTGACCTGTTTATCGCCAGGGATTCATCCGGCAATGACGGCATGGTGTACACGGTGCTGGGAACCATCACCAATGACGACGGTGACTATCTCCACGTCGTTGGCACCGGTTGTCCGGAGTCGTGTGACTTCCATATCCCGAGATTTAACGACCGTCGTGACAACCCCTGGGTCTCGCGGGAAGATATAGAGGCGCTCGGGTCGGCATACCCGATCCGGGGCTGTTACCGGATGCCCCTGCCGTAGGTGTGGCCGTTTTGAGCTTGCATAACACATTGGGCCGGACTACCATTCATTCATGATCAGGATCAGTTGCTTACTCAGTATTGCGGCTGTAGTGTGCGTCTCTCCAATGATGGCGGCGGCGGCGACGCTGCAGGTGGAGCGTGGCTCCAACCTGCAGTCGGTGATTGATTTTGCCGCCGATGGCGACACGCTGGTAATCGGCGAGAAGGCCTTCGAAGCCGAACCGGTGTCGTTCATCGACTCCCTCTGCGGCAACTGTGAAGACGCCGATACGCCATCCGAGGCGACCTATGGCTTTGTCGTTCGCGATAAGGGGCTGGTGCTGATCGGCGCCGATCGCAGCGGTACCCGCCTCGTAACCAATGCCGGCTATGGTTTCTACTTCAACAACTCGCGCGGCTCAGTACTGGCCAACCTGACGATTACCGGCGGGGTGCGTGATGGTGACGGCAACGCCACCAATGCCGGCGTGGTGGTACGCAACTCGCAAGTGCTGATCCAGAACTGTGACATTGCCGATAACGACAACCGCGACACGACTATCGTGGTCGGTATCGCCGGTGTCGTCGGCCGCGAAGGAGCCGATATCACCCTGCGGGATTGTCTCATCAACAACAACTCCTGGGATGGCGTGGCGCTCTATCGCGGCGCCACCGCGCTGGTGACCGATTGCGTGATCAGCGATGGTCGCGGGGCGGGAATCGGCGTGACCTGGGATGCCACCTGCATCGCATACCGCAACCGTATCTCCGGTTACTGGAAAGGTATCGGCTCGTTCGGTAATTCGCTGCTGGTGGCTCGCAACAACCTGGTCCATGACTGCATCGGTTGGGGACTGATCGCCACCGGCCAGTCGCAGGCCGATTTCGTCAACAATGTGGTCTACCACAACGGCAACTGCGGCGTGGCGCCCTGGTCGACCGAAAGCCGGGGGCGGATCGTCAATAACATCATTGTCGGTAACGGCTGGCGGGAGTCCTGGGTCTGTCCCTGTGTCGGCGTCTGGAACAACGGTGACTGGGCCAAGTGGCGCTTCACCAACAATATCGTCTGGGACAACGCGGCCGGGAATTACGAAGATATCTACGATCAGTCCGGACTCAATGGCAACCTGTCGGAGGATCCGCTGTTCATGGGTGAGGACGACTTCCGCCTGCAGGAAAACTCGCCCGGTCGATATGCCGGTGATTCACTGATTTACAATACTGACGGAACGGTCTCACATATCGGCCTCTTCGGCGGCCCCCAGGCGCCCGAATTGGTCGAATAGCTAACAATCAGCTAACATCCGTACCGCAACTTTGTACTCAGAATCGAGTGACAAGGCTCCGATATTCATAACGGGGCTACTGAACACGATCAAACGGAATCTGTACCTGACACTCTCGGAGGAGTTCGAATGAAAAGACTCATTACCCTGATAAGTCTGTCCGGCCTGCTGTCGCTCGGCCTCTTTTTCGGCTGCAGCGATGATGAATCAAATCCGACCGGCGGCGATCTCAACCCCGGTGATACGACCACCGGGACTTTCCAGTTCATCGACTCAACCTTTGACGGCGAGTATCTCGGCGGTTATGAAGAGTCTTTCCAGCTTACCCTGGCTGCACTGGAGCAAATCCCCGGTCTGAGCCTGGATAATCGGGCGGCCACTGCTGCCGGACTTGGCGCCATGAGCCCTGATGATACGGTCGAGGTGACCCAGATTGCCAGCTGGGAGTTCACCGCTGAAAACTGGCTGGTGATCAACTATTCGGCGACTGCCCGTGAAATCGACGGCACCGATACCTCGGAGGTGACGATCAACGCGGTCGATTCCGTGCAATTCTTGCTCAACGGTCAGCCGCTCGACAGTGCCGGTGTCTGGCTCGGCAATTTCAATGGTCTTGCAACCCGCCAGCATGGTGATGTGAGCGGTGTCGAGGGCGATAACTCGTTTACCGGCGCCGCTCATCGGGCGCTTGATCTCGAGGTTGTCCCGACCAACGATTCGCTGATCAATGTCGCGGCTTCGCTGGACGACACCCTGATGTTTGACGTGGCCGATGACTCGGGCTCCTGTGCACTTGAATTGACCAGCAACCAGACAGTGACCGACCTGGTCGTGATGATTGACAACGATGATGAATGCCCGCGGGCCGGAACGATCGTAGCGATCGCGGGTATCGACCTGAGCTGTCAGAGTAACGATGGCCTGGCGCAGCTCGATATTGAGGGTTCGTGGACAATCTCTGCGACAGTCAACGCTGACCAGAGTATCACCCTGAGCTACAGTGACGGTACGACGACGTGGACCGTTACGCGGGACTGCGACGATCTGTAGGCTCTCGACGGTACGAAACGGGTGAGTATATGAGCCGGCGTGCGCCTCGCGCGAGCGCCGGCTTTTCTGTTGTGGTGGCCCAGGTGATTCGAGATCGAAGGGCCGTCGATTGGCTACAAAGTGGACTCAACGATCTAAAATTCTCGCCGCCTCCTGCCGACCCTTTATACATATGGTCAACAACTGACAATCATGTACAGGTAAAGGAGGATGGAGTATGAAACGGCTTCTCTTACTGCTGCTGGCTATGCTGGCGCTGACCGGACTCGCCCTTATTGTGGGCTGCAGCGACGATGATGGTGATGGCGACGGAAACCCGATGATTTCTGGTGACGAAAACGACCCGTCATTCATGTTTTTTGATGAGTACGCCAGCGATATGGCTGGTGAGACATCCGAATTGGCCCTGATGGGTGTATTCGGTATGATCGAGTATCTGCAATCGGCCAAGGGCGCCGGAGCCTTCACGGCTGCGAATGATCTGGTGATCAGCAACTACTCATATGCCGACGGTTGGCACACCTGTTCTTACACCGCCACGCTGGTCGACAGCTTCTACGACGGCGCTACGGTAGTCGAGACCCTCTGGGTCGAGGGTACCGACTCGCTGCAGAGCTGGGTTGACGGCGCGCCGATTCAGACTCCGCAGAGCCAGCCCGACTCGCTGGTGGTTCGGACGTTCTTTGACGCCGAGATGCGGAACACGGCCGGTGAATCAGCGGCCGGCAACGGCACCCATGTCTTCTCGATGGCGGCCCTGGCGCCGAACGGTGAGTATGATCGCTGGCAGATCGACGGTGCAGCGTATGATACGCTGGCCACGTCGTTCGAGGATGATTCATCCAACACCTGCGATATGACTGTGTACGTGCTTCAGGGCTACGATGCGCTCGTAATCGATGAGGGTGTCATGGCGAACGACGGCTGTCCGACGAGTGGAAGTCTCAACTCGCTGATCGGGGTGTCGCTGACCTGCGCCGGCGCCGATTCGCCGCTCGATGAGCTCACCGTTGAAGGGAACTGGACCGTACTGGAAGAGTTCGACGGCGGTTCGGTGACCCGGACCATCTCGTTTGGCAACACGGTCTGGACCCAAACGTATACGTGTGATTAACTGATGTGACAATGACCCGGCGGGATCCCGTGCACGCCCGCCGGTCTTCGGGCGGCTTCTCGACCGAGCCGCCCTTTTTTTGTGCTATAAAGAGAGATTGGCGTATCGCGACAACGCTTCGCGACCGCTGTCGGTGAGATGGCGGGCGATCGCGTTCAATAGCTCGCGCCGGGGGCCGAAATCGTCGGACGATTCGGGCCGTCGAGCAGGCGCCAGCACTGCAAACAGGCGTTCGTGCTTCTGCCTGCGGAACAAGGTCGAGTCCGTGGTCAGTGTCGTGTCAAAGTGGAAGTACACATGACGGTACTTGTTGGGGTAGTTGCTTCGAGCCGCCACCAGTTCCCATCGTCCGTCGGACAGTCCCGGCATGAAGAAGTCGACCCGGTCGTACCGGTTCTCACGCAAGGCGAGATTGAAAATGTACGGGTCGGTGACCCGCTGCAGGTGCTCGAGCAGATCGAGACGATCTTCCAGTCGGGCCGCTGGATGAGAGTAGTGCTCGTTGATCGCAAAGAACGTGTAGACCGGATAGAACGTAAACAGCTTCTCGTTGATCGTGAGAAAGACACTGCCCCTGCGTTCGGCCATCGCGTCCGCATCCAGTCCCCACTCCGGGACACCGGTGGTTCGGGCAGTTCGGACGGTCGGCTGCTTGGCGAAGCCGTTCACCTGGTGCAGGCAGGCTATCAGCACCAGCAGCACTGCCGCGGCGCCGACCCAGGTGCGCCGCGCGCCCCGACGGGACCGTCGAAGCATCGCCGCGGCAACCAGCCCGAGCAACGGTCCGCCGGCCAGTGCGATAAACTCACCGGCTTTGATCAGGTTGACCGGTTTGTCGATCGCACCGAGGATGGAGCCAAGCAGGTGAAACACCAGTACCATAGCCG
The DNA here is from genome assembly GCA_014727815.1 of candidate division GN15 bacterium. Classification (GTDB taxonomy): domain Bacteria; phylum Zixibacteria; class MSB-5A5; order GN15; family FEB-12; genus WJMS01. The sequence continues at coordinate 9,259 of WJMS01000283.1, forward strand.
CAAGTGCGAGGAAACCGCGATAGACCGGCGCATGGCGCCGGCGAACGGCGACCAACAACGCAACGAAATAAAGCACGCCCGCCAGGGAGAACTGGACAAACTGGAAGCCGATGCCGGGGCTCGCCATGTGGTGCCACTCCTGCTGGGCCGAATCATACCCGATGGTAACAAAGGACCACAACAGCGGTCCCCAGAAAGCCGAAGAAAACAGTGCCGCCAGGCCGAGCAGGATGATGGCGGGTGACCATCGGAAATGCCCGCGCGCCGGGGCGAGCCCGCTCACGCGCTTGCCGAGGAGCAATCGAACCGCCAGCAGCAGGCCTCCGATGAAGAAGGGATAGTAGTATGTCATGAAGATCAGGGCGCCGATCACTCCGCCGACAAGGTAGTGCTGCCGATCGACTCGCACTACCCTGACCTGCTCGACATAGTAGAACCACCATGGAATAAACAGACTGTTGGCCAGGAAGGCGTGTGGCGCCACGAGCGGGGCGGCCTTACCGAACGACACAAAGACGATCGTGGAGATCGCCACCAGGGCGGCCTGCAGCGGTGTCACCAGCCGTCGCCAAAGCAGGAAGCAGACAATCGGTGAAACGAGGTACAACAGTTCGGTCCCCAGCTTGACCATCAGAAACGCGTTGGCGCCGACGATCCGGGCCAGCATCCCAAGCAGCCAGTAGAGCACCGGGGGGTAGAACGGCGGCAGGTCGCGGTAGTAGAAGTCGCCGGGCAGGACAAATGTCTTGAACTTGAGTATCATCGCAATCCGGAACGCCTGGTCGCCGCCGTAGCCATTGAGCCCGAACGGAGTGCCGTGGAAAAACAGGGCGACTGTCACCATGCCCCACACGGAGCAGCCGAGCACCATCAGCCATGAACGCGCGCGCTCGGACAGACGCGAGAGATAGACCGCCACGAGCAGCCCGACGAAGCTGAGCGCCCAGATATCGAGCCGAATCAGGTCGTAGATGAGTGTCTCTTCGGTGAATCTCGTGTTGGGATAGCTCGCGATCAGCAGGCTCAGGCCGATCACTGCGTAGGCGATCACGATCGAAGCCAGCCAGCCACGGCTCAGGGTACCGCGTGTCATACACCACCAGTGTTTCGGGTGTTAGCTCGACCCAAAGTAGCGTCATCATCCGAACTCGTCAAGATTGCACTGCCGGTCCCGGCATGACCGGAAAAAGCCTTGTCCCGAATGGTGACGGTTACTACGTTCCGGCATGCCCACCATCTCGGCGGGAGGATCAGACGCTGGAGGATAACAGGACAGACACAGCCACCGTGGCGCCCCCATCGCCGGTGCGCCAGTTTTTCGGCTGGCGCACCCTGCTCGGTCTGGCGGTGGCCGGGGTGGTGATCTATATCTTCCTGACTGAATTTGATGTCGGTGCAGCCTGGATTGCCCTGTCGCAGGTTCGCTGGGGTTACCTGGTCGCCGCCCTGGTGATCTACTACCTGTCGGTGCCTCTTCGCGGCGGACGGTGGGGGGTGCTGCTGCGCTCGGCCGGCTACGACCTGCCGGTGGGGCGGTTGTGCCTGTACTACGTCATGGCGTGGTTCCTCAACGCCATTCTGCCGTCGCGGTTGGGCGATCTCTACCGGGCCTACCTTCCCAAACGTGAATACGATGTCCCCCTGGCGGCCTCGGTGGGAGTGCTCTTTTCCGAGAAGGTGCTCGACCTGGCCATCACTGCCGGGCTGGTGCTGGTGTCGGGTTCGTTTTACTGGACACGGCTGACCGGGGTGGCGGAGATCAGTTATCTGTACTGGGCGCTGGGTGCGATCGGCGTTTTGGTGGTGGCGTTTGTGGCGCTGGTGCGCCTGCTGCCGCTGCTGGTGGTGCGGCTGGGCGGCAAGTGGCAGACGCGGCTGAGTTTGTTTCACGGCGGGTTGTTCCGTGACCGAAGGCGGCTGCCGGCGGTGTTCGCCCAGACGGTCCTGATCTGGGGCAGTGAGGCGATCCGCCTGTACCTGGTGTGCCTGGCCCTGAGTGTTCCGGTGAACCTGTTGATTGCCCTGTTTATCTCGCAGGCGGCGCTATTGCTGATGGCTATTCCGTTGTCGCCGGCGGGCCTGGGCATAGTCGAGCTGCTGATGCTCAAGGCGTTTTCCTTTCTCGATATCGAGGCCTCGCTGGCCGGGGCGGTGACGATTGCCGATCGTTTGATCAGCCACTGGACGTTGATTGCGATCGGGGCGATTGTGTTTGTGGCCGGTTCGCGGCTGATCGGGCGACGGTCGACCGCAGCCGGGCAAATGACTTGACGGGGGCGCGCCCGGGTATAATTTACGGGCGCGACGGCATGCCGTTCGAAAGACGGAGGAGTGGCTGAGTGGTCGAAAGCGGCGGTCTTGAAAACCGTTGTACCGCAAGGTACCGTGGGTTCGAATCCTACCTCCTCCGCTTTTTTGCAGCGACAGTCGAGTAGAGTAGCCCTCGCTCTGCACTGGGGGATGATCCGACCCGGGACGGGCGGGGTACTCGGGTGGGCGACCCAGTCTACGTCAGGTCGCTTGCGACCTGACATGATTCGCACGGTGGCTCAGCCCTCGAACCCACAGCTCACTTGGCCAAAACGTATGAACGTCACCCTGAGGCTGTCGACGGGTGAGTTCAAAGCACCTATGGCAGAACCACACTCCCGCCGTGGCGGGTCGGGTTCTGCACTACCACGGTCGACGGTTAGTCTCACCGCCAAAAAGTCGTTGTACAAGCGTGAACGCATGCGAGTTACAGCGAAATAGGTTCGTTTTGTCATTTTTGGGGTTCCTTTTTCGCCGGGTATCTATCGAAGTCGTTGAAAATCAACGTCTGGTCTGTTTGTGAGGGGTCGTATTGATGACTTCGGCATATCAATCCTCTATCGTTTTTGCCGGTGCGGTCGTGGCATCTTCTACCAGAGGGGCGCTGTCGGACTTTTACCTTCAGATTGGTAGGGAAATTGCGGGGAGTTCGCTCGCGGGGCGTGCGAGCTGTTCGTTCTTTGCATGATCGCCTGATCGGGCCATCGCTCGCATTTACCACAGGTTTTCGTTGATCTGCTGATCTCCCTGACAGCCGGAGCCGGGAATGGTCGTCGATGTGTTCGGCCAGATCTCCCCCGTCTCCGGTTTGTACGCCCAGCCACCGCGATCACCGACTGTCACGCCCGGCGTCACGCCCAGCACCACCGAATCGGGCGCCCGGTCCCCGTTCTGGAACGGGTTGGGCGGGAACCGATGGCTCAGGACGACCCCTGGGATATCGACCGAATCGAGCGACGGCCACCGCTCGCTCTCGCCATGCACCACCGCATTGGCCGCATAGTGCGAGAGCGCTTCGCGAATCGAAAAGAGACTGCCCTTGAGGGCGCTCTTTTTGGCGTCGGTGTGCATGTCGACAAACTTCGGGGCGGCAACGGCGGCGATCAGACCGAGGATGACGATGACGATCACGATTTCGATCAGCGTGAAGCCCCGCTGAGCCGATTTGGGCAAACTCGGACACATAGTCGACATATCGGCAGTTTGCCGGGTATTCGACAGGGGCTTGGCCGGGGCATGATGCGAGGGGCGGAGGCATGACGCGGTGA
>WJMS01000035.1 GCA_014727815.1 candidate division GN15 bacterium
AATGATGCGCCCGCGGCGCTGTTTCATCATGATGCGCGACGCGGCTTTCGTGACAAGAAACGCCCCCTTCAGATTGATGTCAAGCACCATATCCCAGTCCTTCTCGTCCATCCGCATCATCAACGTATCCCGCGTAATGCCGGCATTATTGACCACGATATCGATCGCACCCAGCTTCTCCCTGGTCTCGTCGACCAGCCGCGCAACCTCGTCGGCGTCGGTCACGTTGGCCTTTATACCAATCGCCCCGTTGCCGATTTCCTCGGCGACCGACTTTACCGCCGCCTCATCGAGATCGCAGATCACGACTTTCGCGCCGCCGGCCGCGAACCGTTCGGCGATGGTCCGGCCGATCCCGCGGGCCGAACCGGTAATAATGACTGCCTTATCAGAAAAGTCCACCAAATTCCTCACTCCCTGACACCGGCCCCTGCAAACGCCTGGACATCTTCCAGCGTGTCGAGATTGACCGACTGTTCCGGCCGCATGTCGCGCTTGGCCAGCCCGGTCAACACCTTACCGGGACCGATCTCGATAATACGCGTTACGCCGTTCTTGCGCAAGAAACTCATGGTCTGTGCCCAGCGCACCGGCGAGGTTACCTGCTCGACCAGAAGTCGGCGGATCCCGTCGCTATCGAGCACCTCGGTGGCGGTGACATTGGCCACCACCGGCCGACTCGGCTCATTAATAGTAAGCTCCTGCAGGTAGTCCTGCAAGCCGTCGCGGGCCGGCTCCATCAACGGCGAATGAAACGCCCCGCCCACCTCGAGCAGCATCGCCCGTTTGGCCCCGGCTTCTTTGGCCTTGTCCGCGGCGCGGGTGACGGCATCAACCGACCCGGAGATGACAATCTGCACATCCGAGTTGTAATTGGCCGGTACGACCACGCCGTCGCCGGCAGCCTCGGCGCATACCGTCGAAATCTGTTCGTCGCTCAACCCCATAACGGCTGCCATGGTTCCGGGATTCGCCACACAGGCTTCCTCCATCAACGAGGCCCGGCGCACGACCGCCCGGATGGCGTCGTCGAAACTCATCGCGCCGCACACGGCCAGGGCGCCATACTCGCCCAGCGAATGACCGGCGGCATAATCGAACGACAGCTCGGCGTCCTTGAGCATGGTCAAAACCGCCAGCGAATGCAGCAGGATAGCCGGCTGCGTGAACCGGGTGCGTTTCAGCGTCTCGGCCGGTCCTTCAAATGAGAGCTTGGCGATGTCCTCGCCGATTTCATCCGAGGCCAGCTGATAAAGTCGACGGACCTCAGCCGAAGCGTCGTACAGATCTTTGCCCATCCCCACGTACTGTGAGGCCTGTCCCGGGAAAAACAATGCGGTTTTGCTCATAATCCTCTTCTCACCATTTAACCAGTGCGGCGCCCCAGATCAGACCGCCACCAAAGGCCACCATCAGGATGTAGTCGCCGGAACGGATCCGCCCGTTCCGGTTGGCTTCATCGAGGGCCAGCGGCACTGAAGCCGCCGAGGTATTGCCGTACCGATCGATATTCAAATAGAATCGATCGAGCCCGATCTGCAAACGCTTGGCCACGCCCTCGATAATCCGGATGTTGGCCTGGTGCGGCACCACCAGCGCGATATCATCGGCGGACACACCGGCATCGTCAAGTACTTTCACACATGCTTTGGTCATTTCACGGACAGCCACCTTGAAGATGTCCGAGCCGTTCATCAAAATCTTGTCGCGCCCGTCGAACGGGAAGTCGGGAGTGATCGGCTGGTTGGAACCACCCGCCTCGATCCACAGCCACTCGCGCATGCTGCCGTCGGAGCGCAGATAGGTCTCAACCACACCGACCTCGTCGTCGCTCGCCTCGAGTACCGCCGCGCCGGCGCCGTCGCCGAACAGCACGCAGGTGCCGCGATCGGAGTAGTCGGTGATTGTCGAGAGCTTCTCGGCGCCGCAGACCAGGGCCTTGCGGGCAGTGCCGCTTTCGATCATGGAACGGGCGATTGACAGGCCGCTGATAAAGCCGGCACAGGCGGCGGCGATATCAAATGCGACCGCGTTCGGGAAAGCGAGTTTCTCCTGGATCACACAGGCGGTGGACGGCAGCGGATAGTCGGGCGTGACCGTCCCCACAATTAGGACATCGATATCCTCGGGGGGACACACGGCCATGTCGAGCGCGCGCCGGCAGGCTTCGAGCGCCATATCCGAGGTTTGCAGGCCGTTTCGGGCGATGCGCCGTTCTTTGATACCGGTTCGGGTGGTGATCCACTCGTCAGAGGTGTCGATGATCTTCTCGAAATCAGCGTTGGTCATCCGGTGCGGTGGTGTAAACGACCCCGTCCCCGATATCCTCGCCCTTGGTTTTCGATGACCCATTCTCGGTTCCAAAGTGGTTGGTTATCAGCTCATCCCTAAGCCGCTCGGTAATTCCCTGGTGGGCCATCCGGTACGCGCCGGTGACGGCGTTGGTGATCGCCCGGGCACTCGAAGAGCCGTGACAGATGACCACGATGCCGTTGACACCGAGCAGCGGCGCGCCGCCCCACTGCGCGTAGTCGAAGGTGTTGCGCATCCGCCGCATGAACGGCAGCATCATCATAACGCCGAACCGGGAAAAGATATTCGTCTGTATCTGACGCTTGATCGCCGAGACCAGCATCGGCTGAATCGACTCGGCGAATTTGAGCAGGATATTGCCGGTAAAACCATCGGTCACAGCAACATCAACCACGCCGGAGAGAATGTCCCGGCCCTCGATGTTGCCGACAAAATTGATCTGCGAGTCCTTGAGCAGTTCGCGGGCCGAGAAGATCAACTCATTGCCTTTACTGCGCTCCTCACCTATCGAGATAAGGCCGACCCGGGGCGAGGCCACCCGTCGGGAGACCTGCGCATAAACCGAGCCCATCACCGCAAACTGCGACAGATGCTGCGGCTTGCAGTCGGCGTTGGCGCCGACATCGAGCACGATACACGGCTTGCCGGTGCTGGTGGGGAAAGTCGATGTGATGGCCGGGCGGCTGACTCCGGCGATACGCCCGAGCGTCAGAAGCGAGGTCGCCATGACCGCGCCGGTGTTGCCGGGCGACACGAACGCATCGGCCGTGCCCTTCTTGACCAGGCCGATCCCGACCGCAACCGAACTCTTGCGCATACGCGCCCCCTCGGTGGCGCCCATCTCCATCGGCACCGTTTGCTCGGCATGCTTGACGTCAACGTTATCGGGGACTTCCTCGAGCTCGTCGAGCGCGCTCTGGATGACGTCCTCGTCGCCGACCAGCACAACGCGCAGCCGATCCCCCACCGCCTGGGCCGCCTCGATACCGCCCTGGATTATCGTGGCCGGACCGCGGTCGGCGCCCATCACATCAAGCACAATTGTATAGGTGTTCGCAGCCGTCACCTGGGGTTGCGTCCTTTACTGGCGCGGAGTATGCTTACGCCTCGGTCTTGTTGAGGATTTTCTTGCCCTTGTACTCACCGCAGCTCGGGCACACATGATGCGGCAGTTTGGCCTCGCCGCAGTCACACGTTTCCACCCGCGGGGCGGAAATCTTCCAGTTGGTGCGGCGCTTTTTGCCTCGCGTCGGAGAATGTCTCCGTTTTGGCAGTGGCATTACTCGTTTCCTTTCTCGGAACCACGATCGAGCAGGGCCTTCAGCCCTTCCCAGCGCGGGTCTATCTTCTCAGCGTCACAATCGCATTCTTCTTCGTTCAGGTTTGCGCCACACTGGCTGCACAGGCCGCGGCATTCTTCGCGGCAGATCGGCTTCATCGGAAGCTCCAGGATCAGTGTCTCCCGGACAATTTCCGTCAAGTCGGCCCGAAGCTCGTTGCCGTCGACCAGCACGTACTCTTCCTCATCAACGGCCTCGTCGGCCTGCTGTTCCCGCACCTCGCGGGTGGTCACGATGAAGTTCGTGCTGCCCTCGAGCCCGCAGGTATAGGGGACCAGGCAGCGAGCGCATTCCAACTCGATCGGCGCCTGTACCGTTCCCTGACAGAAGTACTCGTCGCCGGACTTCTGGATCGTCAATTCGACCGTCGCCGCTCCCACCGAGCGGACATCGTCGCGAAGCGGCTCGATGTGACCGGCCTCAGCGGTCAGAGTCACCTCAACCGGGAACTCTTCATATGGCCGCAGATCAAGTATCACAGCCTCCAATAGTAGCCAATCGAGGCCGGAAAGTCAAGCGGAATCCTGCGCGTAATCAGCTTGAATCACAATAGGTTAGCTCGTTCGGAGCGGTAAATGTGGGCCGTAAAGGTCTATCCTTGGGACGCCCCCGGGAGGATACCGGCCGCAACGAAAACGGCCGGTCCAGAGACCGGCCGTTTGCCACCTGCCACAGAAAAGAAATCTAGTGCGTTTCGTTGTAGACCTTGATCCGGTTGCGAGCACGCTGAAGTGCGTCGCGAGCCTCATCGACATTGATCTCCTCGGGAGATGAGCCACTCGATACCTTCTCGAGTTTCTTCCGGGCCCGTTCAAGCGCGTCGCGCGCCCGATCGACATCGATCTCCTCGGCCGCCTCGACCGCATCGGCGAGCAGGGTCGCCTTGTTGTCGAAGACTTCGAGGAAACCGCCCGAGACCGCCAGGATATGCACCGTGTCGGCCTCATCCCGGTACTCGATCCGCCCCTCCTGCAAGGCCGTTATCAGCGGCGCGTGGTTCGACAGGATCCCGAGATAGCCCTCGGTCCCCGGCACCACCAGCGAGGCGACGTCGCCGTCGTAATAAACCCGCTCCGGTGTGACTATCGACAGTCTAAACATGATCGTTTACTTGTCCCGTTCGTGGTTTTCGAGCACTTCCTCGATCGTCCCGGTCATGTAGAAGTGGCGCTCCGGGATGTGATCGAACTCACCGGCGACCAGCCGCTTGAAGCCCTCGATCGTGTCCTCGACCTTGACGTACTTACCGGATTTCCCGGTAAACGCCTCGGCCACGAAGAACGGCTGCGACAGGAAGCGCTGGATTTTGCGCGCCCGCTGCACGGTCAGTTTGTCCTCTTCACCAAGCTCGTCGATACCGAGAATGGCGATAATGTCCTGCAGGTCCTTGTAGCGCTGCAACGTCTTCTGAACATCGCGCGCGACCCGGTAGTGCTCCTCGCCGACCACGTGGGGGTCGAGAATACGCGAGGTCGAGTCGAGCGGGTCAACCGCCGGATAGATACCCAGCTCGGCGATCTGACGCGAGAGCACCGTGGTGGCGTCAAGATGCGAGAAGGTCGTGGCCGGAGCGGGATCGGTCAGGTCGTCAGCCGGCACGTAAATGGCCTGCACCGACGTAATCGAACCGGCTCGGGTCGAGGTGATGCGCTCCTGCAAAAAGCCCATCTCGGTGCCCAGCGTCGGCTGGTAGCCCACCGCCGACGGCATCCGGCCGAGCAGGGCCGACACCTCGGAACCGGCCTGGACGAAACGGAAGATGTTGTCGATGAACAACAGCACGTCCTGGCCTTCCTCATCGCGGAAGTACTCCGCCATGGTCAGGCCGGTCAGGCCGACTCGAAGACGCGCGCCCGGCGGCTCGTTCATCTGGCCGAACACCAGCGCGGTACGTTCGATAACGCCCGACTCCTTCATTTCGAGCCAGAGGTCATTACCTTCACGGGTGCGTTCACCGACGCCGGAGAAGACCGAATAGCCGCCGTGCTCGGTGGCGATGTTGTGGATCAGCTCCTGGATGATAACGGTCTTGCCGACCCCGGCGCCGCCGAACAGACCGACCTTACCGCCCTTGGAGTACGGTTCGAGCAGGTCGATCACCTTGATACCGGTCTCGAACATCTCCACCTTCGTCACCTGGTCCTCGAAGGATGGAGGCTGACGGTGGATGGGCAGACGCGGCGTGTCGGCCGGAATATCACCGATCGTGTCGAGCGGCTCGCCGAGCAGGTTGAAGATGCGCCCGAGCGACCTCTCGCCCACCGGCACCGAAATCGGCGCACCGGTATCGACCGCCTCCATGCCGCGCACCAGACCGTCGGTCGACGCCAGCGCGACACAGCGGACGATATTGTCGCCGGTGTGACTCGCGACCTCGACCGTCAGGTCGATATCTTTGTCTTTGTCGGTAATCTTGATTGCATTCAAGATATTCGGCAGCGTGTCGGACGGGAACTCACAGTCAACCGTCGGACCGATCACCTGAACAACCTTGCCGATATTCTCAGCCATTGCCATCACTCCAGTATATTGCCATTCACATTTATCAGCATCATCAGCCCTTCAGCGCATCGGCGCCCGAGACGACCTCGGACAGCTCCTTGGTAATCTGCGCCTGGCGGGCCTTGTTGAAATCAAGGGTCAGGGCATCGATCATATCGCCGGCCGCCTTGGTCGCGGCGTTCATCGCCAGCATCCGGCTTGCCTGCTCCGAAGCGAACGACTCGGTCAGCACCGTAATCATCTTGGTCGTCGCATAGTACGGCAGCAACTGTTCGTAGATCGCCTGCGGGTCCGGTTCGAAGATATAGTCGCGTTCGCGCTCCTGGTCTTCATCCTCGGAGCCGGTAGGATGCCGCGGGATCGGCAGGAACGTCTCGCGCGTCACCCGGAAACTGCCCATCGACACAAACGTCGTGTAGATCAGGTCAATCCGGTCGGTCTTGCCCGAGACGAAACGGTCGGTCAGCATCTGCACCGCATCGCGCGCCCGGCCGTAATCCATCTCGCCTTCCCAGCCAAGCTGGTGGTCGAGAACATCGACATCACGGCGACGGTAATAATCCCAGCCTTTCTTGCCGAACAGCATAAACTCGAACGGCTCGTCGGCATGCTCGCGGCGCCACGCTTCGGCCTCGCGCATCAGGTTGGCGTTAAACGACCCGCACAGGCCGCGGTCGGCCGTCACCAGGACGAGCGTACTCTTTTCGACCGGTCGCTGTTCGAAAAACGGATGCTGGATTTCGCCGGTCGAGGCGGCCGCCAGGTGCGAGAGCATCTCGTCGAGCTTGGCCGCATACGGCTTGGCCTGCTCCACCCGGGCCTGCGCTTTGCGCAGTTTCGCCGCAGCCACCATCTCCATCGCCCGGGTGATACGCCGGGTCGACTTGACGCCTCTGATTCGTTTGCGTACTTCGCGAAGTGTTGCCATTGGTGACGGCTATTCCTTCCTTACTTGCAATCGCGTCCTACTGTCGAACGAAGGCACTAGTCGGTCTTGAACTGCGCCTTGAACTGCTCGACCGCCGACCTCAGCTTCTTGTCGGACTCTTCCGAAATCTTCTTCTCGCTGTCCAGCGTATGCTGGATATCCGGGAACTTCTCGTCGCAGAACGCGAAGAACTCGGTCTCGAACCGACCAATCAGGTGCGTCGGCACATCGTCGAAATACCCCTTACTGCCGGCCCAGATGATCATCACCTGGCGCGCCACCGGAATCGGTTCGTACTGGCCCTGCTTGAGCAGCTCGACCATCTTCTCACCACGATTGAGCTGCCGCTTGGTCGCCTCGTCGAGATCGGAGCCGAACTGCGTGAACGCCGCCAGTTCGCGGTACTGGGCCAGGTCGAGCTTCAGGGAGCCGGCCACCTGTTTCATCATCTTGGTCTGGGCGTTACCACCCACACGCGAAACGGAGATACCGACGTTAATGGCCGGTCGCACACCGGCGTAAAACAGCTCACCCTCCAGGAAGATCTGGCCGTCGGTAATCGAAATGACGTTGGTCGGGATGTACGCCGACACGTCACCGGCCTGCGTCTCGATAATCGGCAGTGCGGTCAAAGACCCGCCGCCGAGTTCATCGGAGAGTTTCGCGGCGCGCTCGAGCAGACGGGAGTGACAGTAGAAGATGTCACCCGGGTAGGCCTCACGTCCCGGCGGGCGCCGAAGCAGCAGCGACAACTGGCGGTAGGCCTGGGCCTGCTTGGACAAGTCGTCGTAGATCACCAGTACGTGCTTGCCGTTGAACATGAACTCCTCGCCCATGGCACAGCCCGCGTACGGCGCGATATACTGCAGCGGCGCCGGGTCGGTGGCGGTGGCCGAGACGACCGTAGTGTATTCCATGGCGCCGTGCTGGCGCAGGGTCTCCACGACCTGGGCGACCGTCGAGGCCTTCTGGCCGATCGCGACATAAATACAGAAGACATCGGTGTTCTTCTGGTTGATAATCGCGTCGATCGCCACCGCCGTCTTACCCGTCTGGCGGTCGCCGATAATCAGCTCGCGCTGGCCGCGGCCGATCGGGATCATCGAGTCGATCGCCTTGAGCCCGGTCTGCAGCGGCTCTTTCACCGGCTGGCGCTGCACGACGTTCGGCGCGGCGCCCTCGATAATCCGGTAGTTGTCGGTGACGATCGGTCCCTTGCCGTCAATCGGCTGTCCGAGCGGGTTGACCACGCGACCCACGAGCGCTTCGCCCACGGGTACCGAGGCCACGCTGCCGGTCCGGCGTACCTGGTCACCTTCGTTGATATTCGTGTCCGGTCCGAAAATGGCTACCCCGACGTTGTCTTCTTCGAGGTTCAGCACCAAACCTTTAATGCCGCCGGAGAACTCGACCAGCTCGGACATCTGGACGTCTTCCAGTCCCCACACGCGGGCGATACCGTCACCAACCTGGAGAACGGTTCCGACCGACTCCATCTCGAGCTTCGTTTCGTACTTCTCAAGCTCGCGTTTGATGACAGATGAAACTTCTTCAGGGTTCAGACCCATTATCGAACTCCTGTGTTAATCACCACATCTTTCATGTTCTCATCGGAGCGGGGCCCGTCAGGCGCCCGTTCCGCCGGCAGCACCCCGGCCGCCGTCAGTGGACCCGAACGCGGGAGAGCTGCTCCTCGAGTTCGTTCAGGCCGTGTCGCACGGAACCGTCGATAATCTCGTTGTGCATGATGACGATCATGCCGCCGATTATCGAGGGATCGACTTTCTTCTTCAACTCGATCGTCAGCCCCGAGCGTGCGGCCAGCTTCTCCACCAGCCGCTGTTCTTCCTCGCCGGTCAGCGGCACCGCCGTAACGGCCGTCGCCAGACCGATCCCCTTCTCCACCTTGACCAGCCGGTCGAACTCGTCGATAATCTCCGGCAGGTAGTCGGCCCGGTGCTTGCGCACCAGCAGCAGCAGGAACTCGTACGGCACCCGGTCGAGTCGCGACTCGAACACGGTCGTCACCAGCTCCAGCTTGTCTTCATCCGGGATCTGCGGCGCCGCGAGGTAGTCGAGCAGGGTACGATCCGATGCCAGCACCTGTTTGAGGGCCAGCATCTGCGTATCGACCTCGTTCACCTTCCCCTTTTCCTTCACGGACAAAAACAGCGCCGTGGCGTATTTCTTGGCGACTTCCCAGACCAGCATCCGCGTTACACCTTTTCCAGGCCGTCAATAAAGCGACCGATCAGTTGACGATGTTTGGTGTCGTCGAGCTTCTCGTGGATCACTTTCTCGGCGGCGGTGACGGTGATTCCGACCATGTCGTCGCGAAGCTGCACCTTGGCCTTGGCGACTTCACGCTCCAGGTCTTTCTTCGTCTTGTCCGACAGCTCTTTGGCCTCGCTCTGCGCGGTGGCCTTGATATCGGCGGCGATCTTCTTGCCTTCCTCGACCGCTTTGACGATCTCGGCGCGACGCTCGTCGTCGATATGCTTGAGCTTCTCCTCGTACTCCGCTGTCAGTTTCTGGACATTCTGCTTCTCGTCCTCGATCGAGTCGAACTCATCTTTGATTTTGTTGCGACGTTCGTCGAGCAGGTTCAGCAACGGTGTCCAGGCGAACTTCTTCAGCAGCCACAAGGCAATCAGGAAGCTGATCAGATGGGTTATCGCCTGAGCAAGATCAAAACCTATGGCTTCAAGCACAGTGTATGCTCCGTATTCTGGCACGTCGCAGCATCGCTACG
>WJMS01000284.1 GCA_014727815.1 candidate division GN15 bacterium
CCCCGGGACGCTCGATCGCGCAGGATAGCGATGTCCAGCCGCTGTTCTACTCCGACGTTTTGTATATCGCTGACCAGGCGGCCGCCGCGTTGACCTCGGCCCAGTCCGAGGAGATCACCCTCGGTAACATCACGCCCGCCAATATCATTGTCGATGATGTCCGGCACATCAGGCTGGTCGATTGCTGCCTGCCGAGGCCATCGCCGGGGAAGACGGTCGATTCATACGAGCTGTCGGACATGCGCTATCGCGCTCCGGAGCAGCTCGAGGGCGGCGAAGTAACGCCCGCATCGGATATCTTCGCACTCGGCCTCGTCTTTTATGAGCTGCTTACGGGCGTTTATCCGATCGAGGCCGACACGGTTGAGTCGTATCGCGAGCGACTGACGACCGAGCCGCTCGACTTCAATTCGATCGCCTCGCAGCGCATTCCCACCGACGCCCATTTGCTGCTGGAGAGTATGTGTGCGATCGATCCGGCGGAGCGGATAAGCTCACTCAGCCTGCTGGCCAGTCTTCAGGAGATGCATGACCAGCACGAGGCGCAGATCGTGCATGTCGGCGATGAGCTCGATGATGGTCCGCACCACAATCCCAGGCGCTTGCTGGTCCTTTCACTGATCGCCGCCCTGCTGGTTGTGTTCTGGTTTGTGATTACCGTAATCGAGCGATAAGTTCCTGTCCCCCAGACACAACCAAGTTCTCCCGCACGAGCCTCGGTCGGCCCGGCCGGTGAGAGAAAGTTATTGGCTAAAATAGGCCCGGCGACTATCTTAAGGGGTTTGCATGGAGTGTTGATAGCCCGGTTCTGAAAGGCGGTTTCTCCAACCATGAAGTTGAAGCACAATACTGAAACTATAGATATCAAATCGCGTCTGCCCGTCGTCCCGCTTCGGGATGTCGTCGTTTTCCCCCACATGATCTACCCCCTCCTGGTGGGACGGAAAATGACCGTCAATGCGCTCCAGGAGGCGATGATTCGCGATAAGCAGCTCTTTTTAATGGCGCAGCGCACGCCGGCTACTGAGGTGCCGACCGCCGATGACTTGTTCGATGTCGGTGTGGTCGCCCGAGTGCTGCAGGTGATGAAAATGCCGAACGGCACCCTCAAGGTGCTGGTGGAAGGGCTGGTGCGGGCCGAGTCGACCCGGCTGGCGCGGACCGACAACTACCTGACTGCCCGTATACGGATTATCCCCCCTGACACCGAACAGTATGATCGCGAAACCGAGGCGCTCTCGCGCAAGGTGACCGAACAGTTTGCCGAATACATCCGACTCAACCGTCGTATCCCCGACGAAGTCCTGGTGTCGGTCGCCTCGATCGAGGACTACGGCCAGCTGGCCGACACGATTGCGGCTCACATCCTGCACAAGATCGAGACCAAGCAGGCGATTCTCTCGGCCTACTCGGTCAAAGAGCAATTCCGGATCCTGACCGACGTCCTCACCGAGGAGATCGAGATCCTGCAGTTGGAGCAGAAGATCGATGGGTCGGTGCGGGATTCGATGTCGCGCAATCAGCGCGAGATGTATCTGCAGCAGCAGCTCAAGGCGATCAAGGATGAGTTAGGGCAGGCTGATGATCAGGCAACCGATGTCGAGGACTTGCTCGCACAGCTCAACAGCCGGGCCTATCCGGAGCGCGTGAAAGAGAAAGCCGAGGAGGAGATCAAGCGGTTGTCGCGGATGCATCCGTATTCGGCCGAGTCGGGGGTGGTGCGCTCGTATGTCGAGTGGCTGCTGGCGCTGCCATGGGAGATCACCACCGAAGACCGGACCGATTTCGGCGAGGTGCAGAGTATTCTCGATGGCGATCACTACGGTCTGGCCAAAGCCAAAAAGCGTATTGTCGAGCACCTGGCGGTGATCCGCCTGGCCGGCAGAGTCAAGGGACCGATCCTGTGCCTGGTCGGTCCGCCCGGGGTCGGGAAAACCTCGGTTGGTCGGTCGATTGCCCGGGCGATGGGTCGTCAGTTCGTACGCATGTCGCTGGGTGGGATTCACGATGAGGCGGAGATTCGCGGACACCGTCGCACCTATATTGGGGCCATGCCGGGACGGATTATCCAGGCGTTGAAAAAGACGGAATCATCGAACCCGGTCTTCCTGCTCGATGAAATCGATAAGGTCGGCAAGGATTTCCGGGGCGACCCGGCCTCGGCGCTGCTCGAGGTGCTCGACCCGGAGCAGAACAACACGTTCAGCGACAACTATCTCGAGGTCGAGTACGACCTCTCGGGCATTCTGTTTATCACGACCGCCAACACGACCGCAACTATCCCCCCGGCGCTTCGGGACCGTATGGAGATAATCCGTCTGCCCGGGTATCTCGAGTTTGAGAAGGCGGCGATCGCGAAAGACTATCTTTTCCCGAAAATCATCAGGGAGATCGGGATCCAGAAGGTCGCTCTGGAGCTGCGCGAGGATGCTGCCCTGGAGGTGATTCGCTATTTCACCCGCGAGGCGGGCGTGCGCGAACTGGAGCGGCAACTGGCGGCAATGGTGCGCAAGACGGCGGTGGAATTGGCCGGCGGCAAACGGATTCGCCGGCTGGTCTACAACAAAAACAAAGTCGGCAAACTTTTGGGACCGCGGAAATATATCGACACGAATATCAAAACGCAGCCGACTGTCGGCTATGCAGTCGGGCTGGCCTGGACCGAGATGGGCGGCGAAGCGTTGCCGGTTGAGGTGCTGCCGATGCGCGGCAAGGCCAAGCTGACTCTGACCGGTTCGCTCGGCGATGTCATGCGTGAGTCGGCCTCGGCGGCGCTGTCGTATATTCGCAATCACGCCGGGCGATTCGGGCTCGATGACAAGTTCTACGAAGAACTGGAGATGCACGTGCATATTCCCGAAGGCTCGGTGCCGAAAGACGGGCCTTCGGCCGGTGTCACACTGACGGTGGCAATGCTGTCCTGCGTCACCGGGATAGCCGTGCGGACCGATATCGCCATGACCGGCGAGATTACCCTGACCGGTGATGTCCTGCCGATCGGCGGGCTCAATGAAAAGCTGCTGGCGGCCAAGCGGAATAATATCACCGAGGTGATCCTGCCGGAGAAAAACCGCAAGGACATCCCCGAGCTTCAGCCGGAACTTCTCGAAGGACTGACGCTGCATTTTGTCAAGCGAATCGACGAGGTGTTGAAGCTGGCGATGACCGAGTCGCCGAAAGCGCGCTCGCACCGTCGCGGCAGCTCGGCGGTGTCGCATCGACTGAGCTAGGGCGGGTAGTTGGTGGCGACGGCAGACCGGGCATGACTCGATTGAAAGAGGTGAGGTGAGATTACAGCGAAAGGCCTGACGGCCGAGTATGTCGGCTCGTACTACGAATTAGCGAGGATACCTAAAGATCCCCGGCCGCAGGTGGCGCTGGCCGGACGTTCCAATGTCGGGAAATCATCGTTGCTCAACAAGCTGGTCGGTCAAAAGGGACTGGCCAAGGTGTCGGGCACGCCGGGGAAGACCCGGTCGCTGAACTTCTTTCTCGTCAACGAGAACTTCTACCTGGTGGATTTGCCCGGCTATGGCTACGCCCGGGTGCCAAAAGCGGTGAAGGAATCGTGGGGCGAACTGGTCGAGCAGTATCTAACCGGCGCCTCGCGACTGATCGGCCTGGTCCTCCTGCTGGATAGCCGTCGCGACCCAACCCCGGAGGACGCGCAGATGCTCGAGTGGCTGGCCGCGCGCGAACTGCCGGCGTTGATCGTCTTGACCAAGGCCGACAAGCTGAAACGAAGTCAGATAAATCAGAAAGTACAGCAGGTGGAGCGCGACCTGCAACTCTCGGCAATCCCGACCTCGGTCAAGTCCGGGATGGGCAAAAACGACCTGGTTCGGGCTATTGTCGATTTGGTAGAAGAATCCTCAACACGCTGAAAGGCGTCGGTACATGAGCAAAAACACGGTAGTGGTCGGTTGTCAGTGGGGCGATGAAGGCAAGGGCAAGATCGTAGATCTGCTGGCTGCGCAGGCCGATGTGATCGCCCGGTTCCAGGGCGGCGCCAACGCCGGTCATACGATCCATGTCGATAACATCAAGTATGTCCTGCACCTGATCCCCTCGGGGATTATCCAGCCCGGCAAAGTCTGCCTGATCGGCAACGGTGTCGTGCTCGACCCGATCAATTTCAAAGAAGAGCTGGATGTGCTCACCAGCCAGGGGATTGACTATTCCGGCCGGCTGTTTGTCTCACCGGCCAGCAATCTGGTGTTGCCGTATCATAAGTTGATCGATGCGGTGGAGGAGGAAAACCGCGGGACCGGCTCGATCGGCACCACCAAGCGCGGGATCGGCCCGGCGTATGTCGACAAGGTCGCCCGACACGGAATCCGGGTGGCCGATCTGTTTGCACCGGAACGGCTGCGTAAACGGCTGGACTACCAGCGGGTGATCAAGTCGCGCTATCTCGAGGGTTCGACCGATGAGCGCGCCGATCTCGACCGGACCTACCAGATGCTGCTGGAGATGGCCGAGATTCTTCGGCCGATGGTGGTCGATGTCTCCCTCTACCTGCACCGGGCCCACCGCCAGAAGAAGGCGATCCTGTACGAGGGCGCCCAGGGATGTTTGCTCGATGTTGACCTGGGCACCTACCCGTTTGCGACGTCGTCGAACACGACCACCGGCGGGGCGCTGACCGGACTGGGGATCGGACCGAAGATGATCGACGAGGTGGTCGGGGTCGTGAAGGCCTACACCACGCGGGTCGGCGCCGGGCCGTTTCCGACCGAGCTGGTCGATGACTCCGGGGAGGAGATCAGGCGGCTGGGCGATGAATACGGCGCCACCACCGGCCGTCCGCGACGCTGCGGCTGGCTCGACCTGGTCGCGCTTCGGCATGCCGTGCGGATCAACGGGGTGGATTCGATCGCGATTACCAAACTTGATGTCCTCGATAATCAGGCGGAGATCAAGGTTTGTACGCACTACGAGCTTGATGGTGAGACAATCGATCAGGTGCCGCTGGATCTGGCCCGGCTCGTCCATGTCAAGCCGGTGTACAAGGCCCTGCCGGGCTGGCAGGCCGACACGACCGGCGTGACGGCGTTTGAAGATCTGCCGCCCAAAGCGAAAGAGTATCTCAACTATATCGCCGGTGATCTGGAGGTGGCCATTCGGCTGGTCTCCACCGGCGCCAAACGAGAAGAAACGATCATGGTGTGACCGCCATCGCGCGGCTCCCAAACGTAGACGAGGTGTCCTGCATGAGACAGTTGTTTGTAATCCTGTTCTCCGTCGCTTTCCTGGCCGCCGGATCGGTGCTGGCCGGTGATACGACCAAGACCACCGACAAGCCGGCCTCGGTCAAAGATGTTCAGGCCAAACAGGCCGAAAGCGGCGAGAAAAAAGCCGAAGCCGCCAAAGACGAGGCGGTTGAGTGGAATGAAAACGAGTCCGGCCTGAAGTGGGTCGATCTGGAGACCGGCGACGGTGAACCGGCCGAACAGGGCGACCAGGTCGAAGTGCACTACCACCTGTGGCTGGCCGGCGAGGATGGTTCCAAGGCCAAGTCGGTGCAGCACTCGCGCGATCCAAATCCCCGCACCGGCGAGGTGCAGACGTTCAAGTTTAAGGTCGGCGACGGTCGCCTGATCAAGGGCTGGAATGAGGGGATGATCGGCATGAAGCCGGGCGGTGTGCGACGGCTGATGATTCCGCCGAAAATCGGGTATGGCTCCAAAGCGGTTGGCGGGATGATTCCGGCCAATTCGACTCTGATATTCGAGATCGAGCTCCTCGGCTATCCGAACAAGTAGCGCAGACTACCGCAAAGTACAGCAGATTGTGCGAGAGGCGTCCCGTTTCGGGGCGCCTTTCCTGTGTGGATAAGAGTGTGGGTGGCGGTGATCGCATGTCTGCCATGACGATTGCTGACGCCAACTGGTTCAACTCCGATCATTCGGGCACAATTGAGACACTCCTGTGTTGTATCCCGTAACAACATCTAAAACTGGACCGTGATGGCCCATAAATGGCTGTCTCGGACAAGAAATTCCAAGGAGGTTGAACCAATGGCCTACACCCTTCCCGATCTGCCGTACGCGTTTGACGCGCTCGAGCCGTATATCGATGCCAAGACGATGGAGATCCACCACGACAAGCACCACCAGGCGTATGTGAACAAGGTCAACGATGCGATTAAGGGCAACGCCGATCTCGAGGCGAAGTCGATCGAGGATTTGATCGCCGGGCTCAAGTCGGTGCCGGAGGGTATCCGCACGGCGGTCCGTAACCATGGCGGCGGCCATGTCAACCACTCTTTCTTCTGGCCGATCCTGAAGAAGGATGTGAAGTTTGGCGGCCCGGCGGCCGAGGCGATCGAGAAGGAACTGGGCGGGTTTGACCAGTTCAAGGAGAAATTTACAGCTGCTGCGACCGGGCAGTTCGGCTCCGGCTGGGCCTGGCTGGTGGTCAACAACGGCAAGCTCGAGATCATGTCGACTCCCAACCAAGACTCGCCGCTGACTGAAGGCAAGACGCCCATAGTCGGTATCGATGGCTGGGAGCATGCGTATTACCTGAAGTACCAGAACAAGCGCCCGGACTATGTCGAGGCTTTCTTCAACGTGATCAACTGGGAGAAGGTCGGCGAGCTGTATACGGCTGCGACGAAGTAGTCGCGACCGACTGTCGAAGATTGAAGACCGCCGTGGCCGAAGGGTCGCGGCGGTTTTGTTGCAGGTATCTTCTGTTCCTGGTTTTTGTCCGAACCGCAGGCGTTCGGACCTACGGGTCTGTCTCGCTGGTTGTCTTCGACGACGCACTCGGAAGGATCCGACAGAACGGGAGTTGGGATCCCACGTACCGGAGTGGCGATTGTCCGAACCGCACTGCGCCGAAGGTGGAGGACCTACTCGTCGTAGAATGGGAGTTCGCAGGCGTCAAATCGCCACAAAACGCTGGGGAACAAAGCCACCCGCTCTACTGTATCAATAGCTATCTGACTGGTGTCCGGGGCGCCAAGCTGCTATGTTACTATTCCACTAACTGACGAGGTTACATGCAACGTCTGCACAAGGCCGCCGGACCGCTATCGCCGGCGATTATCCTGGTTTTCCTGTTCCTTACCACTCCATTGATTCTGACAAGCTGTTCCGATGAAGCCGGTGGCAGCCAGGGTCGCGGAACGGAACGACTGATTCCGGCGGTGGAGGCGGTCCAGGCACGCCACGGCAGTCTTCCGCTGACCGAACGGCTGAGCGGCAAGGTCCGAGCGCGCAACCAGGTGGAGTTGTACCCTGAAGTCAGTGCCGTAGTTACCTCTGTCTATGCCGAAAATGGCGACCTCGTCAATGAGGGTGACCCGCTGATTCAGCTTCGAGATACCGAATTCCGCGAGCGGCTCAAACAGGCCGAGGCCGACCTGCAGATTGCCCGGGCCCAGGCCAAGCAAGCCGAGGCCGAACACAGGCGGATGCAGTCAGAACTGAGACGAGCCACCCGCCTGTCCGAACAAGATCTGATCAGCCCGACTGAATTTGAGACGATCCAGACCCAGGCGGTGGCGGCCGAGGCCGACGCCGAACTGGCCCGGGCCCGGGTGGAGCAGGCCGAGGCGACTGTCGAGGAACGTCGGGAGGCGCTGGCCCGAACAACTATCCGGGCGCCGGTCGGCGGCACGGTGGGCAACCGCCGGGCCGAGGTGGGAATGCTGGTCACGCCGAACACGCGGGTGTATACGCTCGGGAAGATGGATTCGGTGATTGTCGAAGTAGTGCTCACCGATCGCATGCTGGCATATATCAAGGAGGACCAGCGTTCTCAGATCATGGGACAGACTCTTCCCGGAGGTTCCATGAGCGCACCGCTGTCCCGCATTTCGCCCTTCCTGCATCCGGTCACACACAGCACTACCGCCGAGATTGATCTGGCCAATCCTGATCGCGCCCTGAAGCCGGGCATGTTTGTCACCGTTGATATTTTCTATGGTGAAAGTGACCAGGCGACATTAGTGCCGCTGAGCTCACTGTGGGAAAACCCGGCCACTTCGGTGACCGGCGTCTTTGTCAGTCGCGGCACCGAGATCGGTGAACCGGTGGCGATGCTCGAGGGGTCGCGGCCCGGTGGCATCACCGAACCGGTCGGTTTCGAGTTCGTACCCGTCAATGTAGTCGCCAAGGGACGGCTCAGCGCGGGGGTGACCGGGATCGACTCCGGTCGCTGGGTGGTGACTATCGGTCAGGACCTGCTCGGTAGTGACACCGGCAGCGCCCGGGTGCGACCGGTCGACTGGGAATGGGTGGAGAAACTGCAGCAGTTGCAGCGCGAGGACCTGCTCGACGAGATTATCCGCAAACAACAGACAAATGTCATTGATACGCCTCCCCCGGCAGATACGTCACGGCGAACCGGGGGGACCTCATGAATATCACCCGTATTGCGGTCAAGCGCCCGATCGCCACGACGATGGTCTTTTTGATCATCATCGTGATCGGCATCATGGGCTTCCGGTTTTTGCCGGTTGATCTGCTGCCGAAGATCGAGTACCCCCGCCTGAGTGTCTCGACCAATTATCCCAATGTCGGTCCCGAGGAGATCGAGACGATCATCACCGACAAGGTCGAAAACGCGATCGCCAGCGTGCCCAATCTCACCGAAGTGCGCTCCGATTCCGAAGAGGGTCGCAGCCGGGTGCGGCTGGAGTTCGCCCAGGGAACGAATATCGATGAGGCTGCCAACGATGTGCGCGCGGCGCTCGATCGTATCCGTGATGATTTCCCGCCCGAGGTGGAACCGCCGCGGCTGTGGAAGTTCGATCCGGACAATTTCCCGGTAGTTATTCTCGGGGCGCAGTCGGAGCGCTCTATGGATGAACTCACGCTGATCCTGGAGCGAGAGATTGCCCAGCGGTTCGAGCAGATTCCGGGAGTCGGGTCGATCGATGTCTGGGGCGGGATTTACCGCGAGATCCAGGTGCAACTCAAGCGCGACCGGCTCGCCTCGAGTCAATTGTCGGCTGCCGATGTTGAGGCGGCGCTGCAGCGCGAAAACGTGACACTGCCCGGCGGCGACATGCGCGAGGGAATCAGCGACATGTATGTCCGCACACGCGGGGAATTCCAGTCGCTGGAGCAAATCTCGAACACGATTATCACCGTCGTCGATGGCTACCCGATCCGGGTCGGTGATGTTGCCGAAGTGGTCGACGGATTCGAGGATGTCAGCCGGATCGTCCAGATCGACGGGCAGCCGATGGTCCGTCTGGGGATCCGCAAGCAGTCGGGCGCCAACACGGTCGCGGTCGCCGAAAAGGCGCGCGAGGTGATGAACCGGATCAATGCCGAACGGGATGATCTCAACCTGTTGATGGTGATCGATCAAAGTGAGTTCATCCAGGACTCGATCGACAACGTGACCCGTTCGGCTGTGTTTGGCGGGCTGCTAGCGCTACTGGTGTTGTACATCTTCCTGCGTAACGGTTCGACGACGTTCATCGTGGCGTTGTCGATTCCCATCTCGATTGTCGCGACCTTCGGTCTGCTCTATTTCAATAATCTCACGCTCAACCAGATGAGTTTCGGCGGCCTCGCGCTGGGGATAGGTTTGATTGTCGACAATGCCATTGTCGTGCTGGAAAATATCGTGCGAATGCGTGAGAACCGCGAGGGACCGGAACTCAGTGCGCTCACCGGCACCAAGCAGGTAACCGGCGCCATTGTTGCCTCCACGCTGACGACGTCGGTGATCTTCCTGCCGGTCGTTTTCATGCAGACCATTTCCGGACAGCTCTTCAGCGAACTGGCCCTGGTGGTGGTTTTTGCCCTGCTGTGTTCGCTGCTGGTTGCGCTCACGCTGGTGCCGATGCTGGCCAGCCGGTACCTGCGGGTGAATAATGGTGACGACGGACCGAAGAAAGCCTCGTGGTTCACCACGTGGTTCCGGCGGCTCGAGGAACGCTATGCGCGCCTGCTGGATGCGTCGATGCAGCGCAAGAAGATCGTCTATGGGGTGACCGTGGTGGCGCTGGTCGGCACGGTGCTGCTGTGGCCGTTGCTCCCGGTGGAACTCGCGCCGCAGACCGACGCCGATGAGATTGATATCGAACTGGAGATGGCGCAGGGGACCAATATCGCGGTCGTGCACAACTACCTGAAAGAGCTTGATGCGATCGTGCGCGAGGTCGCCCCGATGGACCAGATCGAGCATATTTCGGTGGAGATCCGTCCGGGCGATGCCGAGGTAGAGATTTCCCTGAAAGGCGCCGGTGAGCGGACGGTCAACAGCTTTGTCCTGGCCGACGAACTTCGCCGCCACGTCTCCGGTAAAATTCCCGGCGCCGATATCCGCGTGTCGGCGCAGTCGGGACTGTGGATGCTTCGTCGGCTGTTCGGTTCCGGTGGTGGGGAAGCGGTCCATATCGAACTTCGCGGCTACGACCTCGCCCTGGCCAACCAGATTGCGGACAATGTCAAGAGCACGATCGAACGGGTACCTGAGGTCGCTGATGTTCGAATCAGCCGTCGCGAAGGACGTCCCGAGCAAAACCTGGTGATCGATCGCGACAAGGCGGCCGAGCTGGGCCTGACCGTCAACCAGGTCGCCCGAGTGATCCAGACCAATGTCGGCGGCAGTCGGGCCGGGGTCTATCGCGAGGGTGGCGAAGAGTTTCCGATTACCGTACGGCTGCAGCCAAGCGACCGGTTGACTACCAACGACCTGAGCAATGTCGCGGTGCGGGCGCCGGGCGGGGAGATTATTCCGGTCTCCTCGATTATCGAAACGGAACGTCGGCGGTCACCGACCGAGATCGAGCGTATCGACGGGCAGCGCGTGACCTATATCACGGCCAACCTGGTCAGTGGCGCGGCGCTTGGTGATGTCGTCGAGAAGATGCAGGCGGCGGTGCGCGAGGTGCCGATGCCTCAAGGGTTCTCGATTGTCTTCGGCGGCGAGTACGAAGAACAGCAGAAGGCCGAGACGGATTTTCTCCTGTCGATCCTGATGGCGCTGATCTTGATTTACATGGTGATGGCGGCGCAGTTCGAGCGGTTTCTCGATCCGCTGATCGTGATGGTGGCGGTGCCGCTGGCCATTATCGGGGTGGTGCCGACCCTGCTTCTGACCGGCACGACGCTGAATGTGCAGAGCCTGATGGGCATTATCATGCTGATCGGCATTGTGGTGAACAACGCGATCGTGCTGGTTGACTATATCAACCTGATGCGCCGGGAGAAGGAGTTGAGTGTATCGGAGGCAGTGCGACAGTCGGCCCGACTGCGGCTTCGGCCGATCCTCATGACCACCTGCACGACCGTGCTGGGGATGCTTCCGCTGGCTATCGTGCTGGGCGCGGGTGGAGAAATCCAGGCCGCCCTGGCGAGGGCGGTGATCGGTGGGCTGGCGGTCTCGACTTTGATTACGCTTATCCTGGTGCCGGTAACGTACACGAGCGTACACAACCTGCTGGCGCGGCTGCGTTCCTCGCATCAGCGGGGCTGAGCGGTCGGAAGTACCTCGCTTATCGCCCTCGACGATATAATCGTGAGCATCCGACAGGGCGGGACCGAGACGTGTCTCGCGTGTTTTGTCAGATGTTAGCGAATCGGACCGCCGAAGGCGTCCAGGTGAGTGACATCTGACGGTCTTCTTGTTGAGAACACGCGAACTTTGCGGGGGAAAAACCGGTTGACAAGATAGGCCCGCCGGGTATTTTGACGACTACAAACGATTACCCCAGAAACTGTTATGGGGGTGTAGCTCAGTGGTAGAGCTCCTGCCTTTTAAGCAGGCTGTCGATGGTTCGATCCCATCCACCCTCATGGATACACGACAGGGCGTCCGGTTCGGGCGTCCTGTTGTCTTTTGGCAGTTGCGCGGTGGGGAATCGTTTTGTATATTCCACAGCCCGAAAACAGCCCGGGCGGTCGGGGCCGGCGGCGAGTCGGCTGGTGGCCGG
>WJMS01000285.1 GCA_014727815.1 candidate division GN15 bacterium
AGCCGATCGAGCAGGTCGCCCGCGGCCGATTGCTCCGACTCGTACGTCTTCGGACGGAAGACCCAGGTCTCGATACCGGCCTGTTCGGCCCGCGTAAGTCCATACGCCTTCTTCGTACTGGAGACCACCCAGACAATCTCACCGGACAGCCGCCCCTCGCGCGAGGCATCGATCAGGGCCTGCAGATCGGTACCGGAACCGGAAATAAAAACTGCTATCCGAGCGGGGGAATCATCCATATCGTTATCCATCCAACTTTCGTTTGAGCAGGTCGTTGACAACCTTCGGGTTGGCCTGACCGCGCGTTTCTTTCATCACCTGGCCGACGAAAAAGCCGAAGACCTTGGTCTTGCCGCTCTTGTACTTCTCAACATTGTCAGGGTGGGCGTTGAGGATCGAATCTATGATCGGCTCAAGCTGCGATTCATCGGATATCTGCACCAGCCCTTTCTCTTTGATAATAGCCGCCGGCTCCTTTCCGGTCGCGGCCATCTCGGCGAAGACTTCTTTGGCGATCTTGCCGGAGATCTCTCCGGACTTGATCCGTTTCAACAGATCAGCAATCATCGGCGGACGGACAGGATAGTCGGCAATATCGCTTTCCGACTCCTTGACCGAAGCCAGCAGCTCGGTGGAAATCCAGTTGGCTGCGGCCTGGCCGTCATCAAAGCCAGCCATCACGGCTTCAAAATAATCGGCCAGCGGGCGGCTGTCGGTCAACACGCCGGCGTCGTACTCGCGGATGCCGTACTCGGAGATAAACCGCGCCGCCTTGCGATCGGGCAGTTCCGGCATGGCGCCCGTGATATCATTGATCCAGGCGTCATCGACGACAAGGTTGACCAGGTCCGGCTCGGGGAAGTAGCGGTAGTCGTGCGACTCCTCCTTGGTCCGCATCATCTCGGCCGCGCCGGTCTTTTCATTCCAGAGCAGGGTGGCCTGCTCGACCACCGAGCCGGACGTGAGCAAACCGACCTGGCGTTCGATTTCGAAACGCAGGGCTTTCTCGACGTGCTTGAAGGAGTTCAGGTTTTTCAGTTCGGTGCGCGTGCCGAGCTCCGAGGCGCCCTGCGGCCGAACCGAGACATTGGCATCGCAACGCAGGTGGCCCTTCTCCATGTCCCCCGTGCAGACTTCCAGGTATTGAAGTAATTGTTTAAGCTTCACGAGGTAAGCGTATGCCTCTTCGGGCGCATGGATGTCCGGCTGTGAGACGATCTCAATCAGCGGCGTGCCGCAACGGTTGAGGTCGACCTGGGTGTACGGCTCCCCGGATTCCGGATGCAGCGACTTGCCGGCGTCCTCTTCAAGATGAATCCGGATCAGGCCGACCGTCTTCTCGCTGCCGTCCTCGAGCGTGAAGCTGATCCCGCCGCCCTCGCCGATCGGTTTGTCGAACTGAGAGATCTGGTAGCCTTTGGGCAGGTCGGGATAGAAGTAGTTCTTGCGAGCAAAGACCGAGCGCTGCCGCACCGTTCCGCCGACCGCCAGAATCACGCGGAGGGCGTATTCCACGGCCCGTTGGTTGAGCACCGGCAGGGCGCCGGGAAGACCGAGACAGACCGGGCAGGTCAGGCTGTTTGGTTCCGCGCCGTATTGGACGCGGCAGCCACAGAAGATTTTGCTGTCGGTTTGAAGTTGAGCGTGAACCTCGAGTCCGATTACCGGCTCGAACCCATCAAAAACAGCCACCGGCGGCTCCCTGCCACTGTGTTCGCGTGCAACACCGGCAGAAACAACGAACGGCGTGCCGGTGATGAGCAAGTGGCCCGTCCACGCACGCCGAGACAGTCAGTTTCTCCGGCTTTGGGAGCGGAATATAGGCTACAGGGCGAGAATGTCAAACCTTATCAGATCGATCAACCCGGACCATTTGATCAGGGCAGCAAAGAAAGCGACCTGGAGGGCCAGGCGTAGAAGCCGCATCGAGGTCAGGTCGGTCACTTTGTCGGTGTCATAACCGGCCGCGCGGAAAATCAGGATCGGCAGGTACGCCAGAAAGACACCTATCTGATAAATCCAGAAGAGCGGATTGAACAGGTTGAGCTGCTGTCGCCAGAGCCGGGTCTGATAGCTGGAGATACCCCGGTCGAGCAGACTGAGCACCTCGCTGTCGCGCACATCGAAATTGCGCACGACATGGTCGCGGAAGATCGCCTTGATCAGGTTGATCCGAATCTTCCTGCCACCGCGGGTCTGGGCATCACGAGTGACCATCGAGCCAAGATCAACCCGCCGCAGTGAATCAACGGTCATGGCGGCCAGCGGCTCCATCTTCTGCCGGACCGCTTTGGCGGCGACATTCGTCTCGCGATTGGTGAACTGCGAATACTCCCGGAAGAGTGAGCGAAACTCGGTCAGGTTGGTCAGCCGCTGCCTGACCTCGAAGTAGGTCATCATGATCCCGCCCCCGCTTCAAGAAACGCTTTAAGGTCAGCAGTAAACCGTTCGGGCGCTTCGAGGTTTACCATGTGACCAACATCCTCATACACTCTCAGCCGACTGTCCCGTATGCGCTCATCGAGCTGCCGGGCCAGCGGCAGGAAAATGCGGTCGAGCTCTCCGGCCACTATCAGAGTCGGGATGCTGATTCGGTCGACCCGGTCGAGGTCGTTTTCTTTGGGATACTTGCCGCGCATTTTGTCTTTCCACACTGCGCCTGAATAGTCACGCATCATTTTTTCAATGAACGGCTTCAGCTCGGCTCGCCGGCCGTTTTTGTACCAGGCCAGCGACCAGCGAATCCACTGCTCTTTGGCCGCCTCCGGTCCTTCGGAGCGACCGATATCATCAAGCCGGGAGAATTTCTTCCCCGCCCCATAACCGGCGGCCCCGGTGCTGACCAGCGTCAGCGACAGCAGGCGCTCCTGAAACGCCAGGGCAAAGCCGATGGCGGTTGACCCGCCCATCGACAGCCCGACCAGGTGAAACCGCTCTATCGCTAGTATATCGGCAAGTCGGCGAAGGTCGTCCACCCGGTGGGCCCGGCTGTAGTTGGTTTCCGGGGCGTCGGAGCGGCCGTGCCCTTTGGCGTCGGGCAGGATCAGCCGGTAGCGCTCCCGGAACGCCTCTGCCTGCGGCTGCCACATCCGGGAGTCGAGACTGAAACCGTGCAGGAAGATGATCGGCGGGCCCTGCCCGAGGTCCTCATAGAAGAGCCTGAATTCTCCGAGATCTGCGAACGGCATGGATCAGGCGCGCGGGACGAGATGGTTGGCTATCTGAAACAGGAGTGATTCGCCAAAGGACGCCGCGATACACTGGACCCCAATCGGGAGACCATCAGATGACTCCCCGTACGGGATCGAGATCGCCGGCACCCCGGCCAGCGACGCCGGCGCGGTGTAAACATCGGACAGATACATCGCCAGCGGATCATCGATCTTCTCCCCCAGCTTGAACGCCGGGGTCGGCGATGTGGGCGACAGGAGCAGGTCGACCGACTTGAAGCTTTGCTCGAACTCCTGCCGCATAAGCTCTCGCACCTGAGATGCTTTGTTGTAGTAGGCGTCGTAGTATCCCGATGACAGCGCATAGGTGCCGAGCATGATCCGGCGTTTGACCTCGGGACCGAAGCCCGACTCGCGGGTGTCGGAATACATCGCCTCGAGTGAGCGATCGTTGCTCTCCCGCAGCCCGTAGCGCACACCGTCGAAGCGGGCCAGGTTGGCCGAGGCTTCCGCCGATGCGATCACGTAGTAGGTCGGGATCGCCTTGTTGGTCAACGGCAGCGAAACGTCGCTAATTGTGTGGCCGGCGGACTCGAGCGCCTGACGGGCCCGGTCGATTGTCGCAGCGACATCGGCATCGATACCCTCCGCGAAGTACTCCTTCGGCAGGCCGATCTTGAGTTTTCGATCGAGTTCAAGAACCGAGGCATAGTCGGGGTGGTCATAGGCGACCGAGGTCGAGTCGTTTTCATCCCAGCCGGCTACGACGCGGTAGAGCAGGGCGAGATCTTCGGCCGAGCGGGCGAACGGGGAGATCTGGTCGGTCGATGATGCAAAGGCGGTCAGGCCGAACCGGGAGACCGCCCCGTACGTCGGTTTCAGCCCAAACAGGCCACAGAAAGCGGCCGGCTGACGGACCGAGCCGCCGGTCTCCGAACCGAGTGACAACGGGACAATCCCCTGCGCGACCACGGCCGCCGAACCGCCCGAGGAGCCGCCGGGCGCGCGCGACCGATCGACCGGGTTCTTGACCGGACCGAAATACGAGTTTTCGTTTGATGAGCCCATCGCAAACTCATCCATATTGGTCTTGCCGATAATCACCGCCCCGGCCTCGATAAGCCGTGTGACGACAGTCGCGTCGAATGGCGGTATGTATCCATCGAGGATGTGCGAGCCACAGGTCATCGGGTAATCGGTGTAGCTGATATTGTCTTTGAGGGCGATCGGCACTCCGGCGAGCGGGAGTTTCGCACGCAGCTCGGGCGACATCTGGTCGATTGCCGCAGCCTGCCGGAGCGCTTTCTCCTCGCACAGGGTGATGAAGGCGTTGAGTTCCCTGCCCTCGGTAGCCGCCAGTTTCAGGGCTTTGCTGGTGAAATCGACCGCCGAACCTCTCCCCTCCCGGACATCATCGGCGATTTGAGTTGCGCTGATTGTCTTGTAGTCGGACATGCGCCGGAATATAGGTCAAAAACCTCAGCGACGCAAAAGAAACGCCCCGGCCGAACGCGACCGGGGCAAGGCACTTTCATGCATGCACTGTCATCTACAGCATCGGCAGGTACTTGGCCATCTCGAATTCCGAGACGTGCGTGCGATACTGATCCCACTCGATCTTCTTGTTTTCGATAAGCTTGTCGAAGACATGCTCGCCCAAAGCATCTTTGACCAGCTGCGAATCCTCGGCCAGCCGGATAGCATCATCGAGCGAGCCCGGCAGGGTTTCGAACTCGAAACGCTCATCGCCTTTCAGTTCGAAAATGTTCCGCTCGGTCGGCGGCTCCAACTCATACTTCTCTTCGATACCACGCAGACCGGCGGTGAGCATGCAGGCAAAGGCAAGATAGGGATTGGCGGCCGGATCGGGCGAGCGAAGCTCGACCCTGGTGGCGCGCTCTTTACCCACCCGGTACATAGGCACGCGCACCAGCGACGACCGGTTGCGACGGCCCCAGGCGACATAGACCGGAGCCTCATAGCCGGGCACGAGGCGTTTGTACGAGTTGACCCACTGGTTGAGCACCAGGGTCATTTCCTTGACGTGTTTCAGGATGCCGGCCACGAAATGGCGGGCCATGGCCGAGAGGTTGTAATCGCCCCTGGCGTCGAAAAAGAGGTTCTTGTCGCCCTCGAAAATCGACATGTGGGTGTGCATGCCGGAACCATTCTCACCGAACAGCGGCTTGGGCATGAAGGTCGCGTAGAGATCGTTCTCCTGTGCGATTTCTTTCACGACGAATTTGTAGACCTGCACGAAGTCGGCCATGACCAGGGCTTCCTGGTATTTCAGGTCGATTTCATGCTGACTCGGGGCCACCTCGTGGTGGGCGCATTCGACCGGAATATCGAGCAGTTCGAGCGCGTTGACCGTTTTCTTGCGAAGCTGCGTGCCGATGTCGACCGAGCCGTAGTCGAAATAGCCCGACTGGTCGAGAATGCCCGGTTCCTGGTCGTTCTGGAAGTAGAAGTACTCGCACTCGGGGCCGACGTAGAACGTCCAGTTCTTCTTTTCGAGGTTCTTGAGGGCTCGGCGCAGGACATAGCGCGGGTCGCCATCGTACGGGCTGCCATCGGGATTCGTAATATCGCAAAACAGCTGGGCGACTCGCTCGCCGGCGATTTCCCACGGGATAATGCGGAAAGTGACGGGATCAGGCATGGCCATCAGGTCGGATTCGTCGATTCGCGCGAATCCCTGGATCGACGAGCCGTCAAAGCCCTGGCCTTCTTCGAGCACCTGCTCGATCTCTGCCCGGGTAATGGTCATCCCCTTTATCTGGCCCAGAATGTCCGTGAAACAGAGCCGAATATAGCGGACTTCGGCCTCATCGATTAATCTAAGGACGTCTTCGCGTGTTCGTGTCACGTCTGATACTCCTAGCGGGTTGGGGTGAAAAGGTGGCTCGAAAGCTCTAATCTGTGGTGATCAGGTCCATTTTGCAATGAAAAATTCGCGATAGTATGGCCGTAAAGACAGTATAACGCAGCCGGGGTCAGTTTGTTCACCCGCGGCTGCAAATTGGCCGAAAAGGCATTGTATTGCAGTAAGATATACTAGTCTTGATCAGCCGACAGGGTCAGTTCGATCCGATGGGCCTGGGGCTGCAGTTGCCGGCAAACCACACCAGCCGCCTCGAGAATACGCCGCGACGCCTTAAAGACATCCTGCTCGCGGTACTTATCCGACAGGTAGACGACCTCCTGGATACCGACCTGGACGATCAACTTGGCGCACTCGTTGCACGGAAAGAGTGAGACATAGATCGAGGCGCCCTCGAGATCGGCCTTGTTGGAGGAATTGGTGATGGCGTTCATCTCGGCGTGGCAGACATAGGGGTATTTGGTCTCGAGGAAGTCGCCCTCGCGTCCCCACGGCGCGATATCATCAGAAAGTCCCATCGGGAAACCGTTGTAGCCGATCCCGATAATGCGCTTGCGTTTGTTGACAATACAGGCGCCGACCTGCGTGTTGGGGTCTTTCGACCGCTGCGCCGAAAGCTCGGCGACAGCCATGAAATAATCGTCCCAGCTGAGATAGTTCGATCGTTTTTCAGGCATGAGGCGAGTATACGGTCTGCCCCGGCGGGCGTAAAGTGGATTCTTGCAGGCCCTGTCCGGCCCTGTCGGGTCACGGCCGCCTTCGGCGGCCAAAGAAAAAGGGCCGCCCGTGGCGGCCCTTCGAGAGTCCGGTAGATGTCGTGCCTAGCTCGACTGCGTGCCTTCGTCCTCGCCGGTCTTCTTCTCGAGATACCTGCCGACCAGGTGCATGAGGTCGACCGGGACCGGGAAGATAGTGGTCGAGTTCTTTTCCGCCGAGACCTCGACCAGCGTCTGCAGGAAGCGCAGCTGCATGGCGTTGGGAGCGCGGCTGATCACGCGGGCCGCTTCGGAGAGCTTCTCCGATGCCTGCAATTCACCCTCGGCGTGGATCACCTTGGCGCGGCGTTCACGCTCGGCCTCGGCCTGACGGGCGATGGCGCGCTGCATTTCAAGCGGCAGGTCGACATTCTTGACCTCGACCACGGAGACTTTGACACCCCACGGTTCCGTCTGGTCATCGATGATCCGCTGCAGCTCGGCGTTGATCGTCTCACGATCCGACAGGAGCTGGTCGAGATCCTGCTGACCGAGCACCGAACGGAGCGTCGTCTGGGCGATCTGTGAGGTCGCCTCAAAGAAGTTGGCTACCGAGACGATCGCTCGGTTGGAATCGGTGACCTGGAAATAGACGACCGCGTTGACCTTCACCGAGACGTTGTCCTTGGTGATCACGTCCTGGGCCGGAATGTCATAGGTCACCACACGCAGGTCGACCCGCACCATTTTATCGATGATCGGGATGAGGATGATCAGGCCGGGTCCCTTGGCGCCGATCAGGCGGCCGAGTCGGAAAACCACGCCGCGCTCGTACTCCTTGAGCACCTTGATCATATTGAACAAGAGCAGGAGGCCGAATATGATAATAACAGCTAAGACGGTTGGGAATCCACCCATAGTATCTGTCCCTTCGGTTGACTATGCTTCGAGCTTTCTGACTTTCAATGTAAGACCGTCCACCCCGATTACCTCGACTTTGGTGCCGGGCTCGAGCTGCTCCGTATCGTCGATACGCCACAGGGCGCCCTCGAGATAGACAAAGCCCGGCTTTTTGATCGAGGTCTGGCGTCCGACCAGCGAGGAGTCGCCGGAAAACGGCTTGTTCTGCTGTGCCTTGATCACCAGCCGGGCGACGACTGCAACGACCAGGCCGACCAGCACAACAATCGTGATCAGGGCGGTCTTCGAGACCTGCAGGGCGGGATTAACCGAGTCGATAAGCATGAGCCCTCCCAGGAAAAGCGAGACCAGCCCGCCGATAGTCAGCAGACCGGCACTGGCAATTTTGATCTCAGCCACAAACAGGACAATAGCCAGGAGTATCAGGGCCACTCCGGCATAGTTGATTGGCAAGGTATTGAACGAATAAAACGCCAGGATCAGGCAGATGGCGCCGACCACGCCCGGGAAGATCGATCCGGGGTTGTACAGTTCCAGCACGATCCCCAGCCCACCGAGCGAAAACAGGATGAAGGCGACATCGGGCGATGACAGAATACCCAGTACCTTGTCTTTGAAGCTCTTCTCGAGCACCTTGATGGTGTAGTCTTCGAGACGCATGACTTTCCTAGTATCATCGGCCATGAGCGCTTCCTGCCCGTCGATCTGCTCGAGCAGGTCATTGAGTGACCGGGCACGGAAATCGATCACGTTCATTTCCAGCGCCTCGACATCGGTAATCGACACCGACTGCC
Organism: candidate division GN15 bacterium; assembly: GCA_014727815.1. Lineage (GTDB taxonomy): Bacteria > Zixibacteria > MSB-5A5 > GN15 > FEB-12 > WJMS01. Next base: position 8,465 of record WJMS01000285.1, read on the forward strand.
GCACGGCCTTTTCGGCCCACTCGACATTGCGGCCATGCCGCTGGGCGGCTGCCTTCACCTGCGCGACCGCGTCGTTAGTGACTTTCTGGTTCATCACCGAGTCGACTTCCTGCCCCTGCCCGGTGACCGGGTGGGCGGCGCCGATATTGGTCGATGGCGCCATGGCCGCGAAGTGCGAGGCGTAGGTGATGAACACGCCCGCTGAGCCGGCCCGCGAACCGGACGGCGCGACATAGGTGCACACCGGGACCGGGCTGTTCAGGATCAACTTGGTGATACCCTGGGTGGCCTGCATGAAACCGCCCGGGGTGTCCATTTCTACCACGATCAACTCGGCGTTGTTTTCGACCGCGAGATCGATCGCTTCGCTGATCCGATCTTCGGTGACAATACCGATCGCCCCCTCGACCTCGAGCACATACACCAGCGCGGGTTGCTCGTAGGTGTCATCGGTAACAATCGGGGTGGTGTCCGGCGGCAGGCTGTCCTGCGCAAACGTCCGTATCGTATAGGAGATGCCGGGCGAGAGAAGCAGAAACCCCAGCAGGACCAGAAGGACTTTTTGTTTCATAGGATGTACCCCTAACTACTTCTCATAAAATATGGCTCGGCGTAATCAGCGTGTCAATTTCAATTCTGTAACGCCGAAGATGCCTGAAGGGATTCCGGATAAATCCGGTAGGGCCTTCGCACGTTACACGAGATATACCCGCTAAAACGCGGAATATTCGTCAGCATACATGACTTTGCCGTCGAGAATCGTCGCCAGCACCCGCGTGTCATACAAACGAGTCGGGGCAACCCGCGTGATATCGCGGTCGAGCACAACGAAGTCGGCCGGGTAACCCGGCAGCACATAGCCGCGGCAATGCTCCTGACCGACCGCCCGGGCCGGACCGACCGTGAAGTTGTACAAAGCCTCGGCGGCGCTGATACGCTGCTCGGGATAGAAAACATCGCGCTTCCCGGGCCGGGCCCGCCGCACCGCGGCGGCAATACCGGCGATCGGATCGAGCGGCTCGATCGGCGCATCGGAGCCGAAGGCCAGCGGAATCTTCCTGTCGATCAGGGTCCGGAAAATATAGGCATTGGCGCCGCGCCTGCCCCAGTAGTTTCGTATCATCTCGATATCCGAGGGACAATGCGACGGTTGTACCGATGCGGTCACGCCGAGCTTCTTGACTCTGGCCAGGTCAGCGCGTCGCACCAGTTGCAGATGCTCGATCCGATGGCGGGCGCCGAAATCGAGGCGCGGGGCAGCCTCGAATGCATCGAGTACGTTTGCCACCGCCTTGTCACCGATAGCGTGGATCGCCGCCGGAAGATTGAGTTTGGCGGCCTGCGTGATGAGCCGTTTCATCTCCGGAACCGTGCGCACTTCGATACCGTAATTGTCCTTCGTGCCTTTGTATTTGTTGAAGCAGAGCGCCGTCTGTGACCCGAGCGAGCCATCGGAGAAGATCTTGATCCCGGCTATCCGGAAGAAGTCGGTGCCGGTGCCGTAATATATCTTCTCTTTGAGCAGATACGGCAGCAGGTCGGCCGACGGATAATAGGTCACCCGCAGGCCGACTTTGCCCTGCTGGGCCAACTCCATGTAGTAGGTCATCGCCTCCGGACCGTCAAACGAGTGCACACCTGTCACACCCTTGCGGTAGGCATGATCGAGCGCCATCTTATAGCGCCGGGCCATTTCCTTTTTCGATGGCATCGGAATGTGCTTGAAGACAAGACCAATGGCCGGCCCCTCGCGCATGACGCCGGACGGGGTACCGTCGGCATCACGCTCGATCTTCCCGCCCGCCGGATCTCTGGTCTTTTTCGTGATACCGGCGATTTCCATCGCCCGGCTGTTCACCCAGCAGGAGTGCTGATCCTTGGAGAAAAGAAAGGCGGGGCGACCGCCGGTGACGAGATCGAGCGTGGCGGCATCGGGCTCGACGCGTTTCTTCCAGCGATCCGGCGCGTAGCCCTCGCCGACCACCCAGTCATCCTTTGAGAGCTTGCCGGCGAATGACTTGATCTTCTTGAGGCAGGTATCGATGCTGTCGAGATCATGCAGGTTGACCTGACCGAGCGTAATCGCGAAATACGCAAAGTGGGTGTGAGCGTCGACAAGGCCCGGCACAATCGTGTTGCCGGCAACATCGATCCGGCTGTAGCTGCGAAAGTCGGGATCGTGCTGCAGGTTGTTGCCGACCGCCATGATACGGTTGCCGTTGATCGCCATGCTGTCGGCCACCAGGCCATCGGCCTGGGTCAGGATCCGGGCGTTATGAATCAGCGAGCGCTTTTTCAAAGTTCTCTCCCTTCACGCGTATGTCGCCGGCACGTTTGGTAATGCCCAGGCGGTCGGTTTCTTCGAGGATCGGGATGGCGTACTTGCGGGTGAAGCCGAAACGATCGCGCAGTTGGGTGACAGCCAGTTCGCCGCTCGCCTCGAGCGTGTCGGTGACATAGCCAACGACCTCATGCCACACCGACTGCAAGAACAAAAAGTCGGCGCCGCACTTGTGGGCTTCACTGGTGTCCAGAATGTACTTGATTGCTTGCTGGTATACTTTGCCCTTGCCGGTGAAGCTCGACAGGTTCGGGGGGGCATACGGTTCCTGCTCGAGGGCGGCGATAACTTCGTCGTGCGCCTGTTTAATGACGCCCTTGAGCGTCGCGGTGCGGCCGGCCAGGGTGAGGTACTCACCATCACGGGTGAGAATCTTTTGTTCCAGCAGGTAGTCGACCAGCATCTGGGCACGGTCTTTGGGTAGTGGGATCAGCGCCAGCAGTTCGTCAATGAGCAGCCCTTTCACGTGCGCCCGATCGTTGAGTTTCTCATCGAGGCGCGCTTTCACATGCTGAACGGTCGATTCCAGTTGTTCATTGAGGTACAGGTAGCTGCGAAAGGCATCGACCCGCCCTGCCCCTGTCAATTTTCCTACCTGATGCTCGATGTCCTGTGCGGCAATTTCAGTATGCGACAGAAACGTCTCGCTGAAAACCAACACTTCTTTGCGCAATTCGGACACGACCAGCGACTCAAGGTCACCGGACGCCCGTTCACGCAGGTAGGCCAGGCCGGCCAGCTCTTTGCGACGCGGGAAGCGCGACATATGGTCGAGCAAACGGCCGCCTCCAAGCGTAACCATGGGGGTCGGCAGGCGGATGATACACGAGTCGCCTACATAGCC
>WJMS01000286.1 GCA_014727815.1 candidate division GN15 bacterium
TCTCTGTCGTCATGCCGACCTGTGAATCCTGTCTCGATGAAATGCTCTATATCCGGGACCAGATCGACAATCCGGAAGACTACCGCCACCTCGTGTTTATCACCTCGGCCAACCCGCGCTTCATGCGCGATATCAAAGAAGCAACCGGCCTGACCGCGGCCTTCCTCTACGACCATCGCGCCGCGTACCTCTCGCGCTATTTTGTCGAGGCCTACCCGCTCAATATCATCATTGATTCCAACATGGTCGTGCTCGACATATTCGGCGGTGGCCTCACCCAAACCGACCTCGCCAAAGTCCTGGAGTGACAGCGGTTCCGTTCCGTCAGACGCTAGTCCGCCGCAGGCGGGACCGAACGAGTGACATCTGACGCCCCCCAACGTCACTTTCCCTACAACTCCACCCCTGAATGCGACCCCAGCACCGTATGATAAGACAACCGGCCACCAACCCAGACACTTTCACTACAAAGGCACGCCCGATGCGACCGTTCAAATCATCTCGTAAGACACGTAACCTGCGACAACACTGCCACATACGTCGAACCCCGCGTGAAAAAACACCCCCAAAAATGACAAAACGAACCCATTTCGCCCTAACGCTATGGGAGATAATCTTGTACAACGATTCTTGTTTTTCGCCCCGCGTGGCGCTCAATCCGGGAAGTGGTCTTCGGTGCTACTTGGTCACACCGCGAAGCCAGTCGACCGTCATAAACTCAACCTGGTGATTGTCCGGATCGAAGAAATACAAGGACCGTTTACCGTTCGGCCAGACATGGTCGATCACTTCACAGCCCAGCTCGACCACCCTGGCCCGAATCGAATCATACTCATGATCTTCGATCTGGAAAGCAAAGTGCAGGTGCTCGCCCCCGCGACCATCGTAGAGCCCTCGCTTGCCCGTCCGCCACAGCCCCATCGAGGTGCCGTCGGGGAAGACCAGGGCTGCCGCCGAATTGTCCTGCCACCGCACCACTTTCTCATGGGGCAGCAGGGCGGTGTAGAATTCCAGCGATCGGTCGAGATCGCTCACTTCAATGTGCAGTTCGAGAATGCGCATAAAAAAACCGGACGCGGGCGCGTCCGGTCCTTTCTATCAATCACACTAATTGTTGATATACTTGCCGAGGATCTGGCCCATCCGCTGCGTCATCTTCGAATTCGGCAGCACCTCGGTGGCGCCGGCGATCCGGGCAGCTTTCATCTGGTCGGCCAGGACATGGGGCGAGTAACAGACGATCGGAATCTTGGCGGTCGCTCCGTACGAGCGGAGCTTGTTGATCAGCGAGGGCGCCTCGATACCGTTCAGGTTCAGGTCGATAATGATCAGGTCGGGACGGAGTTCCTGGGCTTTGCTGAAGATCTCGTCCGAACGGATCGCTTTAATCCCTTCAACTTCCAACCCGTCCAGAACGGTCATTATCTTGGAGGTGAATATCATATTGTTGACGGCAACAATAACCTTCTTGTTCATACCATCGTCACCCCTCATATGTGGTTGAAATCCCTTTCTCTTTCCTCGGTGGGACCACCAATATAGCGATTTTTCTTCGGAAAAGGAAGCAATTCTGCAAAAAAAGTTTGACAATGGCTTGTGCATGTGCAATGGGTTATGGTTTAGCTGCTTATCCGGCGAACGCGTCCTGACACGCCGTGTCAGCCCAAACCGGGGCGACCGGCTTTTTTGTTGATTTACCGCCCCTTTTCGTCTTTTTGCCGACATGAAACGAACCAAGATTCTCGCCACCTACGGCCCCGGCATAGCCTCCCCGTCGAAAGTCAGCCGGCTCGTCAATGCGGGCGTCAACGCCTTCCGGGTCAACTGCTCCCACGGCCGCACCGAAGATTTCCTCGCCGCCGCCCGGATTATCGGCGAGGGAATCGCCAAGGCTCGCTATCCGACCGGACTGCTCTTTGATATCGCCGGGCCGAAGATACGGCTGGATAGGTTCGACGGCAAAGTCACGGTTCGCAAGGGCAAACGGCTGACCCTGACCACCGGCCGCTCCGATCCCGGCAAGGGCATCATCGGGCTCAACCATGCCGAGGTGCTTGGTTCGATCAAAAAAGGCGACCGGATACTGATCGACGATGGCAGCCTGCTGTTTACCGCTATTGCCGTCGACCGCAAAGGCGTCACCCTGAAAGCCCTCAACTCCGGAACGGTCCTGCCGGGTAAGGGCGTCAACCTGCCGAGCACCAAACTGGATATTCCGACTATCTCGGACAAGGACCGGGAGGATATCAAGACGGCGGTGCGTGTCGACGCCGACTACATCGCGCTGTCGTTTGTGCGCTCCCCGAAAGAGATCGCCGAAGTCCGCCGTCAGGTCAAAAAGCTCGGTGGCCGGCAGAAGATCTTCGCCAAGCTCGAAAAACGGGAAGCGATCGACTCGCTCGAAGCGATTATGCAGGCGGCCGATGGTATCATGATCGCCCGAGGCGATCTCGGGGTGGAAATGCCGCCCGAAGAGGTGCCGAAACTGCAAAAGCGGATCATCTCGATGTCGACCGCGCTGCAAAAACCGGTGATCGTGGCGACCCAGATGCTCGAGTCGATGCGCTTCTCGCCCCGACCGACCCGGGCGGAGGTCAACGATGTTGCCTCGGCGGTGTTCGACCAGGCCGATGCCGTCATGCTCTCGGCCGAAACCGCCACCGGCAAGTATCCGACCGAAACTGTCCGAACCATGAGCGACATTATCGTCGCGACCGAAAAAGACCAACCCGAACCGGCGGCGCCGAAGCAGGACAAGAACTTCAAGTCGCCCATTCCCGTGGCGATTGCCCGCTCGGTGCTGCACGCCAACCGGACCTGCCAATCGAAAGTCATCGTCGCCTTCACCTCGTCCGGTTTCACCGCCCAGTTGATCGCCAACCTGATGCCGACCCAGCCGATTGTAGCGGTCACCGATGACAAGAAGGTCATGAGCAGTCTGTCGCTGTTCCGTGCTGTCTATCCGGTCCAGGCCGACCAGCCACAGTCATTCAACGAGATGATCGATACAGTCAACCGCATCTGCCGGCAGCACAAACTGGCGCGTCGCCGGGACAAAGTGCTCGTTACCGGTGGCGTGCCGTTCGGCTCGCGCGTGCAAACCAACCTGCTGTTTATCCATGAGGTGACATAATGTCGAGTCTGCCGATAAAGTGGGCGCCGTCGGTGGCGATTGCGCTGGTCATGGTCCTGGGCATGGCGATCGTGGTTGGCCGGGCACAAAAGAAGCAGGAGAATGCCGCCGACGATGTAAAACGCGAGATCTGTATTACGTTCAACGAACTGCCGGTTGCCCGTACGTTCGAAGAAACCGATTTAGACGCCCTGACCTACCTCGTGCTGGAAACGCTCGATCGCCACGAGGTCGCCGCGGCCGGCTTTGTGGTGGGACAAAACGTCGGCACCAATTTCGATATCCTCGGCGAATGGCTCAACCGCGGCCATGTGCTCGGCAACATGACCTACGCCCACCAGGACCTCCACGAAATCGGGATCGAGAAGTTCATCAGCGATATCGAGATGGGGCACGAAACAATCGAGGATATGCTCTCCGGGTTCGGACAGAAGAAGCGCTATTTCCGCTTCCCCTACCTGCACTACGGCGACAACACCAATGCCAAGCGTCAGGTCAATCTCTACCTCGACCATCAGAACTACGTCACCGCTCACGCGACAGTTGTGCCCGAGGATTACCTGTACAACCTCACGCTGGAGAAACTCGGTAAATATCCCGACTCAGCCGAGTACGATGCCTTACTCAATGAGTACGTCAACCATGTCCTCGACGAGGTCGAGCGCTGTCAGCTGCTGGCGCTCGAACTGGTCAACCGCCCGGTCAAACAGATACTCCTGCTAAGGATGAACCGGCTCAACGCGATCTATCTCGATGAGATGCTTCGGGCCCTCACCGACATGGGGTATGAGTTCGTGACTCTCGATGAGGCTCTGGCGGACAACGTGTACGATCGTCCCGAGGGCTACTACGGTGGCCGTGGCGTGGGCTATCTCGACATGCTCTACCAGTCCGACCCCGATCTCATCCCGGCCCAGTAACCCGACCGAGCCGGGTCAGCGACGCAGTTCCAGGTTGCGAAGAGCCAGGAAAAACGGCTCCCATTCTTCGATTGTGATTGGCTCGGTTTCGAGCAGGGCCAGTTCGGCATCCTCGAGCAGGCGCTTGTCGATAATCACCAGCAGCACCCACTCATCGAACCAGCCATCATACATCGTCCAGAGACCCTTGTTGCCGCGGTCGGTCCCCCAGGAATTCTCCACCAGCCACTTGCGCGGCGCCCCGGCGGCGCTCGTGTCCATCCCCTTGATCACCATGGCATGATTGGGCGACATGTCCTGGTAGCGAATCCGGTCGGCCTTGTCCAGCTTGAAGTCCTTGCCGAATGCCGTGTTGTAGTCGTACACATCGATTGCGAAGATCCCCGAGTCGTTGTAGTTGTCCTCGCCGACATCACAGGCAAACCAGACGATCTGGCTGTCGAGCAGCGACTTCTTCGTGTAGTGCTTGAGCCGTTCGATCGGCAGGTTCATCGCCTGCATGTCCGGGCGCTCTTCGATATTCCGGCTGCTCTCGAGGTTGTACAGCCGGTTGAGCTCTTCGGCGGGATTGTGCGCAATCGCCACATACTCCGGCATCTGCTCGCCAAAAAACTCAGTGAAGAATGACTGCGGCGTAAAGGACTTCTCCACTATCGCCTTGGTCGAATCCGCACCGCTCTCCCAGCGAAAGGTGAACTCCTTTGGCGGCGCGCCGTAGGTGTAGACGAGCAGGTCGTAGATATCGGCCAGGACGGTTTCCTTGTATCCCCGCAGCTGCTCGACCGATTGTCCATCGGCGTGCCGTTCGCGAATCCCCGCGGCGCCTTTGCGCAGCAGGGTCGTGGCCAGCTTGTTGATCATGCCGGTTGACGATGATTGCTTTGTCTCCGGCATGACCGACGCCGGAACCACGCCGTACTTCTCGGTCAGGCTGGTGAAGTAGTGCCACCAGCCGCCATCGCCGAGCGGGCTGCGCAAGTACATTTGCATCAGGCGGTCATCGACCGGTTTGTCGCGAAGCCGAATCATCGTCTCGAGAAAGCGGTTCGACTTTTCGAGCTTGTCCCAGAAGGCGAGATACGCCTCGGAGATTTTGAAATCGCCCAGTTCGAGTTTTGTCATCACTTTCGGTGCAACGACATTCGAGCCGGCAAACATCCAGCAGCGCCCCGAGGAGTGCTGGTCGATAATGCCGGAGCCCTCGACTTTCACATTGAAGAGGTCATCGTGCCCGGTCAGGGTCGACCGATTGAGCGCCAGGTCTTTGATGCTGTTGTTGGTAACGGCGTTGATGCGCGCGCGAAGTTCCGGGGTATTGGCCAGGCGTTCTTCAAACTGTTTGAGTAGCTCGGGGTTGACGGCGCCCGGCTGGGCCGACGCCATTCCTGCGGTCAGGCAGAGCAGCGCAAGTGCGAAGCAGAATCTGGCGAGTTGGTGGATCATGGCGAGGTCCTCATGCTGAGTAGATCAATCTGGTATAATATACGCTTTTGTCGGGTCGAGTTCAATTGCCGACCGCGCGAACTCCAACTATTCGGGATCGTTACTAGAAATGTGATGGCCGGGGGAGAGCCGGGCCGGTATAATGTTCGGGACACCCCCAACCGAAAAGAGAGAATAACGATGGCACCTGAGATACATTTGCAATTGACCGATAACGCCCTGACTGTCCTGGCCCGACGGTACCTGATGAAGGACAAGCAGGGGCGGGTGATCGAGACACCGGCCGAGATGTTTCGCCGGGTGGCGAATTTCATCGCCGAGGCGGACCGCAGCTACGGCGCCGATGATGAAGCGGTGAAGGCCACTGCTGAGCGGTTCTACGCCATGATGGCCCGTCGGGAGTTCATGCCGAATTCGCCGACCCTGATGAACGCCGGCCGCCAGCTCGGGCAGCTTTCGGCCTGCTTTGTCCTGCCGGTGGGCGATTCGATGGAGGAGATATTCGAAGCCAACAAAAACGCCGCCCTGATCCACAAGTCCGGCGGTGGCACCGGCTTTGCCTTCTCCCGGCTGCGCCCGCGCAACTCCGTCGTCGCCTCGACTTCCGGGGTGGCCTCCGGACCGGTTTCGTTCATGAAGGTCTTCAACGCGTCGACCGAGGCGGTCAAGCAGGGTGGCACCCGTCGCGGCGCCAACATGGGTATTCTTCGGGTCGACCATCCCGATATTCTCGAGTTCATCTCGTGCAAAACCGATACTTCGGAAGTCACCAATTTCAATATCTCCGTCGCCGTGACCGACCGGTTCATGGAGGCGGTCGAAGGAGGCGAAGCGTACCAGTTGATCGATCCGCGCACGGGTGAACCGTATGTCTCCGATGGTCAGGAAGTCATGCTGGATGCCCGGAAGGTGTTTGACGAGATTGTCGATCACGCCTGGGGCACCGGCGAACCGGGAATTGTCTTCATCGATCGCATCAATCAGTTGAACCCAACCCGACCCTCGGAGCGGATCGAGGCGACCAATCCGTGCGGTGAACAGCCGCTGCCGCCGTACGATTCCTGTAATCTCGGCTCGATCAATCTCGGTCTGTTTGTGGCCGAGCCGCTGCCCGATGATTACACCGCCAGTACGCCCTCGACCGGGATCGACTGGGATCGGCTGGCTGAGGCGGTCCGGGCCGGAGTTCATTTTCTCGACAACGTGATCGACCAGAACCGCTACCCGATCCCGGCGATCGAGGCGCAGAGCAAGCTCAACCGTCGGATCGGTCTTGGCGTCATGGGCTGGGCCGACATGCTGATCAAACTCCGGCTGCCGTACAATTCCGAGACGGCGTTTGCGCTCGGCGAGGAGGTCATGCGCTTCATCCATACCGAGGCGACCAACCATTCCTCGACCCTGGCCAAGACCCGCGGCAAGCTGCCCAACTGGGCCGGGACGATCTATCAGGAGCAGGGGGTGGCCATGCGCAACGCGACCGTGACGACTATCGCCCCGACCGGCACCATTTCGATTATCGCCGGCTGTTCTTCGGGAATCGAACCATACTACGCGATTGCCTTCGAGCGAAATGTGCTCGATGGCACCCGCATGACCGACCTGAATCCGCTGTTCGAGAAGGCTGCTAAAGAGGGCGGTTTCTACAGTCAAGAACTGGTCGAGGCGGTGATATCCGAGCGTTCGATTGCCGGGATCGAGCAGGTTCCCGAGTCGGTCCGCGCCTTGTTCCTGACTGCTGCCGATGTCAGCCCGATCGAGCATATCCGGATGCAGGCCGCGTTCCAGAAATACACCGATTCTTCGGTATCGAAAACGATCAACCTGCCCGAATCGGCCGACCGCCAGCAAGTCGCCGAGGCATTCAAAGCGGCTTACGAGACCGGTTGTAAGGGCGTGACAATCTACCGGGACAACTCCCGTCCGAATCAGGTGCTGTCATTGCGGAAGAAGGCTGTTCGGGCTGATTCCGCGACAGTAGATGAGACACCGACAGCGCCCGGCCAGCCGGTGGCGCCAGTGGAGCAGCGGCCGATGATTCTGCCGGGGCTTACCGAGAAGATCAAGACCGGCTACGGCAATCTGTATGTTACTGTCAATACGCACGATGGCCGCCCGTTTGAGGTGTTTGCCCACATTGGCAAATCGGGTTATACCACCATGGCCGATACCGAGGCAATCTGCCGGCTGATCTCGCTGGCGTTGCGCTCGCATGTGCCGGTCGACCAGATTATTCGCCAGTTGCAGGGGATAGGCGGTTCCAGCCCGGTGTTTGCATCAGGCGCGAAAGTCTCGTCGATTCCTGACGCAATTGCCCAGGTGCTCGAGCGGCATTTCGGCCATCTCAAATCGACCGACCGGAACCTGACCCAGCCGGCCGAAATCTGTCCGGAATGCGCGGCCCCGATGCGTTTGGATTCCGGATGTTATCTATGCAGTTATTGCGGTTATTCCAGCTGCTGATTATGCCGATATAACAGAATTAGGGCATATACCCTGAGCGAAAACATGGCAACCAGCAGCTACATCCCGGTCGGGCGCACCTCCCTGGTCAAGCGCGGAGAAATCGATGTCCAGGTACAGACGGAGTATGCCGCCCGGCCGTCACCACGCATGACCACCACCCTGTCCCACCAGGGGCAGGTGTTGCACAAGGTCGAACGTCCGCTGCCCAAGCTTGTCGAGACTTTCGAGGAGCAGCGGTCGATCGAGACCGAGATGCGCAAGCAGCATGATGAGATCCTCGGGATAATTCAGCAGGAGACCGAGGTTGCGGCCACCCAGTTGCAGCCCCGTTCGCCCGAGGCGGAGCGCCGGATGACAGCTTACGAGCGGTTGACGGCGATTCCCGATGTCACCCATGTCTACCGGGTGGACAACGAGGGTAACCTGATGGAAGAGGATGCGATTCGGTTCAAGAAGTCGTTCGCGATAATCTTCAAGGGTATCGCCGAACTAATGAACCTGTTCGCGCGGCTGCCCGGAAGCGATGGGACGCGGGAGCAGGGGGTATGCGAGGTCGAGCGGAGCCGGCTCTATTTCGCCTCGATCGGCACCGAGTGCTTTTTCATCGTGATTGATCCGTCCGACCTTTCGATCGACTACGAGCGGCTGATCAAGTCTGCGGTGACCACCGTGTAGGTGGGCCCCGGCCCGGACAAAGAGATGCAAATGAAAAAACCCGCCGTGGTCACGGCGGGTTTACATTTTGGGGAGAGCGGGTCGTGATTTGAAAAACTCACCATTAAAGTACGCTAAAGGATTTTTACAGCCACTTCTCGCATGTAGTCTTCGCTGCTGCCGCAGTACGGCAGGTCTCGGCGGTGACGCGGCGATGAAGAGACA
>WJMS01000287.1 GCA_014727815.1 candidate division GN15 bacterium
ATGATGGGGGACAACCGGGACAATTCGTATGACTCCCGGTACTGGCGGGCTGTCCCGCGACAATTGGTGCTGGGGCAGGCGATGGTGATTCACTGGTCGTGGAGCGAGGAGGACCATCCCTCGCCGGAGGTCTCGGTTACCGATCCGCTGTCGGTACCGCGGTTGTTCCTGTTCAATGCCGTCCATTTCTTCCAGAAGGTCCGCTGGGACCGCCTGTTCTCGGTAGTTGATTAACCCGTTAGAGAATGCATCGGATTCTGCCGATGACGGTATAAACGGATAAGCGGCCGTTCGGCTGCACACAGGATCTCATTGGGATAGATGTTTCTGGAGGATTTCCCATGCGACGCTGGTCAGCAATTATCATCTTATGTTTGCTCTTGATCGGTTCCAGCGCCCTGGCGGGGCCGAAGATTGAGATACCCGATTCAGAATTTGATTTCGGAAAAGTGATCCAGCACGTGACGGTCAGCCATTCGTTCTGGCTGAAGTCGGTCGGCGATGACACGCTTCGGATCACCAAGATCGTGCCCGGTTGCGGTTGCACCAAGGCGCCGGTGACTGATTCGGTGCTGGCCCCCGGCGACAGTACCCGGCTCGAGATCATTTTCGAAACGAAGCGTTTTCGCGGGCTGGTGGCCAAGCGGCCGTATGTCGAGACCAACGCCGGACCGGAAAAGAACTATGTGAAAATTACGGCTGATCTGAGCCAGGATGCCGAGAATATGCGGCCGTTGATGATCAAGCCGCCCAAAGTCGATGTGTCGCAATTTACCGAGGCGCCGCGTCGGCGGGCCCGGTTCCAGATTGTCAATGCGTCCGAGCGAGACTATAAGATCACATTGATCGACCATGCCTTCAACAATTTCGAGCTCGATCTGCCCGACAAGGTGAAAGCCGGGGAGACTGTCGATGCTACGGTGACGGTCTATGAGGATTTGATCGACGAAGAATTCGAGCAGTCAGTGACATTTGCGATCGATGACGAGTTCAACACGCGCTACACGGTGCCGGTCAAGCGGGAGGTCCGGGTCAAGATCGGCAAGTCGTGAGCTACTGATATCCCAATAGCCAAGCTGCGCCAATAGCAATAATGGCTTTGCCGGCAGGATTCGCCCGATCGGGATCGGGTGGCCTGCCGGTTCTTTTTTGGCTGGCGTTGGCCGGGTTTGTAGCGTATACATAGCCAGCATGTATCGGCTCACTGCGAAAGCGCTTGCCAAGCGATTTGGCTCCCGTAAGGTATTCTCAGATATCAGTTTCGAGGTCGGCTCCGGCGAGGTGCTGGCGATTGTCGGACCGAATGGCTCCGGCAAATCGACGCTGCTGATGACGCTGCTGGGGGAATATCGACCATCGAAAGGCGAGGTCATCTTTTCCAATGACGGCTCTCCGCTGGAGGAAGCGTCGGTGCAGGCCACGACCTCGCTGGTTTCCCCGTATCTCAATCTGTATGACAGTCTGACCGCCGAGGAAAATCTGGTCTTTTTCGCCAGTGTAGCCGGCGCATCGGTGACCGGCAAGACGATCAATGGTCTGTTGAGTCGGGTCGGGCTGGAGGGGCGCGGGGCGGATCTGGTCCGGGCGTACTCATCGGGGATGAAACAGCGGCTCAAGTATGCCCTGGCATTGATGAACGGGCCGGAGTTTCTGTTGCTGGATGAGCCGACGTCGAATCTGGACGATCAGGGGAAAGCGATCGTGTACGAGATAATTGAAGAATATGCCGGGCGGGCGGTGGTGGTCATTGCCACCAATGAATCGGAGGAGCAGCGTTTTGCCAGCCAATTCTGCCGGCTTGGTGGCTAAGACTTTCGCGGTCTACGCCAAGGACATCCGGATCGAGTTTCGCAACCGCTATGCGACCAGTGTGGTGTTGATGTTTGCGGTGACGACGCTGGCGATGATCTCCTTTTCGGTAGGGCAGGCCAGTCTCGATCCGCAGTTGCTGGCGGCGCTGTTCTGGATTGCGCTGTTTTTCTCGGCGATGGCCGGGCTGTCGGCGGTTTTTGTCCGGGAGGAAGAGTCGGGGACGGCCCTGACGCTTCGGTTGAAAGCCGACCCGACGGCGGTCTTTTTGGGCAAGCTGTTGTTTAATTTCACGCTGCTGGCCCTGGTGACGATTGTGCTGACGCCGTTGTTTTTTGTCATGACGGACGCCTCGACCGGTCAGATCTGGGCGTTTATACTCGTGTTGCTGCTTGGCGTGATTGGCCTGTGCAGTGCGACCACGCTGATCGGAGCTATCATTGCGCGGGCGGCGTTTCGGGGAGCGCTGTTTTCGGTGTTGTCGTTTCCGATCCTGATTATCCTTTTGCTGATGCTGGTGACGGCGACGACCCGGGCGCTGGCGGAGCAGCCGATCGGCGAGATGCTGATGGAGTTGCAGGGGCTGGTGGCGTATGCGGTGGTGATGTTGACGGGGTCGCTGCTTTTGTTCAGATTTGTCTGGCGCGAGTAGGTTTCAATCCCTTTATTTGCGATCCAATTAGTCGAGTTCATCTGCGGGAACGGAGGCGCGATGAGGAGATTACAGTAGGTATGTGGTGGCAGTGGGTTCTGTTTTTGGCGATGGGGGCGATGATTGTCGCGTCGTTTCTGACGCCGGCGCCGCAGCAGCAGATCGGTGAGTCGAGCCGGATATTCTACTATCATATCCCGCAGGCCTGGCTGGCGGTGGTGGCGTTTGCGACGTCGATGATCTATTCGATTCGCTATCTGAGGACGCGGCAATTGCATCTCGATGATCGGGGCGCGATCGCCAACGCGCTTGGGCTGCTGTTTGCGATTCTGGCGACTGTGACCGGGGCGATTTTCGCCAAAGTCACCTGGGGAACCTACTGGAACTGGGACCCGCGGCAGACCTCGATCTTCGTGCTCCTGTTGATCTATGGCGCCTATTTCTCGCTTCGGGGGGCGGTTGCCGACGAGGAACGGCGGGCGGCGATGTCGGCGGTCTATTCGATATTCGCTTTTCCGCCGGCGGTCTTTCTCATCTTTGTTTTTCCCCGGCTGACCCCGTCGCTGCATCCCTCGGATACGGTCCTGGACGAGAACCTGAAATTCTCTATGACGACCGATGTTGCCTCGATTTTGTTTGGATCATTGGTCCTTTTTACCGTATTATACATATGGATATTCAACCTCGCGGCTCGCGTGTATAAACTGGAAGCGGTCCGACGGGAGGACGAGTAGAATGGATGGAAATTACGTAGCCCTGATCGTGACCCTGGTGGTCTGGGTGGGCCTGTTTCTGTTCCTGCGGGGCCTGCACAAGCGGGTTAGGAAGCTGGAGGAGAGGAGCCGATGAAGGCAAAGTATATAATCGGCGGGTTGATCATCGTCGTATTCGTTATCTGGGGTACGTCGGCGTTTCTGACGACCACCGTGCAGTATGTCCCGATCGAGCAGGCGTCGACGTCTGATCGAACCGTCCAGGTGATGGGTAAGATCGACTTTGACCGGGTGAACTACAATGCCGAGAATTCGCGGTTGGAATTCGCCATTTATGATGCTGAGGCGGAGAACGCCCAGGCCGCGCAACAGAAGCTCGATGTTGTCTACTATGGCGTAGTCCCCGGGAATTTCGACCAGGCTACCTCGGTGGTCCTGAAGGGTAAAGGCGGCAAGGACGGCGTGTTCGTCGCTGAACAGATGCTGGTGAAGTGCCCGTCGAAATACCAGGGTGAGGGTGGCGAATATCAGAATATGGATAAGCACAACGAAGCGGTTGGCGAGACGGGCCAGGGAGTGTAGTTCGTTTAGTGCCGAACGATTCGTGTAGAAAGCTCATATTATGGGCCGGCAAGTTATTGCCGGCCTTTGTTTTGTGCGAATTGGTCCAGCTCTGGTTGGTTAGTGACTACTAGCGATTTTCATTGCTATTACAAATACCACTAATTACCTTCGGTTTGGCTGGCGTCTCGCTTCGCCAGGCAGTTTACGAGCAGAGTTGCAAGTAATCACTAAATCGAGACAGGAACTACATCATGAGCGGCTGGAGCCTGGAATTTTCAATCGATGTCGATGAGCAGCGGCGGCTGGTCCGGGCGAAAGTCTTCGGCATATGGAAGGGCAGTCATGCGGAGGCATATCA
>WJMS01000288.1 GCA_014727815.1 candidate division GN15 bacterium
GACAATGGCCGTCGCACCCACTCCGTTCGGGGCGACTCCAAGCGCCCGCTCAAGTCACTCTCCGACCTGCTCAAGGGCAAGCAGGGCCGCTTCCGCCAGAACCTGCTCGGCAAGCGTGTCGACTACTCCGGCCGCTCGGTTATCGTGGTAGGCCCGGAACTGAAACTGCACCAGTGCGGCCTGCCAAAAAACATGGCCCTCGAACTGTTCAAGCCGTTTATCATCATGAAGCTCGAGGAAAAGGGCTTCGTCCAAACAGTCAAGTCGGCCAAGAAGCTGGTCGAGAAGGAACGTCCCGAAGTCTGGGATATTCTCGAAGAGATTATCGAAGAGCATCCGGTGCTGCTCAATCGCGCCCCCACGCTGCACCGGCTCGGCATTCAGGCCTTTTATCCGGTACTGGTCGAGGGCAAGGCAATTCGCCTGCACCCGCTGGTCTGCGCGGCCTTTAACGCCGACTTCGACGGCGACCAGATGGCCGTGCATGTGCCGCTCTCCTTCGAGGCACAGCTCGAAGCGCGCGTGCTCATGCTCGCCACCAACAACATCCTGTTGCCGTCATCGGGCCGACCGATCGCCGTCCCCTCGCAGGACATCGTTCTCGGCTGCTATTATCTCTCGAAGGTAAAAGATGGAGACCTCGGCGAAGGCATGGCCTTCTTCTCGCCAGAAGAATGCTTGATGGCCTACGATTCCGGTCATATCGGTATGCACGCCCTGGTCCACGTCCGACGCAACGGCGAACTGATCAAGACCACCGCAGGTCGCCTGATTTTCAACAACATCCTGCCCGATGGCATGCCGTATTTCAACGACGTGGCCGGCAAGGGCAAACTCGAGGAACTGGTCAGTCGCTCTTTCTGGCAGCACGGCCAGACCGAGACCATCAACTTCCTCGACCGTCTGAAGAAGTTCGGCTTTGAATACGCCACCCGAGCCGGCGTCACCGTGTCGATCCAGGACCTGTTGGTCCCGCGCGCCAAGGACTCCCTGATTGAGCTGGCCAAAAAAGACATCGCCAAGATCACCAAGCAGTACGAGCGCGGTGTGATCACCAACGGTGAGCGTTATAATCAGGTCATCGATACCTGGACCCGCACCACCAACGAGGTGGCCGAGGTGATGTTCAAGAATCTCGCCGAACAGCGCGGCGGGTTCAACCCGGTCTTCATGATGGCCGACTCCGGCGCCCGAGGCTCCAAGGAACAGATTCGTCAGCTCGCCGGCATGCGCGGGCTCATGGCCAAGCCGCAGAAGAAGATTACCGGTGGCATCGGTGAAATCATCGAAACCCCGGTGACCTCGAACTTCCGCGAGGGCCTGTCGGTGCAGGAATACTTCATCTCCACCCATGGCGCCCGCAAGGGGCTGGCGGATACGGCTCTGAAGACGGCCGACGCTGGCTATTTGACCCGCCGCCTGGTCGATGTGGCGCAGGACGTTATCGTTCGTGAGGAAGACTGCAACACCATCCTCGGTCTCGACGTCGCCGCCCTCAAGGAAGGCGAAGAGGTCATCGAATCGCTCTCCGACCGTATCCTCGGCCGCGTGACGCTCGATGACATCTACGATCCGATCACCGATGAACTGGTTATCTCGGCCGGTGCCGAGATCAAGGAAGCGGAAGCTACCCGGATCGAAGAGGCCGGTATCGAAACGGTCCGTATCCGTTCGGTGCTTACCTGCGAAACCAAGTACGGCACTTGCGCCAAGTGTTATGGTCGCAACCTGGCTACCCGCCGCATGGTCGATATCGGCGAAGCGGTTGGAGTTATCGCCGCCCAGTCGATCGGTGAGCCGGGCACTCAGCTCACCCTGCGGACCTTCCATATCGGTGGTACCGCCGCCCGTATCGCGGAGCAGTCGCAGGTGCAAACCAAGCACGACGGCTTCATCAAACTGGAGAATGTCTCGGTCATCGACCGCGAGGACGGCACCACCATGGTGTCGAGCCGCGATGGCGTGGGCGAGGCGGTGGTCCAGGATGACCGCGGCCGCGTCCGCAACCGCTTCAAACTGCCCTACGGCGCCCACCTGATTGTCAACGACGGTCAGGAGGTCAAGAAGGGCGACACCATCTTCGAATGGGATCCCTACACCGGCGTCATCATGACCGAGCGCCAGGGTAAGGTGAAGTTCAAGGATATTATCCTCGATGTCACCGTGCGCGAAGAGATTGACGACCAGACCGGCCTGATCCAGCGCAAGGTCATCGAGTTCCGCGACAAGACACTGTTCCCGACGATCAATATCATCAGCGACAGTGGCAAGACCCTGGCCAGCTACCGGGTGCCGACCGATGCGCAGTTGCAGGTCGGCGAAGATCAGGAGGTCAAGCCGGGTGATACGCTGGTCAAGATGCCGCGCATGATCTCCAAATCCCGCGATATCACCGGCGGTCTGCCGCGCGTCGCCGAGCTGTTTGAAGCGCGCCGACCGCACGACCCGGCCGTCATCTCCGAAGTCGACGGGTCCGTCGAATTCGGCAAGATCGTCCGTGGCCAGCAGCAGATCATCGTGAAGGGTGAACAGGATGAGGTCAAGGAGTACCTGGTCCCGCACGGTAAGCACCTCATGGTCCATGACAGCGACTATGTTCGCGCCGGCGACCGGCTGTGCGAAGGCTCGGTCGATCCCCACGATATCCTCCGGATTCTCGGCGTATACTCCGTACAGGCCTATCTGGTGAACGAAATCCAGGAAGTTTACCGCCTGCAGGGTGTGAAGATCAACGACAAGCACATCGAAACGATCGTCCGCCAGATGCTGCAGAAGGTGATGGTTGAGTCAGTAGGTGACACCGATTTCCTCGAGGGCGAGAAGGTCGACAAGACCAAGTTCCTCGAAGAAAACGCCCGGATTATCGCCGAAGGCGGCGAGCCGGCTACGGCCGAACCGCTCCTGCTCGGTATCACCCGGGCCTCGTTGTCGACCGAGAGCTTCATCTCGGCGGCTTCCTTCCAGGAGACCACCCGGGTATTGACCGAAGCGGCGATCTCGGGTAAGGTTGACTACCTGATGGGCCTCAAAGAGAACGTCATTATCGGTCGCTTGATACCGGCCGGAACCGGTATCGAGTCGTATCGGGCGATCGAAGTTGAGCACGAAGAAGAGGAGATCGAGGAGGTCGAAGAGGCCTCGTCCGAGCCCACTTCGGTGGCTGATATTTTCAAAGAAAACGCTTGACATGCATGCGCCTTAGGCTAAATTGCGGGTCTCTTTTGCATATGAAAATGCGCAGTAAGTGAAGCAGGAGAAAAATTGCCGACAATAAACCAGCTCATACGTAAGGGTCGCAAGCTCGTCACCGAGAAAAACAAGGTGCCGGCGCTGGGCGCCTCGCCGCAGAAGCGAGGGGTCTGTACCCGCGTGTATACATCGACACCCAAGAAGCCGAACTCGGCCCTGCGCAAAGTCGCCCGTGTTCGCCTGACCAACCAGATCGAGGTAACGGCCTATATCCCCGGTGAGGGACACAACCTGCAGGAGCACTCAATTGTGCTCATCCGCGGCGGTCGTGTCAAAGACCTCCCCGGTGTCCGCTACCACGTCATCCGCGGGTCGATGGATACGGCCGGAGTGGCCGAACGCAAGCGCAGCCGCTCCAAGTATGGGACCAAGAAACCGAAGGCGTAGTGGGTAGGATATGCCGAGAAGAAGAAAACGACCGAAACGACCGATAGCGCCGGATTACCGGTATAGCGATACCCTCGTCACCCAGTTTGTGTCCTCGCTGATGAAGCGCGGCAAGCGCTCGACAGCCGAAAACCTGTTCTACGACGCGTGTGACGTGATGGAAAAGAAGACCGGCGAAGCCGGTGTCGACGTGTTCCGTAAGGCGATGAACAACGTCAAGCCGGTGCTCGAAGTGCGCTCCCGTCGTGTCGGCGGCGCTACCTACCAGGTACCGGTTGAAGTCCGCCAGGACCGGCGCACCGCGCTCGCAATTCGGTGGATTATACAGTATGCCAAGGCTCGAAATGAGAAGTCAATGGCCGATAAACTTGCGGCGGAATTTGTGGCCGCCGCTAATAACGAAGGCGGATCGATCAAAAAGAAGGAGGATACTCACAAAATGGCTGAGGCCAACAAGGCCTTCGCGCATTTCCGGTGGTAGTATCTTACGCCCTCTGCGCGAGGGAACTTCGTGGGAATGTGAAATCTTAACCGCGAGAGTGATGATTGCGCGCCTTCTTTCTCAAGTGAAGTGAGAAGC
>WJMS01000289.1 GCA_014727815.1 candidate division GN15 bacterium
CACGGCCCCGAGAGCGGTGAGGCCGGCAGCCAGCAGGATGACTGCAGCGACACACGCAAAACATACCCCTTTTGACATGGATTGACTCACTTTCCTGTTAGGCACTGTGAACGATCAGAACGGTCGAGAATCGACTTCTGAAGCCCCCAGCAGTTGGTATAGTGTGTACTAAATGAAAATCGTGTGTTAGACAATGGTGTCGTCTTAAAATATACCACTTTGCCCACGTTATGTCAACTACTGGCTGGGTTGCGTGGCGTAGGCAGGGTCGTTGGGTGATGGGTGAGTCTTCTGGAGCTATCGCCCGTTGATCAGCGGTCTACCGGCCAGTGCCTGCAGATGCGCCCAGAGCATGGCACCGATCGAGATGCCGGCGACCGCACAGACAGTGAGCAGAGAGGACGGTGCGTTTTTTTCCGGTGCGGCGCTGCCGGCGACAAGGTAGCCGACCAGAGGAATCAACTGCAGTCCGTGTAGACCGATGAAGTGGGCGACGCGGAGGTCGCCGAAGCGAGTGGACCAGTTGAGAATCGGCAGGCCGGGGCCGCCATCGGGCGCGCCGACCGTGTGGCCCATCCGCGAAGCCATAAGGAAACCCTGTATGCTGCCCAAAACGAATACGACCAGGCCGAGACGAATGCCCCACAGGAAAGCCGGCGAGAGTGCTGGTGGTTGTTCGAAGTACTGCCAGATAACGAAAAGTACGGCCACGGTGTTGATTGCTACCGCGATACCCATGGCGGCAAACACGACGGTATCAAACGGCGTGGTGGTGTTGAAGTGTGAGGTTGTTCCGCGTAGCGCCTGCATCGAGATGAGGGCGATTTCTATCAGCATCGTGGCGCTGATGACTCCGGCGGTCCAGGTCAACAGCGCATGCCGTTGAGGCAAATAGCTGATGAACAGGGCGATCGTGAAGAGGTAAACAGCAATCGATGCAGCGAACTTGATCGGTTTGATCCACGGGTTAAGACCGAGGATGGAGCGATTGTCGACTGCCAGGCCGAGCAGCATGACCAGCGCCAGGGTGACATGGATCCAGGCGGTGGCGGTCAGCAGCGGTTGTTTGCGATACAAATCAGCAAAGAACTCAACCATGTAGCAGTGATCGTTGTAAGATGTTCATCGAGTCAAGGGCATAAAGAAACGCGGACGATGAAGAAGGTAATGTCTTCACCGTCCGCTACAAACATCATTTTACGAGTTCTGCGGATCCATCGATTCATCGACGCAGAGCGAGCGCAACTGCTCTTCGGTAGGGTTATCGATACCCTTGAGGGCGCCGATGGGGCAGAGATACGTGTTGCCGGACTCGCCCTTGACCCAGTTTACGCCCAGCCCCGCTTGTAGGTGTTCATTTTGATTTCCATGACGACTCTCCTTTTGTATTATTAGTGTCTCAATATTGTCGACATTATTGTAACACCCTGTCATTATGATATTGTTCCGGCGCAGCAGGATAAAGTAAGCGAAATCGTTGCTTTGCTAAATTGTCTAACAAGTGCCGTATTGTGTCTAACTTTTTCGAGCGCACTTTCAGCGCAGGCTGTCCGAGTGGTCGTCTATCGGGGTTGGAGGAGTGGATCGGGTTCGAAGGGCGCTCGGCAAGGTGGGCGGGGGAGGATGATTAGTGAAATTTCCTGTGGAGACAGTCTGTGAAACGGGAAGCCACCCTGATTAATGGGCCACGGGGCGGCCCACCATACATCGTGGGCGAACCGGTGAAGGCGATTCTTCTTGTTATGCTCGGCGACGCCTGATATACTGGTGTCAGGATATTAGTCGCGATAACGCCTCATTTTCTGGCGGGGAGGGTTTCCGTGCATAAAGCAATCGCTCTTCTGGTGGTGCTGGCTATAGTTTTGATCGTCAGCCCGAGTACGGCCGCCAGCAATCGGAGTGGATTGGTGGGACAATTCAGCGTGGGAACTCTTCCGTTCGCCGATTGGCCCGAATCACGTTTTGACGATTCCCGCCCTGCTTACGGTTGGTCGTTCTCGATGGGACTGGGTTGGGGCTGGTCCGAAACCAATATCATCACCTATGACATCAGCCTGGAGTGGGAGGCGTACGGTGCCACGGCCAGTACCCGGGGGGTGCAGGGACCGAGCTGGTACCACTACTTCAGCGTCGATCCCGGCTGGTACACGCGTCTCGCGGCCGTCTGGGTGACCACTGACTTCGATTCGAGCGTCGAATCTGGAGCCGGGCCCGGGGTTGTCATCGGGGGTGGGATCGAACCGATCCGCCATGTCCATATCGACTCACACGTCCTGCTCGCTTACGCGTCGTCAGACACCGAAGAGGTTTTCCTTTCGGCGATCGGCGTCAACCTCCGGCTTGTCATCTACTGAGCGGTAACCCTGCGTCCCTGTTCGCACTCGGGACGGCAAGCGGGCAGTTCCGGTCCGCCAAGAAAGATAGCGTCGGTCAGGTAGATGACATCGGCCAGGTCTAGCCCGCAATCCTCGCCGGCTACGTTTGCGGCAGCGGGACATGGCAATTCCGGTCCGCCAAGAAAGAGACTGTTCACCAGAAAGAGCACATCGGGCAAATCGATGTTACCGTCGGGGTCATCGTTGACATTACCGGTCTTTCCGATGCAGCAGGATTGCTCGGGAACCAGCAGCGTGATCTCATCAATCCGGACATCACCTTCGTAATCATCGGTGTGCGGCTCGCCGACATAGAGGTACTCGGTCGGGTCGTCCATGGCGAAGACATATTCGAAGGCAACCGACGGGGGAGCTTCGATGATCTGCTTGTTCTCATCGTACAGACGAAGCGTGATATGTCCGTCGCGCTTCTCCAACTCGGCGTAGTACCAGGTGTCGTAGTTGTAGGTGTGTGCGACATTCCAGTTCCATGCCGAGCTGTCCCAGACGTTGCCATCCCAGGTGCGAAGCAGGTTGCCGCCCGAGTTGGTGGCCGGATCCATGTAGACCATATAGATCGGATGGAAGGTCTCGCCACCGCCGCCGTAGTTGAGATGGTTGTCAACATCGATAACCATCTTGCGATGATAATGCCACCAGTACTCGGCGCACTCGTTGCCGACACAAGTGTCATTGGTGACGGTCAAAAAGTACATGCCG
Source organism: candidate division GN15 bacterium (assembly GCA_014727815.1). Classification (GTDB taxonomy): domain Bacteria; phylum Zixibacteria; class MSB-5A5; order GN15; family FEB-12; genus WJMS01. The sequence continues at coordinate 3,096 of WJMS01000289.1, forward strand.
TTTTCGTAGTAGCCGTTGTGGTCTTCGAAATCGGGATGGTCGTAGTCGGCCTGTTCGTAGTTGGTGAGGTCATAGTTGATGTAGCCGATTTTGGTGCGAATCTTGTATTCGGGTGGCAGGATGTCGGTGCTTCGGATCAGTGCGGCATTCCAGAAGTCGGGCGCATTGAGCTGGGCATAGCCGTTGGCGACGGTGATCCGGCCGCCGTTGATCAGTTGAAAGATCAGCCAGTCATCGCCGCCGAACGTCTGACCATCCTGGGCCTCGAACGGTGTATCGAAGTTTTCCTGGTAGACCGGGGTCCAGCCGGAGTCGTTAAACACGGCCGGATGGTGGCTTTCGGCGGTGCTGTTGACGGCCGTGGCGAGCAGGAGCGCCGCGGCGAGCAGAAAGAGGCGGGCAGGTCGAAGCATCGCAGTCCCTCGCGTGTGTAGAGTGCTGTCCCGTTATCAGGATAACATGGGGTGTGTCACTCTGTCAATCAGCAAGTGGCCGGGTGTCATAGGCTGTCTGGACGTGAGACAGGTTGGGCTTGCAGGGTGACACCGGCGCGGGCTATACTCGGTGCAGGTTGCTTGTGATGAGAGGAGGCTTTTGATGTCTGTCTGGTTTGAGCATTTTTCGGGTCGGGGGGCCGGTAATCTGTTGGTGCTTCTGTTGCTCGTGCTGGTGGCCGGGCCGGTGACGGCCGGGGAGTTGGTTGACGAGAATCCAGAGTCGGTCGCGACCTTCTCGATTGTCGCCCGGGATTCGGCGACCGGCGAGCTGGGCGTGGCGGTCGCATCGCGTTTTTTTGCGGTTGGCTCGGTGGTGCCGTGGGCGCGGGCGGATATCGGGGCGGTGGCGACCCAGGCGTACGCCAACACGACGTTCGGTCCGCGCGGGCTGGTCTTTCTGGAGGCGGAGTTGACACCGCAGGAGGCGCTGCAGGCGCTGCTGGAGGCTGATGACAAGCCGACCCGGCGGCAAGTGGGGCTTGTCGATGCGTCCGGGCGATCGGCCAGTTACACCGGCTCGGAGTGTCTCGATTGGGCCGGTTCGCGCAACGGGCCAAATTACGCCGTGCAGGGCAATATTCTCGCCGGGGAGGAGGTCGTGGTGGCGATGGAAGAGGCGTTTCTGACTACCGAGGGGACGCTGGCGGAACGGATGTATGCGTCGCTGCTGGCCGGCGAGGAAGCCGGCGGCGATTCTCGGGGGAAGCAGTCGGCGGCGATAGTGGTCGTGCGGCAGGGCGCCGGGTATGGCGGCTACACTGACCGGGCGATTGATATCCGGGTCGACGATCATGAGGAGCCATTCAAGGAACTTGGACGATTGTTGCAACTGGCCCAGGTAAACTATGCATGGAACGATGCCTGGACGCTGTTCACACAAGAGCGATACGAGGCGGCGCTGCCGTACATGGAGAAAGCCGCCCAGCTGGCGCCGGACTATGCCGAGGTCTTTTACGATCTGGGTGTGATTCGCCTGGCCAACGACGATCGGTTCGGGGCGCTGGAGGCGATGGCCCGGGCGTTTGAACTCAATCCGAATCTGATCGATGCTGCTATGGTCGATGACGACCTGGCGGCGCTGCACGACGACGAGACGTTTCTCGAGTTGGTCGGTGAGCCGGCGGTGGCGGAATAAGTGGCCGGAAATCAGCGTCGGCACATCTGACAGGCGGAGCAAGTCCTGAAAGAACTCTAGCAGTCTCGCGATTTCTTATGGTTGATGCCCTCCGAGGGGTGGCCTATCTTGTCTGTGGACGAACGATGGTAACACTCAGCAGAAAGTGAGTTTCGTCATGGACGATAGCAACGACTTCCGCATTATCACGCCCGGTTCCGGCCGGCCGCCGGAGACCGACCTGTATATCAACACGCAGCCGCACGAACAGCCGGTTAGCCGGAATGAAGATGACAGCACGGGGCAGCTCACCGTTGCCGCCTATGTCAACGGTGAGTGTGACAGGGCGTTTTACGATCGCCTCGCCGGTGAGCTGATCACCTACCAGGAGGCGCACGGTGCGCAGAAGCGGCCGATCGATCTCTGGCTGCACGCGGGTAATGGTGAGCTGCAAGGTGTGCGGCGATGCGTCCGTATGCTTGACGCCCTCAGTTCTTCGCTTCGAGTGATAATCCCCGGCGCGGGCTGGGGTAGTTCGGTACTGCTGGTGCTGGCGGCTGATTCGGTGGTGATGGCGCCGTGGAGTGAGTTGCGTCGGCTCGATGTGCCGGTGCGGGCCAACGGCGGCGATGATGTCAACTCGGTGCGGGCGGTGCTGTCATCCTTGAGTGTGGCCGGGCCGAGGAGTATACCCACAAGCAAAGTATCCCGTGAATTGGGGCTCGACCAACCGGGTAGTTACCAGAGCCTTCCCGATCGGTTGTTGACCAGCGATCAGGCGCGGGCGCACTCGCTGGTGCAACTGGCCGAGTTCCGGGCGCAGTTGCAGTCGGCCGGGGCGTTCGCCAAGGAGTTGTGGAAGAATAAGGCGGGTGAGAAGTCGGCAACACGAAGTTCGGTTGGAGTACTCGCGGAGCTGGCTGATACGGCCGGGTTGGCTGATCGGTCGTTCACAGCGGATGAGCTTGGCGCACTGGGCCTGAACGTCATTTCACACAGTGAGTACTCGGGCTGGAAGGCGGCGACACGAGTTCTGATGTCTGTCTGGCGCAACGAGGAGCCGTTCATCTGGTTGCTGTCATCGGCCGAGGTAGCGCGGTTGGCGTAGGATGTACGACAACCGAGCGGATACAATCGACTAGTCAATCATCTCCAGGACGGCGCATTTCAGGTACTGGGTTTCGGGCATGGTGAGCAGGACCGGGTGGTCGGGCGCCTGTGTCGTGAACTCGCGCAGGTGGCACAACCGCCGGGCATCACGGGCCGCCGAAGTAATCATGTTGAGGAATTCGACCGGGCTGAGTTGGTACGAGCAACTGCAGCTGATCAGGATGCCGCCCGGGGAGAGCAGTTTCATCGCCGAGAGATTGATCTCCTTGTAGCCGCGGACGGCTTCGCGCAGTTTCTCTTTCGATTTCACGAACGCCGGTGGATCGAGGATGATCAGATCGAAGCGCTCGCCTGATTTCTGTAATTCCCGCAGCAGCACAAAACAGTCGGCACGGCGGGTGGTGATACCGTCGAGGTTGTTGCGTGCCGCGTTGCGTTCCAGCAACTGCAGGGCCTCATCCGATTCATCGACCGCCAGCACCGACACGGCGCCGCCCCTGGCGGCATTGAGCGCAAAGCCGCCGGTGTAGCTGAAGCAGTCGAGTACGCGACCGTTGGCGGCGAGATTACGGCAGATTCGGCGATTGTCGCGCTGGTCGAAGAAGAAGCCGGTCTTCTGGCCGCCGCGCATATCCACCCCGAACTTCAGACCGTACTCATCGATCTCGACAACATCCGGTACCTCGCCGTGCGCAATCTCAACCTTGCGGTCGAGGCCCTCACGTTCGCGGGCGGGGGAGTCATTGCGAAGCACGATTGCCTCCGGTCGGAGCAACTCGACCAGGACCGGTTCGATTATAGGCCAGAGTCGTTCCATGCCGAGGGTCAGCAACTGCACCGACAGGTACGGGCCGAAGCGGTCAACGATCAGACCGGGCAGGAGATCGGCCTCGGAGAAGACAATTCGGCCGGAGGTAGCGTTGGGTGAGAGACGCGCTCGACGTTCGATTGCCCGGCTGATGCGCTGGTGGAAGAAGGCCTGGTCGATCGTTTCAGATTGAAACGAGAGGACACGGACAGCGATCAGAGAGTGCCGGTTGAAATAGCCAATACCGACCGGGCGACCCTTGGAGGAGATGATTTCAACGAGGTCGCCGTTGTTCTGGAGATCCTCGACTCGCTCGATCTGGTTATTGAATATCCAGAGGTAGACGTTCTTGAGCCGTCGTTCGATTCCGGGCTTGAGCAGCAGTCTGACCATAGTGCAATTAAGGCCGCCTGAACGCCAAGTCAACTGTCAAAAGGTGTCGCAGTAAGGGGGGGGTGGCTCGGGAGGTTAGTCGCTTTGGCTCAAGGATTTCGGTTGATTTGCCGATTCTCTAATGTAGGACGTGAGGGTCCACGAAGAAAAGGGGCAGCATCAATCGACATCGACTCCACCCTCACCGGCAAGCAGCGGACCAATGAAACCAGGTAGAATCGTTATGTCGAACAACTCAACACGAACCCAGGATCGTCGCCGTACCGCCCGGTGGCAGGCCAGTTACTTTTTCAAGTCGGACAAGCAGTACAGCCGGCCGTATTTTGATGTTATCGATGTCAAGAACGGTGAGTCGATCGGCCATCTGGTTGATCTGACGTTCGATGGCATGAAGATCGAGTCGACCACCGAGATCGGCCGCGGACGACCATTCAGCCTTCGAATCGAGCTTCCTGAAGAGATCGAGGAATGCGGGGAGATTCATATTGCGGCCCGCAGTCTGTGGGCGGACCGGCTCGAGGGGCAGGAGAAGTGGTATGTAGGCTTCGAGATCCTGTCGATCGCGCCGCCGTACGGCGATATTGTCGATGCGCTGATTCAGCAGTAGCCGCACTCAACGACGCACAAAAAACTACCGCCCGCCCGAGCCGGCTTCCGGCCGTTCGGGCGGGCGTCTCTCACCCATCCAGACCCTGACAGTCCCAACCCTGGGACTACCGAAGTTTTCTATTGCCTATTCATTTATCCAGTCACCCGGCGGCGCAAACTCGGCTGTCCGGCCATCATCGTGGCAGCCGGTGCAGTCCGGTGTTTGGGTGAACTGCAGATCGACGTGGCAGTCCTCACACTCCATCATCTGGTGCAGTTCATCGAGGCGCAGGCCGGTGACGGCGTGATCGAAATTCTCCTGGTTCCAGCCGCCGTGACAGGCGACGCAGTCATTGCTGAGGCGGGAGATCCGCTTGCCGGTCGGGTGGCAGGCGCGGCAGTCGAGGCCCTGGTGGTAGCGGCCGAGTTCCCAGCCGGTTGAGGCGTGGGTGAAGCCGGGGCGCTCTTTGGTGTCATGGCATTTGCTGCAGGCATCATTGAGATGGCAGTTGTTGCACATGGCGTGCACTTCTTCCTGGCTCTTGGCCAGCTGGGCCGGCTTCTGCAGGTCGTGGCAATAGCTGCAGTTTTCTTCCTGGTGACAGTCGACGCAGCGCAAATCGAAGAGTTCGATGTGTTCCTTATGGTAGAAGGTGACCACCGGTCCCTCTTCGTACGGTGTGTGGTAGACTTTCTTCTCCGGTTCGGTAATAACCGGGTGAGAGATACCGATGATGTCGGTGCTGTCGTAGCCCATCGCCACAACACCACTGCCTTCGGCCGGCAGGTGACAGACGACACACTTGGTGTCGTGGCTCCATTCACGGTGGCAGGAGAGGCACTGGCGGTGATAGGCGCCTTTGAGCGAGGGCTGTCGGAGGTTGGTCGGGTTGGCCTCGCCGCCGTGGCATTCCTTGCACGGCGGGATTTCATCCTCGGGGCTGTAGTGATGGCAGGTGGCGCAGTCCTGACCCATCTCAGCCATCTCGGCGTGCAGCTTGTGATTGAATCGGACCGGCTGGAACTGGTCGGCGATTTCGGCCAGCATGATCGTGTCGGGCGCTTCGGAGAGCTGGTGCTGACCGGTCTTCTGCATGGCGGCATGGCGCGGACATGCTTTCAGACACGGCTCTTGAATTGTCGGCTCCTCGCAGCTGTGACAGGATGAGCAGTCCAGGTCGACATGGTCGAGCTCAGGGTGGGCGGACATCGGCCGCTGGCCCAGCGAGGTGAGCGGCGCGAGCATCAGCGTCAACGCGCCGAGTACCAGGCATGTCAGGAGTATCCGTTTCATATCAGTTCCCCTGCCTCACTTCTTGTGCGATCGGTGTCTTTGTCAGGCGACGCCCTCGGTCCGGTCCGCTTTCCTCGCCGGAGATGATGGGGAAGTTCATGACCAGGAGTCGGTAGACCAGGACCAGTCCGGAGATCAGGCCGACCGTAACCATGACTTCGAAGATCGACGGTATGTACACGCCGTCCGGATAGAGCGGGGTGTAGGCGACCAGGAAGACGTTGATGCGATTCAGCGCCACGCCCAGTACGATTACGAGCGCTGAGGAGACAAACAGCCACCGGACGCTGTTGCGAAACTTCTCGCTGGACAGCAGGATCATGGGAATCAGTATGCCACCGACCATTTCGATCAGCCACATGATCGATTCAAAGGAGCCATCGAAGACATACCCCCAGGCATCACGCATGGCCAGGTCAACCACCTTTATGGCGCAGTAGACGCCCAGCAGTACCGGCACGTAGCGAGCAAGGGAGGCGAGCACCGATGTTTCCGGTTTCAGTTTGAATGATTTCGAGGCGAGGATCGACTCGAACATGACCATCGGGAAGCCAACCGCGATCGCCGACAGCAGGAACAGCAGCGGCGAGATGCTGGTGTACCAGAGCGGGTGCATCTTGGTCGGTGCGATCAGCATCAGGGTGCCGAGCGATGACTGGTGCAGGCAGGAGAGCACCACACCGGCGATAATAAACAACGAGATGAATCGGCCCAGGGTACGGTCGGCAATCGTAAGGAACGACTCGATAAGGTCGTTGAAGATACCGAGAATGCCCGGCAGATTGACCCGTCCTTTGAAGCGTTCGACCACAATCGGCAGAAACTCGATGTAGAGCACGGTGAGATAGATCATGACGCAGATACCGACTTCGAACAGCACCGAATCACCCTGCCACATCGACGGCAGCATCGGATGCCAGACGTTGTAATAGCGGCCGAGGTCGGCCAGCAGTCCGATGACCACGAAGGTGTAGCCGAGCATGGCGGTGAGCAGGGCCGGCCGCACGATGACGTGGTAGCGCTCTTTGTGGAAGATGTCAGCCAGGGCCGCGGTGGTGAACCCGCCCGCAGCCAGGGCGACACCGGTGGCGACGTCGATGGCGATCCATATCCCCCACGGATACTGGTCGTTGAGGTTGGTGCTGGCTTCGAGTCCCGCAATCATGCGGTACAGGTAGGCCGCAACGCCCAGTCCTGCCAGGATGGCGAGGACGATCGTCCCTTTGGTGAAGAAGGGTGTCTGGCGGATCGGATGCGGCAGTTCGTGACTAGTCATGATTGCTGCTCTCCTCCGATCGATCCTTCTTCTCCCGGGTTGAGTGCATGATCAGGCCCAGCAAGCCGTAGAGGGCCAGCGGCGGCAGGAAGGACTTGAAGATACCGTGCTGGATCGTTTCGGTCAGGGTGGGGATAGCCGAGTGATCGAGCCGGGGCAGTTCGGTGTGAGCGAACTCGGCCGGCGCGAGATACATCCAGCTTGTCCCGCCGGCTTCCTTCTCACCGTAGACATGGTCGACGTAGCGCTCCGGATGTGACTTGATCCGGTAATGAGCCACCTCGAGCAGGCGCTGGCGGGTGCCGAAAGTCAGGGCTTCGTTGGGACAGATGGCCACGCAGGCCGGCATCTGGCCTTCCTCGGTGATCCGCTCGTAGCAGAAGGTGCACTTGCGGACGCGCGGTTCGAGCGCCTTGTCGTACTCGTATGTCGGGATCTGGAAGGGACAGGCGACCATGCAGTAGCGGCAGCCGATACAGCGCCATTCCTCGTAGACCACCGGTCCGGCGGCATCCTTGCGGAGGGCGCCGACCAAACAGGCCGAGGCGCAGGCCGGGTCGTTGCAGTGCATGCACTGCACCTTCATCGTATATTTGTCATCGGGTTTGGCCGGATCGGCAAACTCATTGACCACCGTAAAGGCGTCTTTATTCGGTCGGCGATGTTTTTCGTACACCGACTTGTCATCGAACGATTCCGGCGGGCGTCCCGACTTGGTATGTTCCTGGTCACACGCCAGTTCGCAGCGGCGGCAGCCGATACAAACGGCCGTGTCGACGAGGACGCCGTAGTTGTCGCTGCAATCTACGGTCAGGCCGGAGTCGTCGGCGTGAGCTTTACCGACCGCCAGGGCGGTTGAGCCGGCGGCCGCGAGTTTGAAGAAATTCCGTCGGTTGATAGCCACTATCGATCCACCTCCATCGGACAATTCACTGGCTTACACACCCAATTATTGTGAATTGTTTCACAAAACCACCGGAAGTATACACCATAAATCAATACTGTCAAGGTATTTCATTTCGCCTTTGTCATATTTTCGTACCAAAACGCCGAAACATTTGCGACAAAATGGTCCATGTGCAAAAAATGCACAGTGGGGTTTTCGGGCAAGGCCTATCGCATTCTCCAATACGGTTGGGCGAAGGTCTATTTCTTATTGATTTTCAGGCGCTTAGGTACTTGAATAGCCAATGATGAAGAAACTCCTGGCGATATGTGTGCTGTTGGTGGCGACAAGCCTGCAAGCGCAGGTCAATACCGAGAAGATGCGGGTGCTCGGATTGGACTCGGGGCTGGCCGGATCGGTCGGCGCTACGGTTTCGTTGGAGCGGGGCAATTCCGACGTTACCGAGGCAGGAGCGACCGCTGATTTTGCCTACAAAGTCCGGCGGAGTGCCTTGTTCTGGTTTAACCAGGGATCGTGGCTGTACGAGGGAGATAAGGACCTGGTCAACAAGGGGTTTTCGCACTTGCGGTATAACCTGCAGCTTCAGCCGAGGTGGGTTTTCGAGGCGTTCGGCCAGGCACAATACGATCGCTCTCAGGACCTGTCGCATCGCTACCTGATCGGCGCCGGATTGCGTTTTATCCCGGTCCAGCGGACCTGGGGGCTGGTGGCGGTGGGGGTGACACCAATGTTTGAGTTTGAAAGGTTGACGACCGACGAGAATCTGGAGACAGTTCGGGTCAGCAGCTATGTATCGGTCGCCGCCAGCCGCAAGGGGCGCTATGCGATAACAAGCACAACCTACGTACAACCGTCGGCCGATCGACTGGGCAATATCAGGGTGCTCAACGAAACGGAACTGGCTTTGTCGATCACCAGTTTTCTTGAGCTCACCACGACCGTAAACTACCGCTACGATGCCGAGCCGCCGGTGGATGTCAAGGAATACGACCTGTCCCTCAAGCAGGGACTTCGCGTGAAGTTCTGATTGGTATCTGGTATGCAGTTTTCCCGGGTGGACGATAATCGATTGCTCCGCTCTCGGATCTTGAGTGTCATTAAGTCGGAGAAGGCATCACGCCGATCATACTCACAAGGACCGTGTACGCGGGGCTGTCACCCGTTTGATGGGGCGACATAGAGGAGTCATGATGAAACGATTGCTGTCGGTATTTCTTGGTGCGACTATCCTGCTGGCCTGTTCTGACGGACCGGTGGAACCACCGCTCGAGCAGGGCGTGTTTGGCACAGTTGAGTTCTGGAGCGGTGACTTCATGCCGGTGACAGACCCGGATGCACCGAGCGGCTCGGTCGAGCCGGTGGAGCGCACGCTGTACGTGTTTGCAGGCGCTGCGTTCGATGATGTTGTGGTGGATCCGCAGCGCGGCAGTGGCTTTTATCTGGACGTTCACACGCGACTGATCGACTCGGCGCGCAGCCATGCCGATGGATCGTACCGGATCGCATTGCCCGCGGGAGCGTACTCAGTGTTTGTGCGCGAGTTCGACCGCTACTATGCCTCGACCAGCAACGGGACGCATATCGGCGGGGTGCGAGTGGATAGCGGGGAGGCAGTCGAGCATGTCGTCAAGATCACATACAAGGCGACTTTCTGACAATGCGTGACGGAGTGGTCCCGGTTCGTACCCGTTCTGTGTAAGTTACCTCGTAAAACTCTAATGCTGTGCTTACACGAGTGGAACATTTTTTCCGCTAGTTAGCATCAGTATCGTCCCTTGCACGTCACTTGTCGTGTAACGGAATGATTGTAATCGTACTTCTTGATCCCGGGGATCGGGGGACTAGCTAATGGACACCCCCGATCCTTTTTTTGCCGGTAGCGCCGATCTGACCAACACCTCATACGGGCGTCATACGGCCATAACAAAAACACACCATCAGTTTGGGGCATCCCATGTTGTTTCTTCCTTTTGTGGAGGGGGAGCGGGCAACTCCCCCTTTGCATTTCATTCCCGATCTCACAGCCAATCGGTAGTTTTTACCGTGTCGACATGGCGGCAATCCGGTAGATAGTACCGCACGCTATTTATCGGGCCAGTTTCGGTTTGCTATCTCGTTGCAGGACATGGCCATAGATCGGACGAGACAGGTTTGTGCTCTGGCATGCCGTTTGTTACCTATTTGTGTGTGTGGGGACTCGCATTGCATTGTACGACTACTCCATAGATTCGGTGAGGAAACACAGAGTGGCGAGGGGGGCTGAGACCCAAGCCGGTTGGTAACCAGGTTTACTGGGGGCAGCGGACCTGGCAACCAGGAGGGGGGCAGGATGCGTGGCAACCGCGTCCGGAAGACTGAGCCCGATTATCGTGGTATCACGAAGGTCGGGCTCTTTTCTATGGTCTTATCGGGCGGCATGTCCTATCACACGTGCTAACAAAGTCTTAATAAAAGTCTAATATCCGGCCGTGAGGCCCCAAAACGTGTCGATCGGACGAGTCGGCAAGTTGCCGCAGGGTCGCCGCAGGCCCGGCTTCTTATTGCTATCCCTATAAACGGTAGTCAGTTCAGGGAACACCGGCGCCATGCTCGCGTTATGCAGCACGCGATCGAGAATAGAACAACCGGCCATCGGGCCAAACAACACGCCCTTCGCCCGCGATCGACTGTCGTGGGGTGTATTGACAGGATATCCACAACGGCTTATCCTGAAGGGCTTTTCCATATTGCAGAGGGAAACCATGGATACGTCGAAATCATCGCGTGCCGCGGAGTCACTGGCTCACCCAGTCCAGTCTTTCACCGAGGAGATTACCGAACACGATCGGGCCAGCTACCTGAAAGTGGTCACGACGGAGTTGACCGATGCGCAGCGGGCACGGATTCTCACGCCGCCGCGGGTCTATCCGCGACAGGATAGTATCCTGGCGTTGCACTGGCACTCGGAGTTCGTACCGCTTGACATGGTGACGGAGCGCATTCGCGCGACGTTCCCGAACAGCGACCTGGAACTGATCATTCCGACCGACCACAACACGATCAACGTGCTCAACGGTTACGCCGGCGCCGAGGTTGACTGCTACTCGCGTGAGTTTGCGCGCAAGGTGCAGCTGCTGATTCACTTCGAGGCGTCGCGGCTGGCCAACGCGAACGTGTTCAAGAACATGTTGTCACATACGTTCCGCTATCGATCCAGCCAGCTGTACGAGTTCATCGACACGATCCTGGAGGAGAAGTACGAGGACCGGGTCCAGGAGGCGGCGGCGACGACCGGCGCCGATGACGACCTGATTCGATTCGTGCGCACCGGCACCAGCAAGCTTCGCAAACTGATCGACCAGAACTACGCCATCACGCCGCCGGAGATGTTGCGCAACAAGATCATCAAGTACTACTTCGACACGCTACGGGATCTATACGACGATCGCTATATCAACCGGGTGCAGATCTTCCTGCAAGCGATCAAGCGAATCGTGAAACGGCATTTCTCGTTCACCCACTTTTACGAGACGCACGAGATTATCGAGGAAGTGCGCTATCTCGGGGGCGGGATAATCGTGCCGCATCCGGAGCAGTTCTGGCCGATTTTGCTGGCCGATTACGATGTTGACGGGTATGAAGTGTGGAATCCGCAGTCACGGGAGTACACGGATTTCCTGATCAACGTGGTCGACCGCAAGAACAAGCGACTGCACCAGGGCGAGCGACCGTTGTTGATTACGATGGGCGATGACTGCCACATGGGCGAGAAGGCCAAGGATCCGCAGTACCAGGATACTGAGAAGGCCAGCCGGGAGATCGGGGTGCAGCCGGCCTGGGACGACCTGGCGGTGCGCAAGAGCCTGATCCTGGCCAATATCGACCGCCGGCGGGTGATCGAAGAATACAAGAACAGGCTGCTGTAACCTTTAGCAATACGACACGAACCATGGCATCGGAAGAGACCGAATTCAAACACGAATCGCTGCAGGACTGCGACACGATCGTCAAGTATCTCAATGCAATCGGCGAGGGTTTCCAGAGCGGTCACCTGACGCTGGCCAACGGTGACGGGCGCGAGATGGAAGTGCGGCCGTCGGGCCTGCTCAAGCTCGACCTGAAGGCGCGTCGCAAAGACGGCCGGATCAAGCTGTCACTCAAGGTGACCTGGAAAGAGCAGGAAATGCCGGATGATATCGATTCCACGCCGCTGACGATCGAGCCGAAACGTGACTGAGGTATACCTTGCCGTTTCGTAAAGAGG
>WJMS01000036.1 GCA_014727815.1 candidate division GN15 bacterium
AAGCCGGTGTGCACCACCTAAGAGTCGCCAAAGGGCGACCGGCAGGTAGCTCGTGTCTGTATCGTTCTGCCGAAGGCTTCAAGTTTAACCCGTTCTGTCGGATGCTTCCGAGTGACGTCGCACCGGCGACAAACGAGGTACATCCGACAGTTCCACCATCACCCGACGCAAAGCCGGTGTGCCCCACCTAAGAGCCGCCAAAGGGCGACCGGCAGGTGCGATCATGTCGTCACTCCTCGCAACACCGTTCGGTCAGAACTTGCCCGCCGCCCGCTCGTATACTACAATAAAGAGTAAAGGAATCTATAATCGAACACGGATCCCGAACCTACAGGAGCCCCTCATGACCACGACCAGCAAGGCCGAACTGGAAGCACAACTCAAACAGGCCGAGGAAGAACTTCAGAAGGCCCGCGCCAAAGCCCGGGAACTTCGCCGCCGGCTTGCCGGTGAATCGGTCGACAACTACACCCTGCGCGACCGCGACAACAACCCGGTCCCACTCACCGACCTGTTCGGCGACAAAGATGACCTGATCACGGTCCACAACATGGGCAAACACTGCCGCTGGTGCACGTTGTGGGCCGATGGATTCAATGGCGTGTACCAGCACCTCAACAACCGGGCCGCCTTTGTTGTCGTCTCCAACGACCCACCCGAGACCATGCGCGAGTTCGCCGACAGCCGTGACTGGAAGTTCACCATTCTCTCTGGCGCCGACAGCCCGTTCGCGAAAGAGATGGGCTATATGAGTGATGACGACAAGCCGTGGCCCGGTATCTCAACCTTCCATCGCGAGAGCGACGGCACCATCAGGCGTGTCGCCCACACCTGGTTTGGTCCGGGCGATGATTTCTGTGCGGTCTGGCATATCTTCGATATGCTCGAAAACGGCCCCAACAAGTGGGAACCGCAATATTCGTACGCGTGAGTGACGGTACTGATTAGTGGTCCAGTCGGCGCGCTGAAGAGGGAGATGACCCGATATGGATGGGAATCACCGCTAACCTCTTGCAGAGTTTGTTGCTGCATTGTACCTTGCCTTCATGCACACTCGTCGTGCCGCACCGAGCTGTGCGCCGCATCATCGAAGGCATTCGGCGGGGACAAATCAAAGCTGATCCGCGGGAGGGAATCTCATGTTTCAACGGGTCATTCTCACGCTTCTGCTGTCGGTCTGTCTGCTGTCACCGGCCGCTGCTCAAGAGTCGATCACCGAACCACCGCCGTCGCAGACCGACTCTATCTGGCTGCCGCTGCTGGAACAACTCAGGCAGCCGCGGCTTAACACACTCGGTCTGACCATATCCGACACGGAATTGCGTCACGCTGACTTCAGGCTCGCCCTGGACTCGGGAACTCTCTATCTGTTCGAACCGGTATGGATCAACGACTCCCCGGTTTACGTCGGCGGGTACTTCGTGGGTCGAGGCAGTATCGATTTCAAACCGCCGATTCGTACCGAGCGATTCCAGATGAAGCGATTCTACAAAGCTGACTCACTCGCCGGGACTGTCAGCCGAGTGGTGTTGTTTTTTGCCGGCCTCGAACGCCTGAATCTTGACGGCGCCGACCCGCATCGGGTCGGTCTGCCCACCAGCGAAGACCGGCGGTTCATGGAGTACGGCTTTCGGGCCATGACTCACTCGAGCGACTATCACCTCCCCTTCACGATCCTGAGGAATGTTGTGTACCAACGGCCCGAACCATTCCTGATCGTCCACAGCATCAATGATCAGTTCGATCATGATCAGTATCGTTACCAGCCCCTCGCACGTGAGGAAGTGATGTTCGGCAAGGCATATCCGGAATGGGATGGTGTGGAAACCGTGTGCAGCTATCACGCCGGGGTGAAGGAATCGCTCAGCAATATCAACGGTCCCCGGGAAGATGCGTTTGAGCCGATACGATATACTATTGAATCGGCGCTGGACCGGTCGGGAGTGCTCGAGGCCGAAGCGTTGCTGGACCTGGTTGTGCTCGATCCAAGTGCCCAGTTCACTATCCTGAACCTGCACCCGGGCCTCGAAGTCAGTTCGGTTGGACTTGGTGACGGCCGCGAGGTGGAGTTTGTCAGAGAGGCCAACGAGTTGCGCCCGTCCGCTTTTCTGCTCTATCTGGCGTTTCCGGAGCGGCCGCGCGTCGGTGACACACTCCAGCTCCGCGTGCGGTATCACGGTGACATCGTACGGCGGCAATACGGGCTGTTTCTTGTCGATGCCAGCGTGTTCTGGTACCCGACCACCGGCGCAAGTCGCTGGACCGACTTCGACCTGCGGTTTAAGTCGCCTGCAGAGTTCACCCTTATTGCCTCGGCTACACTGGTCGACAGCAGCACCGTTGCTGACACCCTGTTTACGCATTGGCAAACCGATCGTCCCGAGAAGGGTGTGACCTTCAACATCGCCGACTTCGACAAGCGCGTGTACCGTGAAGATAACCTGTCTCGAGTTGAGTTGTACCACAACCGGGCATTGCACGAAGCGCTGATCAAAGACTTCCGCGAAGACTGGTACGATCACCTTTCACCCTCGATTCTGGATCCGCTGCGGCTGTATATGCACCTCTATGGTCCCCCGATTCGCGACTGCTTCCGGGCCTCGGAAAGCGTGTACTCCCACGGAGAGTCGTTTCCGGGGATGATCAATCTGCCGTTCTGGACCTTTCGCAATCGCCAGACACAAGGCGAAGACTTGCTGATGCGAGCCCATGAGGTGGCCCACCAGTGGTGGGGGTCGTCAGTCGGCTACGAAACATACCACGATCAGTGGTTGTCAGAGGGACTGGCCGAGTTCTCTTGCCTGCGCTACTGCAACACGGTCGTCACCCCGGAACGGTTTGTCGAAAAGCTGCGCGAGATGCGCGACAATGTCTTCTCCGTCCGCAAGAACTGGCTGATTGGTGGTGAGGAGGCCGGGCCCATCATCCAGGGAAGGCGGACCACATCGTCGAAGACGTCCGGCGACTACCAACTGATCATATACGAAAAAGCCGCTCTGGTCCTGCATATGCTGCGCTGCCATTTGACCGACTGGAGCACTCTGGATCACAGCCGTTTCGATGATTTTCTGAAGGAATTTCACCAACAGTATGCCGGGCGCAACGCCTCCACACAGGATTTTCGCAACCTGCTGGAAAAACGTACCGGGATTGACTGGGGCTTCTTCTTCGATCAGTGGATCTACGGCACTGAATTGCCTGAGTATGTCTTTGAGCGAAGTATCGACATGGACGCCTCGGACGGTTTGTGGCGGGCGCGCTGCCGGGTTGAACAACGCGAGGTGGGACCGGATTTCACGGTCATCATGCCGCTGCAGATTGAGTTTGCGAACAAGAGCGTGCAGTATACGGCACAGGTCATTCGGGGACCGGAGACGGAGTTCGTGTTGACCTTTGATCAGGAACCGAAGAAAGTGCGCTTGAACCCGTTTGAAGCGGTCCTGGCCAAAGTCGATCAGTAATCGACCATGATGCCGGCCAGAGCCGTGTGCGGTTCAGTCAACCCCGTACACCTGCCGTGGTGTCAGGCTTTCCGGAAAACGGTCGAGCAGCTTTCGGCGCACGTCATAGCAGAAGTGGCACTCATCGACATAACCCTCATCATGCGCCACCCCGTACGCTTCGGCCAGCGCCTGCGGCCCGCCCCGAAGCAGCGGTCCGATAATCGGATGCGCCTGCGGATCATGCTCACGCATCAGTTGCTCCAGCTCGCTCTGCCACACGTTGCCGATACTGATCCCCTGGCAGACCATCACATTGCCGAACGGATCGATATGCACCCGGCCCGGCTCGGCCAGTTCTTCGCGATCGCAGGCCGTGAATTCACTGCACGGCCGTCGCGGCAGGCCGACCGTCAGCTTGTCCGCCGCCCGACCGCGGAACCGCACCCCACCACCTACAATCGGCTCACCCTTGCCGACCTCGCCTTCATCGCGAACGGTCGGCGCCTCGATACAGATTGAATCGACCGGAAGCCCCAGCTTCTGTGCGGCCGCAATCGCCCGGCCGGCCGGGCTGACCTCGTCGCCGAAATGGAACTTGTCATCGCTGATACTGAGATCATGAATGCCCAGCCCTACCAGCGGCCGCAGCCATAACTCGGCATCCTCTTCAGACGTCCCCCAATAGCCGTTGGTGACAATCCCGACCTTGATCCCCCGACTGTGCGCCATGAAAATCCCCTCGAGCATGAGCGGATAATACAAAAAGGGCTCGCCGCCCTCGAAATAGACAGTGTCAATCGTGCCGCACGAATCGATCTGGTCGTAAAGCGAACGGAGTCCGGCCACGGTAAACGTGCCCTCAGCGCGAGGGGAACAATGCAGGAAACAGTGGTCGCACTCGTACGTGCAGCCATAGGTCAAGAGGATGTGAACGCCAGTCAGCATGATTCTATCTCCCGGCAAATAATGATCTTATCAGCATAGCAGGCCTCCCGTCCTCCCTACACCAGCAACTCCCCGCGTAGTGTAATCACCGCTTTCCCGGCCAGTTCCACCCGATCACCACGCACCGTCACCCGCACCTCGCCGCCACGCGCCGAGGCCTGGTACGCCAGCATGGTGTCCTTGCCAAGCTTCTTCTGCCAGTACGGCGCGAGCGCACAATGGGCGGAACCGGTCACCGGATCCTCGGCGATTCCCGCTCCCGGCGCAAAAAAGCGCGATACGAAATCGTAGTCGCCGGAACCGCCGGCGGTCACGATCACGCCCCGTACCCCGGCTTTCTTCAACAGCGCCTGATCTGGATCACACTGCCGCACGGCCTGCTCCGTGCTCACCTCGACCAGGTAATCGGAGCGCGTCCTGTTGAAGCCGACCGGCGTCACTCCCAGCGCCTCGATCACACCACTGACCGGCTCACCCGGTCTCACCTCCAGGGCCGGAAAATCGAGCACGATATACTCGCCGTCCTGTCGCGCCCGAAGCCGACCGCTCTTGGTGTGAAAGGTGATGGTCGACCCGGCCGGTGCGAGCCCGTCGGAAAACAACACGTGCGCCGTGCCCAGCGTGGCATGACCACACAGCTCCACCTC
>WJMS01000290.1 GCA_014727815.1 candidate division GN15 bacterium
AGCGGCTGGTCACGTTCAAAGACTCGGTAGCCCGGGTCGAGGTGCGCGATACGGTCGGCAATATCGAGGAGCGCGAGATTCAGACCGGTCTCTCCGATGGTATCAATATCGAGGTAACCGAGGGCCTGTCCGAGGGCGAGTTGATTGTCGAACGTCCGCCCAAAGAAATCGAGCCCTGGGACTAACGCAGCGCACGTGGCCTGACCCATGTTACCACTCATTACGCTCAAGCAATTCTGGAACGACCTGCGGCGACAGAAGCTTCGCAGCATGCTGACCATGTTCGGCATCTTCTGGGGCACTTGCTCGATCGTCCTGCTCTTCGCCTTCGGCAAGGGTATCGGCGACGCTCAGCTCAAGAGCCAGAAAGGCATGGGCGACAATATCGCCATCTTCTGGCCCGGCGTCACCGGCAAGGAGTACAAGGGCCTGCCGCGCGGTCGCCAGATTCGCCCGACGGCCGACGATGTCACCCACATCAAGCAGGTGGCGCAGACGGTCGGAAGCATTTCACCGGAGTTCCGCCGCTGGAATGTCACCATCAAGCGCGGCCGTAACAGCAGCCTTCGCATGCTCGTCGGCTGCTGGCCGGAGTTCGGCGACATGCGTAATGTCATCCCCCGGCGCGGCTCGCGCTTTATCAACCAGAACGATATCAACGAGCGCCGGCGGGTGGTCTTTATCGGCAATCTGCTCAAGCAGGACCTGTTCGGCAATGAGGACCCGATCGGACAGCAGGTCGAAGTCAACAGTGTTCCGTTTACGGTGATCGGCGTCATGAAGGAGAAGGACCAGAACTCATCCTACGGCAGCCGCGACAGCCGCGTGGCCTTTATACCCTCAACGACATTCGGGACGATGTATTCGACTCGATGGATGAGCAATTTCGTCGTCCAGGCCAAAAAAGAATACAGCATGGCCCAGGCGCGACGGGAGATCTATGAGATCCTCGGCGGCAAGTACAAGTTTGATCCGACCGACCGCGAGGCGCTTTCGGTCTGGGATACCACGCGCGGTTTCGAGTTTCTCAAGACCTTCTTCACCGCCTTCCAGTGGTTCCTGGTCGGGATCGGCGCTTCAACGTTGATCACCGGCGGTATCGGTGTATCGAACATCATGAATGTCGTCCTCGAGGAACGGACCAAAGAGATCGGGATCAAGATGGCCCTGGGCGCGCGCAAAAGCTATGTGATGACCCAGTTCGTGCTGGAGACACTGCTGATCACCGCGGTCGGCGGGACACTCGGGTTCCTGTTCGCCTGGCTGATTGTCTCGCTGGTGCCCGCATTCGGCCTGACCGACTTCATCGGCGTGCCCCAGGTCAATGTCTCCGCGGGCGTGTTGTGTATCGTCCTGCTGGGGATTGTCGGCTTTTTCGCGGGGATCTTCCCGGCGCGACGGGCCGCCAACCTGCAACCGGTCCAGGCCCTGAAGCTGTTTTAGGTGTGTCATGAACTTCACGATGATGTACAACCTGTTCGTCCGTGACTTCCGCAAACAGAAAAAGCGGATCACCCTGACCCTGGTGGCCCTGGCCTGGGGGACGATGTCGATCATGCTGCTGCTCGCCTTCGGCGAAGGGCTGCACCGGCAGATGTCGCTCAACCAGCGCGGCCTCGGCTCCAACCTTGCGGTCATGTGGGGCGGGCAGACGACCAAGCCGTTCAAGGGACTGGGCAAGGGTCGGCCAATCCGGTTTCTCAAGGAAGACCCCGAATATATTGCCGAACGTATTCCCGAACTCAAGCATGTCGCCGGCGAATATCACCGCTGGGGCGTGACTGTCCGGTACGGCGACGAAGTCCTCAGCGAACATGTGACCGGTATCCACCCCAGTTTCGAAGAGATGCGCTACCATCTGCCGCAGGTCGGCGGACGGATGATCAACCAGATCGACATGGAGAAGCGTCGCCGGGTGGCCTTTCTCGGCTGGGACCTGAACGAGCGGTTGTTCGGCGATGAGGACCCGATCGGCAAGCAGATACTGGTCAACGACATGCCGTTTACGGTGGTCGGGGTGATGGCCGAGAAGATGCAGACTAACAGCTACTCCGGTATGGACGAGGACAACCTCGCAATCCCGTCAACAACCTTCAAGGCGGTCTTCGGCGATCCCTGGCTCGACAATATCGTCTACCAGCCGTACGACAAGGCCGACATGCCGCATATCGAGCGGCAGTTGTTCGAGGTACTCGGCGCCAAGTACAAATTTGATCCGACCGACGAGCGGGCGCTGTCGATCTGGGACGTGGTCGCCAGCCAGCAGGAATTCACCAACATCATGATCGGTATCAAGATGTTCCTCGGCATCATCGGCTCGCTTACTCTGCTGATTGCCGGAGTCGGTGTGGCCAATATCATGTATGTCTCGATCAAGGAACGCACCCGCGAGATCGGTATCAAGATGGCGGTGGGGGCGCGACGGTCGCTGATTCTGTCGCAATTCCTGGTAGAGGCGCTCATGATCACATTCACGGGCGGCGCCCTCGGCATGGCGATCAGCTACGCCCTGACCGAAGGCTTCAAGCGGATGCCGGTGAATCCGGGCACGGCTGACGTGCTGGAGTTCATGGGCCGGCCGACCGTCTCATTCGAAATTGGTATGGCCGTTATTATCATCCTCGGCGCGATGGGCCTGCTGTCGGGTCTTTTCCCGGCCATGCGGGCGGCGTCGGTCAACCCGGTGGAGTCACTGCGTTATGAATAAGATTGCCGTCAACACCAACGGATCAGCAAGGGGTGAGGCCAAATCGATGACTGACACGATTATCGATATGCGCGACGTGCGCAAGAGTTACCGCACCGGCAAGGTATCGTTCGAAGCGCTGAAGGGAATCGACTGCCTGGTCAAACGGGGCGAGTTTGTCGGCGTGGTGGGTCCCTCGGGCTCCGGCAAGTCGACCCTGATGAACCTGATGGGCTGTCTCGACATCCCCACCACCGGCGAGTACTACCTCGAGGGGCAACTGGTCAACAAGATGACTCCCAACCAGCTCGCCGATGTCCGCAATCGCACGGTCGGCTTCGTCTTCCAGGCGTTCAACCTGCTGCCGTATGCGACCGCCTATGAAAATGTCGAGGTGCCCCTGCTGTTTGCCAGAGTCAGCAGCCGCAAACGCCGGGAGCGGGTGGCGGAGCTGCTCTCGCGCGTCGGCCTGGCCGACAAGATGGCCAACAAACCGACCGAGATGTCGGGTGGTGAAATGCAGCGCGTGGCGATTGCCCGGGCCCTGGCCAACGAGCCGGATATCATTCTCGCCGACGAGCCGACCGGAAATCTCGACTCCAAATCCGGCGAGGCGATTGTCAGCCTGTTCGATGAACTGCATCAGGCGGGCAAGACGATTGTGATGATTACCCACGACATGAATATCGCCAAGCACGGCGAACGCATCATCCGAATCAAGGATGGTTTGATTCAGACAAACGGTGATTTGAGTTAGTCACTGTCGGGCATGTCCGTCTTCGGACATGCCACATGATATCCCCGCTTCGATTCGGAAACGGCACGTTTGCGGACAAACGTACCCTACTGGGCTGGTGCGAACCGGTAGATTTTCCCGTCAAACACCGTCATGTAGAGTTCGTCGTTTTGATCGACCCCGAATGATGCAATCGTCAGCCCCGAATTCATCAACAGCGCGGTCTCGGCAGTATCATTCTCATAGCGCAGGCCCCAGATTCGTCCGGTCATAAAATCGGCATAGATGTACATCCCCGTCAGCTCCGGCACTCGTTCGCCGCGGTAGACATAGCCGCCGGTGATCGACTGCCCCATCTCGTGGGTGTATTCCGCTACCGGCAGGATCAGTCCGGTTGTATCACAGTCAGATGCGTTGTAGCATTCGGTGCCTTCCATGATATTCCAGCCGTAGTTGCCGCCGGGGACGATCAGGTCAATCTCCTCGATTCGGTTCTGGCCGACATCGGCGGCCCACAGCCGCCCGGTCGGTTCGTCGAACGAAAACCGCCAGACATTGCGCAGACCCCAAGCATAGATCTCTTCGGCGAAGCCCGAGTCATTGCCGACAAACGGGTTGTCCGGCGGGATAGCATAGTTTCGACCATCTTCGGTATTGTCGATGTCGATCCGCAGCAGCGTTCCCAGCAGGGTAGTGCGGTCCTGGCCGTTGTTCTGCGGGTCGCCGGCCGAGCCGCCATCGCCGGCGGTGATATACAGGTAACCATCGGGCCCGAACACGATACCGCCGCCGTTGTGGTTGGAGTACGGCTGGCGGTAGGTGATGATTTCGAACTCGCTGTCGGCGTCGGCGCTGTCGGGATTGGCTTCGCTTACCGAAAAGCGGCTGACCACCGTCCGGTCAGGATCGGTGGCAGTGTAGTTGACATAGAAGTGGCCGTTGGAGACGTAGTCCGGATGGAAGGCCAAGCCCAGCAGCCCCTCTTCCCAGCCGCGATCGTCAATCCGCCCGCTGATATCGAGGAACAAGCGCCGCTCGCTGGTTTGCGGATCGTTGTCGATGACCCAGATCCGGCCCGGCTGCTCGACGATGAACAGACGGTTGCTGCCGTCGTCGGGAAACTGGAAATCAAGTGGTTGCTCAAAAGTGAGGTTGGGGAAGGCAACCTCGACCTTGACATTCATCGCCTCGTTCTCGGTTGTGCTGTTGGAGCTGCAGCCGGCCAGAAGCGCGAGTATCCAGAGAAACAGGAAAGTCCGTCCAATCATAAGCACCTCGTGTGCACTGGTAGATGTGTTGTCTTGCCTGTTACAACATCTCTTGTGCGAGACGGTTTCGCATTTTGACGGAGTCCCGAATCAGAGTCGATATCGAGCGCGCGGGCCGTCGGCCCAAATCGGACAGATTCCCTCTAAAAATAACGTCCACGCTGATCGAAAGCGCCATTGACAAATTTCAAAAATGGTGTATGTTGTCTCTGCTCACATCATTTCCCCCTTGGAAACCCTGTCTGTCAACCCCCCTCCTTGTGTGCTCAAACCCCAGACAGGGTTTCTCTTTGTTACTGAAATCACGAGTAAGTGGTTTGCTGGAAGTATATCGGCCGGGCTGCAAGCAGCCACGACCTACTCGACTGTCTGTCGGGTTGCAGGTTTGTTAGTCCGAACCGCAGGGGTTCGGAGCTACCTCTCCTGAGCAGTAGCCGATCGGCAGCCTCGGCCTACCCGGCTGCCTCCTGTGTTGACAATTGAAGATAGATTCCCGCGTTCGCGGGAAAGACAGACTTACGTCTGTCCTGCAGAAACAGGAAGCAGTAACAGAATTGCGTTCACTTCAAGATACGTCCGCCTTGCATACCTACCAGCGCAGGTTCGTTTCGCGTTCGCGGACCAGGTCGTTCATCGAAGGGAGGGCATCGTCGGACCGCGCCTCCTCGGGGCCGCGGTGCAGTTCGAGCCTGCGTTTTTTTTCGGTGAAGTCGTTGATGGCGGTTTGCAGGTCGATACCATACCGTCCGGCAATCTTCACCCGGTCGAGATTGCGTTCGAGCATCGCCTCGAGTTCCGCCGGTTCCTCGAGCGAGGCGCGGCGGATGCGCTTGAGACCATCGCGCTCCACCCGATCCATCATCAGCGACATATTGTCACTCATCAGCGAACCGGCCATCGCCATGACGATCACGATCAGGTCGATCACGATCGCAAACAGCAACGAGAAAAACGTCAGGTGGTCCATCTCCAGCAGGTCACCCAGCACGAGCATGAGGGCATGCTGATTGTTGGCCGGTGTCTCGGGATACGACGACGGACTCGGCGGTGCTGGCAGCACCGGCTGTTCACCGCGAATCATCGCCACCGGCGCCATC
>WJMS01000291.1 GCA_014727815.1 candidate division GN15 bacterium
ACTCATAGTACAGGGAATCGTCGGGGTCTTCCATCCGGGCCTGGAAGGCGGTGCTGTTGCATACGTCGGCCGGGAACGGACACGTGCCTTCGTTGCGGAAATACCAGTTGTCACCGTTCGGGTCGGGCAGGGTATCCGGATGGTAGCCCGGCTCGAGAATGTCCGGCAATCCATCCAGGCCGACATCTTCTTCTTCACTGACCGTGCCGCTCTGGTCCCCGAAGGGACGATCGTCTTCACCAAATGCCGCGCCATCACCGTTGACATCTTCACTCACTCGCCCGAAGTCGAAGTGGATTTTCCCGCCCGTGGGCGCCCGCACGCGCATCTCGAACAACTGCGCCCGCTCGGCGTCGACCCGGCCGTCGAAGGCCCGGATAATCCCCGCCCATGAATTGGCAAAGGACGTGTCAGCATCGACGAAGTTCGTGTCGACTATCGTTTCGGTGTCGACAACCGTCGTGTCGAAGTCATAGTTGGGCGTGATAACGAGATTCCTGGGCCGATAGACCAGCCGGAGGGTCTGCACCTCCCCCTGTCCCTGGGGAACATCGCCGGCGTAGACATCCTCGCGCCGGGGCCGATCGAACGGCAGGTGCCAGAGCATGCGCCCTCGCTGCCAGTTGCCGAAGACCTGTACCGGCTGCGATGACTTGGTCCACTGGGTGCGCGACTTACCGAGACTGAGCTGGTCGAGGGCCGCCTCGAAGTCGTCGATGTATGCGACATCGTCGACGTTCGGGTTCGGCCGCGACTGGGCCACCTCGGCCGAGACGGTCATAGCCGATTGCTGTTCGGTCTGGATACCCGGCAGGGCATCAACCGCCTTGGTCATGAAGCTGGGATAGATCTTGAAATCCATGTCGAAGTCAAGGACCAGCATCTTTGCTGTTTCCTGACCGACACGGGGCTTGCGGTCCTGCGCCTTGTCGGATTTGTACAGGACGGTTGTGCCGAAACGCAGATCCTTACTCCATTCGTACTCGGCCCGCATCCCGAGCAGGGTCTTCTTCTGGATCGCCAGAAACGGCGCGTACTCGTAGTCGATCGAGACCTGCGAGTTCGGATCGGTCGCTTCCTCATCGAGCAGCGTGATCGACCCAAAGGAATAGTCGATATTGTAGCCCTCACCGCGGGTCAGGCGGCGACCGTTTACCGTCACGACTTCGGAGCCCTCGATGATATTGACGCGGTTGAGCCGGATGATCGAACTGCGCGACTTGGAGACATACTGGATGTAGTACTTACTGGCCTTGGCCTGTGCCGTAGTCGAGCTGTTGTTGTACAGCGTCGAGTCCCGATCGGCAAGCGGCGCCGTCTCCCCGGCCAGGGTCGTATAGGTGGTATCCGACGCGAATGGCTGCCGATTCGGGAAGATCAGCAGCCCCCAGTCGCTTCGGAATACCTCCTGGCGTGGATCGACCAGGTTGTCCGGCCGGTTTTCGTTCTGCAGATTGTACTGATCGAGGCCGAGGATCTCGATGTAGTAGCCTTCCGACTGCTGCGCCTCATTGAGTTGGTATTCCAGCGACGTGCTCTGTCCCTCCTGTCCGGGCAGTCCCTTGAACACCTTGATATCGATTTCATCGACACTGACGCCTTTTGGAATGCGGTACGTATTGCGCCACATCAGGTCCCAGGTGGGATGACGGGGGGTATACGCCGACTGCGTGGCGTGAATGCTCTTCAGCATGAGGGTATCACCGGTCGTTGAGCCGATTTGATCGATGCGGTCGGGCTCGGCTTGATCCGGGGAACTGTACCGTGCGACAGTCATGTAGATACCGCGCGCTCGCCGGTCGGGGCGACGATTGTTGAAGACGACGTAGTGCAAGTTCTGGTCCGGATCATCGTACCAGGTGTACTGGTTCTGATCCACCTGCTTCATCGGCGGCGTTTCGGCCAGGTCGGCCTGGAAATCGGGGCGGGTGGGGTCGATCATCAACCGACCGTAGCGGAAGTCGGCTTCCGTCTGGTTGGTCTCCTCTTCGTAAATGAACAACTCAGTAACCTGGTCATAGGGGCCGAACTCACCGGCGTAGCCGAGATCGTAGATGCGGTTGGTTTCGTACTGGTAGTCACGAATCGTCTCGGCATTGGCCTCACCGGAGGCATCGATCGACGCCTGCTCACTGGAACCCTTCTCCTGCGAGGCGATGGCGGTGAGGGTCAGGTTGCCGACCTGTGCCGCGGCCTTGATACCAAACAGACCCTGAATCCGAGAGGAGTACCCGACAAAACGGGTATTGGGCAAACTCAGGTTGGTGTTACCGGCCTCGATCGACTTGAGGATGTCGTCCTCGTCACCCTTGTAGCGGATCTGCAGCCGGTTCGAAAGCGGAATATCGGTCTGGTTGTCCTGCGAGACACTGACCGTGATTTTCGAGCCGATCGTACCGGTGATATCAAACCGGGAGATCTGTTCCATGTTGAGCGAGGGGAACTTGCTCTGGCGGAAGAGGTCGGACTCGGCGCCGTCCTGCCAGGTCGAGCGCCCGGAGAAGGTGATACGACGGTAACCGGTGATCTTGAGGTTGGCGCCGCCCTCGCCGAAGATCTTGTCAAATCGCTGGGGCAGCTGGTCGAAACCGATGTTCAACCCTTCGCGACCTCTTCCCTGCTTGGCCTCGACCAGCGATCGCTGGGCGGCCTGCTGGAACTTCTCCCGCTCGCGCTTTTCGGCCCGGTACTGGTAATACTCCAGCGCCCCGACCGTCACCGGGACCATGGTCAGGCCGTTCTTGAACTCGGTATTGAACGTCAGGGTGGTGTCTTCGAAACTCTGGCGGACAACGCGCGGTTCGAATTGCAGCAGCCGGGAAAGCGGCGGGTAAGACCTGGGAACCATGGCTGCCGAGAATTCATAACTCGGCTGGTCGAACCACGAGACACGCCGGGTGGAATCCTCCAGGGTCGCCTGGAAGCCTACCCGGGCATAACTCGGCGCGACTGCAAAGACACCGGTCAGTGCAAGAACGGTAAACAGGACAAGATGAAGACCGCGCACAATCACTCTTACTCAGCGGTATAACGTAATCGCGTTACAACGATAGCAAACGATCGATAGCAGTCCTCCATGCAGGCGGGTCAAAACGAGCCAACCTGGATTACCTCTTCTTCGAGTTCGACATTGAATTTCTCGCGTACCCGTTGCTTCATCAGGTTGGCCAGCAGGCGAATGTCGTGAGACGTCGCGTTACCTGTATTGACGATAATATTGGCGTGTTTTTCAAATACTTTCGCACCGCCGACCTGCAGTTGTTTGGCGCCCGATTCCTCGAGCAGCTTGCCGGCCGGAAGCTTACCGTACGGTTGCGTCGGATCCGGGATATTCTTGAAAAAGCAGCCGGCTGACTTGCCGGTATTCGGATGCTTGGCGTCGCGCACATGCAGGATCTCTTTGACCCGCTGGTCAATTGAGTCCCGGTCGCCCTTCTCCAGCTTGAAAACCGCCCGGGTGACTACCTCGCGGGTCTGCTTCAGATACGAATCCCGGTAGGCGAATTTGCAGTAGTCCGGGCCAACGGTCTTGGCGGTGCCGTCGCGACCAACCAGGCTCAGCTCAGTGACCACCGAACCGATCTCGCCGCCAAAGGCGCCGGCGTTGCCGTAGATAGCGCCGCCAACCGAGCCCCAGATACCGGCGGCAAACTCGATCCCGGTGAGGCCGTTTTGGGTGGCGAAATCGACCAGGGCCATCAGGTCCTCGCCGGCCCCGCAGTCGATCCCGGTCTCACCCGTGAGGTGTATCCCGCGAATATCGACCTTGATGATCAGGCCGTCAAAGCCCTGGTCGGAAACCAGCAAGTTGGAGCCACCCCCGATCAGGAAATACGGGATACTCAGTCGACGGGCCGTCGCCACCGCTTCGAGCAGCTTCTCCGCCGAGTGCGCAGCCAGAAAGTACCTGGCCGGGCCACCCGTCTGATAGCTGGTCAGCGGCGCCAGCGGGCGATCGAATTCCAGCTCGGGACCAAAAGCGGCGGTCATTTCCGATGCCGGGAGATTCGGGCTAACTGCGGAATTATCAACCATTTCGAGAATAATATAGGCTAAACAGTGGTAAAATCAACATTATTTGCCCTGTAGAAGACGTCTGTGAGGTACCATTCTCCAGCGTTTCTTATACACCCGGCCGGGGTCAACGGTACCGTACGCAACGTCAGATTCTCAGGGGACTATTGCTTGTCGGGGCCCTCGGTGTCGTTCGCTTTCGAATCGCTTGCGGGGGATGACTCGTCGGTCGCTGAATCCGTCTTCGGGGGCTCATCTTTCGGTTCGTCCCCTTTCTTAGATTCATCGACATAATTCATACGAAGTTCATAGAGGACATGTTCGACCAGCCGATTCTCCTCGTCGGTCAGGTTACCGGCGGTCTTGCGCTTGAGCATGTCGATCATATCGATCGTGCCGCGGGCGGCATCGAGATCACGCTCGATCTCACCGGTAAACGGCGAGGCGACCTTGCCCAGCTGCTGCATGGCGCCGGCATGCAAAGAGACAATCAACTGGTAGAATTGGGTATCAAACTTGTCGGTCGTATCGTTCATGCTGCCTAACCTCCACCCAGGTTCACTTCGCGGCGACCGGCCGCCCGTTCGAGGAACGAATACAGTTTTTGGCGATGCCTGTCAAGACTGTTCTGGGACTCGAACAGCTCGGCAACCAGCCCCCGGGCCGACTCGAGCAGATCACGATCACGGGAGAGATCGGCGATTCGCAATTCGGGCAGGCCCGACTGGCGGACACCGAAGATTTCGCCGGGGCCGCGTAACTCCAGATCGGCCTCGGCAATCTCGAACCCATCGCCATGATTGGCAAAATACTCCAGCCGTCGATGCGCCATCTCACCGAGCGGCTCGTCGGCCAGGGCAACAACGGTCGCGGCATCCTCGCCGCGGCCAACCCGACCGCGCAACTGATGCAGCTGCGCCAGGCCGAACCGTTCGGCCTGTTCGATGATCAGCAGGGTGGCGTTCGGATTGTCCAGACCGACCTCGATCACCGTAGTGGCCATGAGTACTTTCACCCGGCCCTCGCGAAATGCCGCCAGCACTTCATCGCGGTCCTTCGCCTTGACTCGACCGTGCACCAGCCCCACCGGCAGGCCGGCGAATGTGGTCTGGCGAAGCTCCTCGAAGGCATCCTCGACATTGCGCAAGTCGAGCTGGTCGGACTTCTCGATGAGGGGATAGACAATATACGCCTGCCCGCCCTTTTCGACCTCCTCGCGCACCCACTGCATCACCCTGGCCCGGGCAGCCTCGGTGCGCCAGACCGTGCGGATCGGCTGGCGGCCGGGCGGCAGGCCGGTGATCGTCGAGATGTCCAGGTCGCCGTACAGTGTCAGGGCGAGCGTTCGAGGAATCGGCGTGGCGGTCATCACCAGCAAGTCGGGGTTCTCCCCCTTGGCATAGAGCTGACCGCGCTGCCTGACCCCGAAACGATGCTGCTCGTCGATAATGACCAGACCCAGCCGGGGAAACTGGA
>WJMS01000292.1 GCA_014727815.1 candidate division GN15 bacterium
GATCTACACCGCGCTCATGAGCGAGCTGCAGTCCGATACCGCGTCGGTGGAGAAGATAGCCCGGCTGGTATCGAAAGATGTCGGTATCACCGCGAAACTACTGCAGATGGTGAACTCGGCCTTCTTCGGACTGCCGACCCAGGTGGAGAGCCCGCTGCAGGCGGTCAACCTGCTCGGCTTTGACACGGTTCAGGGGTTGGTCCTGGCCGCCGGGACATACAGTCGGCTCGAGGCGGACGGGCTGCCGGGGCTGTCGATCGACGGCATCTATCCGCACAGCATGGCCGTCGGCACCGGGGCGCAGAAGATCGCCAAAGCGCTCGACCTCGACAAACGGAAGGCGCAGGATGCCCTGATGGCCGGGCTGCTGCACGACATCGGCCACTTGGTCATGCTCAGGTATTTCCGGCCCGAGCTGCAGGAAGCTCTTAAGCTCTCCGGTGGGGTGTGGTCGGAGTTAATCGGGGCCGAACAGCAGGTACTTGGCGCGACCCATGCCGAGATCGGGGCGCACCTGCTGTCGCTCTGGGGGCTGCCCGACTCGATCGTCGAGGCCGTGGCCTACCACCATGTGCCGTCGCAGACACCGCACCCGATGATCGATGTCCTGACGGCGGTCCACCTCGCCAACGCCTTCGAACGCGATCATGACGGCGTCGAGGAGACCCACGTGGATCTGATAGATAACACATACATAACGAACCTGGGACTGTCCGAACGTCTTGCTTCCCTCCGCGAAGCGAGCCCGGCGCCAGTCGCAGAATAGCGAACAGGAACGTGGTTATGGACAGCAATCATAACGAACGGGTGTTGTTGGTCGATGATGATCCCAGTTTGCTGGCGGCCATAAGCCGGCGCTTCCGGGGAAAATTCGACATCGACACTGCCGAGGGGGGACACGAAGGCCTGGAGAAGATCGCCAAGAACGGACCGTACGCGGTGGTCATCTCCGATATGCGCATGCCCGAGATGAACGGTATCCAGTTTCTCGCCAGGTCAGCGGAACTGGCGCCGGATATGGTGCGGATCATGCTCACCGGCAATGCCGACCTCGAAACGGCCATGCATGCCGTCAACGAGAGTAACATCTACCGATTTCTCATGAAACCGTGTCACAATGACACCATGGAGTGGGCGATCGAGGCCGGGATCGAGCAGCACCGCCTGATTGTCGCCGAACGGATCCTGCTGGGCAAGACGTTGCGCGGCGCCGTCAAGGTGCTGACTGACATTCTGTCAATGGTCAACCCGGTTGCTTTCAGCCGGACCTCACGACTGAAGAATTACGTCGGGCAGCTGGTGCGCCACTTGAACCTGAAGCGTGCCTGGCAGTATGAACTGGCCGGCATGCTCTCGCAAATCGGCTGCATTGGCCTGCCGACCGACCTGCTCGACAAGGTATACACCGGCGACGAGCAGACCGACGAGGAGCAGCAGATGTTCGGCGAGCATCCCTCGCTGGCGAAGGACTTGTTGACCAGGATCCCACGGTTGGAAGTGGTGGCCGAGATGATCGCCAGTCAGGACCGGCCGTTTCGGGCCTACAGCATTCCCGGGACCAACCTGCCCGGCGACCCGGCCATACTGGGCGGCCTGATATTGAAGATGGTTACCGACTTCGATACGCTGATCGCATCGGGGCATTCCAAGAAACGTGCCCTTGCAACCCTCGAGGGACAGCAGGGGCAGTATCACCCAATGTTGCTCCAGGCGCTGCACGAAGTAGAGGTTGTCGATATCGAGGTGCAGACGAAGACGGTCAAGTTGACCGATCTGAATAGTTCCATGATCCTCGCGGAGGATATTCGCACGGAGAAAGGTATGTTGGTAGCCGCAAAGGGACAGCAAGTGACGACGTCGATGCGCGCCGTGCTGCGTAACTACCTGACCCGCAGGGAAGTCCCTACCGAGGTCCGTGTTGCGATGCCACGCCGGCAGCAGCGCCCGGTCTCTCCTTCCGAACAGGTCTCTGCGTCGTGAAGTGACATGTGTCCGGCGTCCGGTACTCCATGGCCGGGCGCCGGTTCTGCGTCATGTGTGCCAGACTTGTCTTCGGGTGTCTCCGGAACGCACGTAAGTAGGCGCAGAAGGGGGAAAGAAGTATACCGGGGGGCGGGTTCGAACCGCCGGCCCCTAGATCCACAATCTAGTGCTCTAACCAGCTGAGCTACCCCGGCATTGCGTGATCAAAAGTAATATCTGTAGACGCCAAGTCAAGAACCAACTGCAACGCAAACGGGCCGGCTGAGAACCGGCCCGTTGTATCTGTCATCGCTGGTGATGTCGGTCGATCAGCCGCAGCTGCCCGACGAGCAGCCGCTGTCACCACATTCTCCGGCGCCGCCGACTTTAACAATGAAACCGCTGCGACCACCCATGGTGACGTGATCGATCAGGACGCCCTCGAACTGGCTGAGGAACTCCTTCAGGCCGGGTTCGATATAGGTCGCCACGCCGTTGTTTTCCAGCTTCTCCAGGCCATCTACTGACTCATCCAGAGCCAACCCCAAACTGGGGCCGCCTCAGCCCATGCCCTGGAAATAGATGACCAGGTGGTTGCCTTTCCCCTGGTCGGAGGCCAGGAAAGTGTTCAGCTCCTGGCTGGCCTTATCGGATACGTTAAGCATTGTTCAGATCCATTCTCATGTTCACAGTTGTCGTCTACCCCTTGGACTTTTCTATAACACAAACGATTCACGATTGTTTATGCTATCGGCCGGAAAAATCGAGCCATTTACACGCTATAGGCAGGGGAGGAGACCTCAGTCACAGTGCTCGGTTTTGTCGCCGCAGCTCGCGCAACCATCGGCGCCGGCTACTTTGATCGTAAAGCCCGACTGACCGTTCATGGTAACGTAATCGATATTCACCCCTTCGAATTGTGAGAGGAACTCGCGCAGTTTCGGGTCCATGTACGCTTCGATCCCCGCCTCCTCGATCTTCTCCAGCTCATCGACCTTGGTGTCGACGGCCAGGCCCAGCGCCGGACCGGAGCAGGCCATGCCCTGGAAGTAGATAATGAGATGGTTACCTCTGCCTTTGTCGGAGTTGAAGAACTTGTGAAGTTCTTCACTTGCCTTTTCAGATACTGCCAACATAGTCGTTACATCCTCGCTGGTTACAATGTCATTCCCCAATATAATCAAAAAAGAACGGGGTATCTTGACAAAAATCAAAAAAGAGAGTCAGCACCCTCATTTTCTTTCGCCTCCTGGTACTATCGCTCTTGCTCCGGGTTCCCGAACCCCCCGGCGATGTCTGACGAGGGCTGTGCCGAGGTCGTGGCTGAACGGCTTGATAGCTGGTCTTCGACAAAATGTGACAGGGCAAGCGCAACGGCGGGTGATTTTCATCCGGCCGAGCGTGTAATTCTGGGTGGGGCTTGACGGGGCACATTCCCGGGCTGAGGGCAATCCGGAGAGAGCCGGCTCGCCGATCGATCCGGTCGCGGTCGATTCGGTATAACGGTCAGCGGGCGAGCCGGATGACTGTGTAAAAATGGCGTCAAATCAAGCTTTTTGGCTGGCTCACACTTTTTTAACGAAAGGCCTTGACAAGGTTCGGCTAAAGTATTAAGCTTGCGAGCCGATCTAAGAAAGGGCTTTTCGGTTGGGAACATTCCCGGCCGGAGAGGGTTTCGATTATGCCGGAAGGCGGCCTGTAGGTTTCGCGCCGGCTCAGATCGGAATAAATAAGTCGAAAAAAGGTCTTGACAGGCCGCACGCCCGGAGATATTTTGGGCTTCTGCCGACGGGCAACTGTCGCGCAGTATTTTTTTCGATGACGTTCTTTGACAACTAAATAGCCATGCTAAAGACGGGCCCATGCGAACGCTCGCATGTGGTGAGGTCTTTCCGCAAAATCCTTTGATTTTGTGTATTCCGAGTGAATGTGTGCAACAATGACACGTTCGTATTGACAGAGTCGAATTCAAACGATTCGAAATATTTACGGAGAGTTTGATCCTGGCTCAGAACGAACGCTGGCGGCGTGCTTAATACATGCAAGTCGAACGAGAAATTCCGGCTTCGGTTGGAAGAGTAA
Source organism: candidate division GN15 bacterium (assembly GCA_014727815.1). Classification (GTDB taxonomy): domain Bacteria; phylum Zixibacteria; class MSB-5A5; order GN15; family FEB-12; genus WJMS01. The sequence goes on from WJMS01000292.1 coordinate 4,045, forward strand.
AGTGGCGAACGGGTGAGTAACACGTGGACAACTTGCCCTTGGATCTGGGATAATCTCCCGAAAGGGGGTCTAATACCGGGTAACATCTCCTGGCGGCATCGTCGGGAGATCAAAGGCGGAGCAATCTGCCGTCCAAGGATGGGTCCGCGGTCCATTAGCTTGTTGGCGGGGTAACGGCCCACCAAGGCGACGATGGATAGCCGGCCTGAGAGGGTGATCGGCCACACTGGGACTGAGATACGGCCCAGACTCCTACGGGAGGCAGCAGTAGGGAATA
>WJMS01000293.1 GCA_014727815.1 candidate division GN15 bacterium
CAGCTTCGCACCGGCGCCATCTCGCTCAAACTGGCCGTCTATCACCTCCTCAAGGAGAAACGCCGGCAGCCGCCGATGCTGCTGTTTGATGAAATCTTCGCCGAACTCGATGACAACCGCTCGGCCGGGCTGGTTTCGGCGTTTGGCGGCTTCCAGCAACTCTTTCTCACTACCGCCGTCACACCGCCGGAGGCGCTCATGCAAAACGCGCGCAACTTTCGAATCAAGATCGGGACTGTCGAGGAGATGCACTGATGGCCGGGCTGGTGATCAAAAACCTGCACAAGGCCTTCGATGGCGTCCCGGTGCTGACCGACATTTCGCTGGAGCTGGCCAACGATGAACTCTTGGTGTTGCTGGGGCCCTCCGGTTGCGGCAAGTCAACCCTGCTTCGCATTATCGCCGGGCTTGAGACCGCCGATAGGGGGGAGGTCTATATCGGCAACAAACGGGTCGACCACCTCCGGCCGCGCGACCGCAATGTCGCCCTCGTCTTCCAGAACTACTCGCTCTACCCGCACATGACAATCGAGCAGAATCTGGCCTTCCCGCTCAAAGTCGCCCGGGTACCAAAAGGGGAGCGGGTCCAACGAATCGCAAGTATCGCAGCCACTCTCGGCCTGACCGACCAATTGCGCAAGAAACCGGGCCAGCTCTCCGGCGGGCAGCGCCAGCGGGTGGCACTGGGCCGGGCGATTATCCGCATGCCGGCGATCTTCCTGCTCGATGAGCCGCTGTCGAATCTCGATGCCGACCTGCGGGTGCGCATGCGCCAGGAGATTGTCGCCCTGCAGCGCGACCAGCAGCGACCGATGGTCCATGTCACCCATGACCAGGCCGAAGCGCTAACCATGGCCGACCGGATCGCCCTGCTGCACGAAGGCCGGATTCAGCAACTGGGCACACCGGAAGAACTCTACGCCAACCCGGCCAACCGCTTTGTTGCCGAGTTTATCGGTCAGCCGAGGATCAACATGGTCGAGGCGTCGGTGCGCGATGGCCGCCTGATTCCGTTTGGCTCGGATCTACGCGGCTGCCCCGACCGGGCGGTGGTTGCCGGTATTCGCCCCGAGGCAATCCGGATCGGACCACAGTTTGAATTCGCCGCAACCGTGAAAGCATGCGAGTATCTGGGCGACCAGTATATCGCGACGCTGCAATTCAAGGATGTCACCCTCACCGCGGCGCGGCTCTCCGAGCCGGCGCCCGAAGCTGAACCGGTGCAGTTTGGCTTTTACAGCAGTGCCCTGCTGTTGTTTGATCCCGAAACCGGCGAGCGACTTCGGTTTACCTGAACACTAGCGGATCCGCTGGCAGGCCCGGCAATAGTGCGCCGAACGTGAACCGATCTTCTCGCGAACAAGTATCCGCCCGCATCGCTCGCACGGCTGCCCCTCGCGATTGTAAGCTTTGAGATAGGACTGGAAATTGCCCGTCTGTCCGTTCACCCCGCTGTACGTATCCACCGACGTCCCCATCAGCTCAATCGATCGTCTGAGCAGCGCCTGGATATGACCATGCAGCTCGATCAGCTTCTTTTTGGAAATCGAGTCGGTCAGGCGTTTGGGATGAATCCGGCTGTAGTACAGTGACTCATCGGCATAGATATTCCCCAAGCCCGCGACAAAAGTCTGATCCAGCAACGCCGGCTTGATCATGCGGGCTGAGCGACGGCAGAGCAGGACAAACTGCTCGGCGGTCATCTCCAGCGGTTCGGGACCGAGGTTTTTCAGACCATCCTGCTGCCAGAGTTCACTGTCGGGGAAAACGCGCAGGCGGCCGAACCGGCGGTAGTCGTTGAAGCGCAGGTGCAGCGGGTTACCGTTGAGCGTCGACTGAAAATCGAATATGACCAGGTCATGCTTCTCCACCGGCGCCGTCTTGTCTTTGTAGTAGAAATGCCCGGTCATCTTGAGATGGACCCAGAGAGTGATATCGCCGGAGAGGGAGATCAGGATGTTTTTACCGCGACGGGTGACATCGTGAATCGTCCGTCCGGCCAGCGCCCGTGCAAACGACCCTCGCGCCAGCGACGGTGACACCACGGTCGACGTGGGCGGCGCCTGCAGTGTCACCCGGGCGATTGTCTCGCCGAGGACCGTCTCGCGAAGGCCGCGTACCACTGTTTCGACTTCAGGAAGTTCCGGCATGTACGCTTAAACGCTGGGAGGGTGTGGTGGTTTCAGGCGAGACCGGCCGGATCAGCCGGTCGCCCGGGAATTGCGGTAGTTTTCGATCGCCGCCCGGATGGCATCGGGCGCCATATTCGAACACGACATCTTGTCCTTCGGAATCCCATCGAGCGCCAACGAGACATCCTCTTTGGTGATCAAAAGCGCCTCCTCGAGCCGTTTGCCCTCGATCATCAGCGACGCCATCGAGCTGACCGCGATTGCCACGGCATTGCCGAACGTCTTGTGCCTGGACTCGACAATGCGGCCATCGGCGATCTTGAGATAGATCTTCATCACGTCGCCGGTCTCGGCGTTGCCGGCCTGCCCGATCGCATCGGCATCGGCCAGCTCCCCGACATTGCGCGGGTTCTGGAAATGTTCCATGATCGTGTCGTTGTACATGGTGTACATGGTACGCAGGAAGTCGGTATTCTGCAAGTCAGGCCCGATCACCCCTGCCGCTTCACCACCGACACCTCGCCGGCCGTGATCGGCACCGCCGTACCATTCTGATCCATAATCAAGCGCCCCTCGATATCGATATCCAGCGCCCGGCCCTCGACAAGCGCATTGCCCGTGCGGATGCCGATATCATGCCCGATCAGCGCCGAGTAACGACGGATTTTCGCGTGGGATTTGCGAAGGCCGTCCTTTTCGTAGTTGCGATACTCCCGCTCGATATTAACCAGGAATGACTGAAGCACCTCGACCCGCCGAACCTTGCGTTTGACCGCTCGACGCAACGAGGTCGCCAGCGGTCGAATCTCCTCGGGAAACTGGCCGACCCGCTGGTTGACGTTTATCCCGACCCCGATCACAATATGATGAACGCTTTTCTTGTCGGCCGACAACTCAGTCAGAATGCCGGCCGCTTTCTTGCCGCCAATCCAGACATCGTTCGGCCACTTGATCTGCACCTCGCCCGGTGCATACTGGCTGAACGTGTCAGCCAGCGCCGCCGCGGTCATGATCGACACCGCCGGTGCGCGCTCGGGGTGAAACGACGGCCGTAACAGGATCGAGACGTAGATCCCCGTCTCCGGCGGCGAATGCCATACCCGGCCCAGCCGCCCGCGACCTTTGGTCTGCTGATCGGCCACCACCACCGTGCCGTGCTCGGCGCCGCGTTCGGCCAGTCCGGAGGCGATATCGTTGGTCGACTTGACCGTGCGATAGCAGACAAGTGTCCGGCCGATCGACTTCGTCTTCAACCCATGCGCAATCTCGATCTCGGTCAGCAGGTCGGGCGCCTTGATGAAGGTAAACGCCTTGCGGTTGCGCTTGACGCGGTATTTCCAGTCGGCCAGGAGTTTGCCCGCCCGGCGAAGCGTGTCATAGTCGCAGGTGAGTTTTTGAAGAAGCTTCTCGGTGGGAAAGCGTTCGCCCGGTTTGGTGCGGATAATCGAAAGGAGCCGTTCGGCCAGACTGTCGAGTTCGGGCTCGGCCATCAGTCGGGGACAACCTTCATCGAGAAGTCAGCCGCTTTCGCCGAGTGGGTCAAGGCCCCGGCCGAGATGAAATCAACCCCCGTCGCGGCAATATCGGCCACCGTCTCGAGCGTGACATTGCCCGACGCCTCCAGCAGCACCCCCGGGCTCCTGTCCCGGGCGATCTGCACCAGTTGCGCCAGTGACTCAAGCGACTGGTTGTCCAATAGCAGCCGGCTCACCCCCGCCTCCAGCGCTTCGCGCAGTTCCGCCTCGGACGTAACTTCGACCTCGATCTCGATATCCTCGGCCTTGCAGTCAAACTGCAGGCGGAAATCAGGCGTGTCGAGAAACTCGCGGGTGAGCGCCACCGCTTTGGTAATCGAGCCCGCCGATGCAATATGGTTGTCCTTGATCAGCACCATGTCGTAGAGGCCCATGCGATGGTTGGCGCCGCCGCCGTGACGGACCGCATCCTTCTCCAGCCGTCGCCAGCCCGGTGTCGTCTTGCGCGTGTCGAGTATCCGGCAGGGCCGATCACCGATCCGCTCGGCAAACTGCCTCGTCAGCGAGGCAATCCCCGAAAGCCGCCCGAGAAAATTTAAGCCGACCCGCTCCGAAGCCAGCACAGTCTGGTTGAAACCATCGATCTCAACCACTACATCGCCCCGCGAGTAGACATCACCATCATTGATCTTCGGCGTGACGACATTGGCCGAGTCGACAATCTCATAGGTCAGCATTAGCGGGACCAGGCCCGACAGGACACCATCGCTTTTGGCCACTATCTGCGCCTTGACCGGATTCGGCTCGAGACAGGCCAGCGAGGTCAAATCGCCCGGCCCGATATCCTCGGCCAGGGCGGCCTTGACCAGGGCTACGATGTCGGCTGTGGGTGCGGACATACCGCTAAAGAACAGCGGCGTTGTGAAAAGTCAAACCCCAAGTTATATTGCCGCATGACCCCCCGAGCAGGAAAGCAATCCCCCGGCCGGACACAGGTGGCGGTGATCGGTTATGGCTCGCAGGGACGGGCGATTGCGCTCAATTTGCGTGATTCCGGCTACCCTGTCACGGTCGGCCTTCGCAGCCGTTCGAGATCCCGACGACTGGCCAAAAAGGACGGGATAGAATCGGTGACAACGATCTCACCCGCTGTCCGCGAGGCCGATATCATCGCATTCGCTTTCCCCGATCACCTCCACAGCCGGGTTTGGATCCGCGACATTTTGCCGCATTTGAAAGACCATGCCACGCTCTGGTTTCTGCATGGTCTGTCGGTACATTTCGGCTTTGTGGCGCCGCCCGATAGTTGCGATGTCATCCTCGTGGCGCCCCATGCGCCGGGCAAGGCAGTGCGGGACAGGTTCCTTGCTGAGCGCGATGTCTCCGGCTTTTACGCCGTCCATCAGGATCGAAGCCGCCGCGCCCGAACCAATGCGTTTACGCTCGCCGATGCGATCGGGATTGCACAAAAGCGGCTCATCAAGACGACCTTTGCCGAAGAGGCAATTGGCGATCTGTTTGGCGAACAGGCGGTGTTGTGCGGCGGACTCGCAATGCTGATTAAGACCGGCTTCGATGTCCTGGTCGAGAAGGGACATGACCCCAACCGGGCCTATCTCGAGGTTGCCTACCAACTGGATCTTATCATTGACCTGATCAAGCGCTTCGGGATCGAGGGGATGTTTGCCCGCATTTCAGTCGCGGCGCGCTATGGCTCGCTCGAGGCCGGTCCGGCGTTGATAGACAAGACAACCAGGAAGCGCATGGAACGCCTGTACGACCGGATTGCCTCCGGACGGTTCGCCCGCGAGCTGGAGACGCTTGACGATGATGCGCTCGCACGGTTGAACGAGCAGTTGCAATCACTGTCGAGCCCGGCCCTGGAGAAAGCCGCAAAGAAGTTCGGCCGGTAAGACCACCCGCTGCGCCCGATGTACACCAACCCCGTTCCGTCAGATGCCGGCGAGTCAGACCGTCACGCGGGCAAGCCGCCTGACCTACTCGAGAGCCCGTGCCTGACGCCCGTCCCAGTACACCAACGACAATGCCTTCCCCGTTCCGTCAGATGCTAGCGAGTCGCCCACCGGCGGCGGGCCGACGAGTGACATCTGACGGCCCCACAATCTTCGAAGCTCTACCCCTGCACAGTTATACTGCAGCTGAGACACATTTGAACGAACCTCACTCGGCTTCGCCAATCACCCCTTTTTCATTCCCTGACAATCATTTAGACGCCGTAAATGTAATCGCGCAGATGACAGAAAAATGACAATCTCGGCCCACGTTGGTGGTTTTATGCGAGCGTGAAGTACGCCCTGTCATGGATCACCACCATCCTGCTCGCCACCCTCCTGCCGGCCCCACCTGTCGCGGCCGCCTCCGTCAGCGGGCAGGTAGTCGATGCCGAAACCGGCAAGCCAATCCCCGGCGCCACCGTACGCCTGCTCGAGGGCAAGTCAGTCGCCACCGACAAACACGGCGGCTTTCAAATCGAATCGGACCACACCGAACCGGTGCGACTGCTCATCACCCACGTCTCCTACGACAGCAGCGATACACTGACGGTCACGGCGGCTCCGCACGGCACCCGCTCGCTCGAGATTCGCCTCAACCCCAAACCCTGGGTGCTCAACGATGTGGTGGTCACCGGCACTCGCTCGCCGCACCTGCTCAAAGATGTCCCGGTCCAGACCGAGGTGATCACCCAGCGTGATTTCGAGCGCACCGGCGCCGTGACGGTCGATCAGGCGCTTGCCTCGGCGATCGGCGTGCAGATCACCGAAGATCTCTCCGGCCAGGGGGCGCAGATCCGCGGGATCGAGGGTGACCGGGTACTCGTGCTGGTCGACGGTGAACGGGCGGTCGGCCGTGTGCGCGGCTCAATCGACCTGAGCCAGTTTTCACTATCGAATGTCAGGAAGATCGAGGTTGTCAAGGGGACCGGCTCGACGCTGTACGGCTCCGACGCAATGGGTGGGGTGATAAACATTATCACCAAGAACCCCCGCTACAACACGGTCAACGGCCGCATCTATACCGATTTCGGCACGCACACCAGTTACCAGCCGAGCGCCGAGTTTGCATACGGCTCGGAGAAACTCGCCCTCACCCTCGGCGCGAAGTGGTTTGCCACCGATGGTTTCGATCTGGATCAGTCGACCCGTCACACCAACGGCGTGGAAGCGACCGATCGGGTCAATATTAACAGCCGCGCAAAGCTGCAACTCTCACCAACCTGGAGCCTGACCGGCTCGGGGCGAGTCATGTGGGAGGAGAAAGAATGGATCGAGGAGGAAGCCCGCTCGCTCAATGCCCACGGCGATTCGCTCTTTAAGGCCTTTGATGATGTCGAGCGCAACTACCGCTACGAGGGCTCAGTCGGCCTTGATTATCTCTCCGATGATCGACTGTCCATGTCGCTTCGCCTGTTCGGTACCCTCTACGACCACGACTGGCACAAGTATGACACCGCCGGCTTCTGGGTCGACACCTCGCGCACGGAAGACGTTTTCGCCGAACTGTCGTACAACGCCAACTACACGATTGCCGAAGGCCATGTCGCCACCGCCGGCCTGTCGGCGACCCACCAGGATTTGAGTTCGACCGAGCTGATCGATGCCGCCGAGCCCGACCGCTCGATTGCGACCTACCTGCAATACGAATATGCCCCGACCGAGCACTGGTCCATCCTGCCCGGCATTCGCTACGAGCGCCACAATTCCTTCGGGAGCCACGTCAATCCATCCTTCAATCTCATGTACAGCCTCGTCGATCGAATCAAACTTCGCGGCTTTGTCGGCTATGGTTTCCGGGCGCCCTCGATAAAGGAACAGTACTTCATTTTCGATCACACCGCGGCCGGTTATATCGTCTACGGCGGTAGGGTGCCGTTCGGTAAGTCGGGGCAGACCAGTGACCTGAAAGAGGAAGTGTCGATCAACAGCTCGATCTCGGCCGAACTCTCCTCGGCATCACTCGGCCTGCACCGTGTGACCTACTACTACAATCATCTCGAAGACCTGATCGATTTCGAGTTGCAGGATTTCGCCGAGGGCTACTGGCGCGGCCGCTATGTCTACCGCAATGTCGACGCCGCGGTGACGCAGGGAATCGAGTGGCAATCGCGGCTGCGGCTGTCCGATGCGGTCGATCTCTCGGTGTCCTACACCTACCTGCACAATGTCATCCTCGACACGGATTCGATCGCACTCAGCCCCGGTGGCGACACCACCCGAACCGAGCAGGGCAACAAACTAATCAACCGTCCCGACCACTCGCTCAAGTGGTACCTGACCGGCTTCCACCGCGGAACCGGCCTCGGCGCCAGTGTGTGGGGTTCGTTTCACTCGAAGAAACTGTTTATCTCACAGTCCAACACGGGTGAGCAGGAGGGGACACCCGATGAGTACGCGCCGGCTCGCACCACCCTCAACCTCAACGTCTTCAAACGATGGCAGAACGGCCTCGAGATCTTCGTACGAATGGAAAACATGTTCGACCAGACCGATGTCACCTATGGCTACTGGCCGGGACGGCAGGTCTTTGTCGGCCTCACCTACGATCTGGCATTACAGTGATCTCCACATACACTCTCACAAGTGAAAGGATACACGACCATGATTGCACGCATACTCCTCACCCTCGGATTTGCCCTGACACTGGCCCTCGTGGTCGGCTGCTCCAGCGATGACGACAGCTCACCAACCGGACCGGCCAACCCGACCGGCGGCTTCCAGGACACCTCGATCCAGAACAGCTCGACCGGCGTCTGGACCACCACCCTCGATGCCTCCTCGCACACGACTCCGGCCACGTTTTCGTTTGACGATGTCAAGGCCAACGGCTGGGACATCTCGTTTCAACGTTCGGTGATCAACCTGAATGGTGGCGATGCCGGCACGGGTGGCGTGGTCGGCGCCGATCTTGGCGCGATCGACTTCGCCTCCGTGATGATCGACGACACGGCCGGTGTGACGTGGGAAGAAGATGTTGCCCGGTATGTGATCGACAGCTTCTACACCTACGACTTCATCACCCACCAGATCGAGATGACCGGCTATGTCTACGCTATGCTCGATGCCGAGGGGGACAATTTCGTCAAGTTCCGGGTCGACTCAATCACCGGTGGCGGCGCCCCGCCGAACATGGGGACAGTCTGGCTGACCTATGTCTACCAGCCGACCGCCAACTCGACCGACCTGAGCGGCGCCACCAAGACCGGATCGGTGACTGTCGGGATGACCGAGGGCTATTTCGACTTCTCCTCCGGCAGCCAGGTCACTCCGAGCACGCCCAACAATTCGGCCGAGTGGGATCTCAAATTCGCGGCCTACGAGATCATGCAGAACTGTGGGCCCAACGGTTCCGGATCGTGCGCCGTTTTCCCGGCCTACACGGAACTGGGCAGCAAGGACGATATCGATGCCTTCGCGGCCATGCCGGCCAATGCGCAGATGTTCCCCGACTTTGTCGGCTCGGTCTTCAACGGCTCGCTGACCGACGGCAACGAACTCTGGTACGATTACGATGGTCAGACACATACGCTGTCGAGCAAGAGCCATGTGTATCTCGTGCGCACCGCCGATGCCGTCTACAAGCTCGAGATCGAGAGCTACTACGCCGATATCAACGGCACCCTGCAAAGCGGGTATTACACGCTCAAATGGCAGGAGTTGTAAAAACCTGCGAGGGCTTTGTGCCGGTGTCGTCACACAACCCGTGCACCAACAACACCGCCGTCCCGTTCCGTCAGATGCTGGCGAGTCGCCCGCCGGCGGCGGGCCGAAGAGTGACATCTGACGGCCCTCCGTATGAAACCAAAGTGAAACCGCCTGTGCAAAACCTGAACATCCCTGCAACCCGTTTCTCACGCACGATCGCGACTTCAAAGCTAACCGCTTGAACGCAAGCGAGATCGCCCAGGCCACGCGATCCTGCCACAGAGGGCACGCCCTTTGCAGCAAGCATTAGCGGGCTACTATTGTGTAACAAGCCCAGTTTGTCAGACCAGCCCCCGGCTGACCACCGGGGGCTATTTTTATGTTTGCGCCGCCGTCAAACCCCCACGTAGCTTGACACTGATCATTCGGGCGTGAACCGGTATCTATCCGGCTGTCACGCAAAACGATTGACGCTCTTCTACGTGAAAGGTAGATTTCCCGCTCGTTATGACGGGTACTCGACAAATAATCGCATTCTTCCTTGGTGTCATCATTCTCGCCGTGCTGGGCTACCACTTCTACGACACCTACCGGGACCGCACCCCGCTGGAACTCGAGGCGAGAGTGATCCATCTCGAGGATGCCCGGGCCGGCACCGCCGAGTTGCAGCCGTATCTGGAGTCACCCACGCCCGAGGTCCGTCGCCGGGCCGCCCTGGCCATCGGCCGGTGCGCCGATGACGCCGCCGGGGCAGCGCTGTATGCGACGCTGGATGATACCTCGATGGCGGTCGCTCGCGCCGCCGCGTTTGCACTCGGCCTCACCGGACAGAAGCGCTATGCCGAATTGCTGCTCGGCGATGCCTGGGATCTGCCGGCCGGAGTGACCGCCAAAGCGGTCGAGGCAGCCGGACGGCTGGCCGACTCATCGATGACTGAAGTGGCCGACATGCTGGTCAGCTACCTCGAACATCCCTCACCCGCCGTGCGCGAAGCGGCCTGTTTCGGTCTGTTTCACGCCGGCGCCAAAAACAAGGGACCAGTCCTTGCCGCCCAGTATGTGAAAGAGCCGGATCTCTCCGCCAAGGAAGCCGCCCTCTACGCCCTCGCCCGCATGGGGCTGGCCGCCGGCGAGTCGATCTTTATCGATGTTCTTGCTGACCGCGATCCCTGGATCCGCTCGCTCGGCCTGCGCGGTATCGCCGCCGCCACCGCCGAGCGCGATGAGCACTATCTCGCCATCGCCCTGAACGACGGCAACCTGCATGTGGTCGCGCAGGCAATCCGGGGACTGGGACAGGTCGGCGGACAGCGCGCCTTCGACGCCGTCTACCGTCGCCTGCAAAACGAATCCGATGAAAAACTGGTCATCGAGCTGATCGCCGCACTTGACCGGATTGACATCCCGGAAAAACAGACCCTGGCTGTCCGCGAAGTCTTCAGCCGCTTCAGTTCACCATTTGTCCTGGCCGAAGCCGTGCGCTATTTGGCCCGCACCGAAGGCGGCGCCGCACTGGATATCATCGACTCCCTCCGCCACAGCCGCCCCGCCCCGCGGATCATGGCGGCGTGCGCCACCGCGTACGGTACGATCGGCGGCAACGGCGTCCAGAGCCGTCTGGGCGAACTGTATGTTCATGAAGATCCGATGGTACGGGTGGCGGCCTACAACGAACTGGTTTCGGTCGACACCGGCTATTATATCAACCACGCCCTCAACGACCCGGACTATGTCGTCCAGTACCAGGCCCTGCAGACGATCAAACAGGGCAAACTCCGCGAATACCTCCCGGTCCTGCAGACCATGGCCACCGACCCGGCCGGCACCGATGTTGAGATCCGGCGGGGGATACAGGATGCCCTGTCGATCTTTCTGAGCGATGAAACACCCCGCGAGGACACCACCGCGATACAGATCCTGATCGCCGGTATTCTCGATCCGTCATATGTCGTGCGTCGCGAGGCCGCCCGCTTGTATAAGGAAAAACTGGATGAAGACCGCTCCGACCAGGTCGGCCCGATCAAGACCCGAATCGAAGAAGATGAGATATTCAAGGCGCTCGAGCGATACCGCATCAACCCCCACGCGATCATCCTGACCGACCACGGCCAGATCGATATCGAACTCTATTTCGACACCGCTCCCCTGACCGTCATGAATTTCGTCGAACTCGCCCGCTCCGGCTTTTACAACGGCCTGACCTTCCACCGCGTCATCCCGGCCTTCGTTGCCCAGGGTGGCGACCCGCGCGGCGACGGCTGGGGCGGACCGAACTGGAATATACGAAACGAAGATTCCGATGAACCGTTCCGGCGCGGCGCAGTCGGCATGGCGACCTCCGGTAAAGACACCGGCGGCTCACAGTTTTTTGTCTGCTTCATGCCCCAGCCGCATCTCGAAGCCCGGTACACCGTATTCGGACAGGTAGTTGAGGGACTCGATGTCCTCGACCGTATTGCACCCGGCGATATGATCGAATCAATCGCCATCAGAGAGGGACCACAATGAGACTGCTGACCATACTGCTCACCCTGGGCCTGCTCGCGACCGGACCGGTCGCCGCTCAGGACAGCGAGGGGATCGACCCCGAAGCGCTAATCGACCGCATCCTGAAAGTCTACCACGACCAGCGGGCGAAACTGTCGACCGTGACGCTCGACGCCGTCTATGCCGAAGGGGAGATGAAAGACGACGAGGGCTTTGTCGAGAAAGAACGCTTCGAGAAGAAAATCTACCTGAAGTACCTCGAAGACACCGTCCTGTACCACGAACAGTACGTGGCGTATTACAAGGACGATGAACTGCAGGAGGAGAAGAAGCTCCGCGAGGCCGCCCGTGACCGCCAGAAAAAGAAGCGTGACCGCAAGGCCTACGACATCTCCTACCCGATGCTGAAACCGTTCTTTCCCGAAACGCGCGCGACCTATACGATCACCTACGACGGCACCGCCGAGGAGCCGTCGGAAGGGTTCCTGTGTCACGTCTTCACGGTAAAAGCCAACGAGGAAGTCGACACGCTGCTGGAGGGCCAGTGGTACTTCGACAGCGAGACCTTCCACCTCGCCCGGGTCGAATTCGCTCCGGCCAGGCTCGTCAAGAAGACCATGTTCAAGCTCAACAAGCTCGACATGACCCTGTTGCAGGCGCCGGCCGCTGAGGGAATCTGGTTGCCGCGACGGTTTGAGCTTGTCGGCAAGGGCAAGGCCGCCTTTCTTTTCGGCGTGTCGTTTGCCGGCCAGGAGTATTACCGCAACCCGCAGATCAATGTCGAGATACCGGACTCATTGTTTGTGGAGGAGACGAACGATGACTGATAATCAGTACCGGAGCCATATCGTGACGGTCGATATCCCCGAGGGCTGCAATGTCATTTTCGGCCACGCCCACTTCATCAAAACCGTCGAGGATCTCTACGAAACACTGGTGACCTCCACGCCGAGCCTGCTGTTCGGGATCGGCTTCTGCGAGGCCTCGCAGAAACGGCTGGTGCGCTCCGACGGTAACGATGAGGAGTGTATCCGGCTGGCCGAGAAAGCCGCTTTTGACGTCGCCGCCGGACACTCCTTCTTCATTTACATGAAAAACGGCTTTCCAATCAACGTGCTCAACCGCGTGAAGCAGGTCGACGAGGTTGCCCGGATCTACTGCGCCACCGCCAACCCGTTGCAGGTGCTGATTGCCGAAACCAGCCAGGGCCGCGGCGTGATGGGGGTGATCGACGGCGAGGCGCCGCTCGGGATCGAGACCGATGACGACAAGGCCGAACGCCGCCAGTTCCTGCGAACGATCGGCTACAAACGGTAGTTGCACAGAAAACAGAAGCGCTGCTCGCGAAGCAGCCCCAACCCTATTGGCACAAAAAGGACACGGACACGATATGCGACACGAACTCGAACGCTCGCCCACCGAGAAACTGATTATCGAGGATACCGAATACAAAGGGCACAACCTCGTCACCCTGCGCATCTACTTCCTGTCCAAAGAGGATGAGTGGCTGCCGACCAAAAAAGGCGTCACCTTCCGCCGCGATCAGCTCGACGAGGTACTCGAGGCCTTGAACAAAATCAAGGAGCAGTCGTAAGCACATAACCGACTGCCGAGACACCGGGGAGGATGACAGCGATGATCGTGTTTACCGATGACAAGGACCGGCTCCAGCGTCACTTCGAAAAGGACCCGGTCCTTTTTTCCTATCACCTGGGTGATCTCGATGATTTCTATTTCCCCTACTGCCAGTGGGCCTCGATCTACGGCGAACGGCCGCACATTGTCGAGTGCGTCCTCATCTACACCGGCGGCCCCAAGCCGGTGGTGCTGGCCTTCGGGCTGACCGAGCGCTTCGACGAGCTGATGGCCGACCTGGTCGACCTGCTCCCCGCCGAATTCTACTGCCACTTCCAACGCAGTTCCCTGCCTGCGCTCACGTCGCGCTACGAGGCCGACCGGTTCGGCGCCTTCGTGAAAATGCAGTTGCGCAATTTCAAGCCGATCAATGACCTGGCACTGGCCTCGGAAATCATACGGCTGACCCCCGAGCACACCGAGGAACTTCGCGCCCTCTACCAACGCGCCTACCCCGGCAACTATTTCGTGCCGCGCATGCTCGAGACCGGCAAGTACCTGGGGCTGCGCCGCGACGGCCGCCTGGTGGCGACCACCGGCGTGCATGTCGACTCGGCGCAGTACAAGGTCTCCGTACTGGGCAACATCGCCACCGATCCGGACTACCGCAACAAAGGCTACGCAACCCGACTCACCTCACTGCTGGTGACCGAGCTGACCGGCGAGGGACGAATGGTCTGTTTGAATGTCAAAGCCGACAACGAAGCTGCCGTCCACTGCTACCAGCGAATCGGCTTCGAAGTCGTCCACGAGTACGAAGAGGGCTATTTCACCCTCCTGCCATGATTGGGAAGGGTCGTCAGATAGCGAGTAGGGCGAGGCTGCTTGCAGCCCGGCTTCCCAACCGCAGGGCAAAACCCGAGCCTGCCGTGCGACGCGGTTCTACCGTTCTCGATCCGACCTGCAATCACATTGCCCGTGATCATACCACGCGGCATATGAGAAGGCACCCGCTCTACGGCTTCCGCGCGCTCACCTTCACCGAGGCCACCCGGTTGGCATACTTCGCCAGGGCCGCATCGTTGAGATTGCTCTCCGAACCGGAACACCCGCACGACTCATTCGCCAGCGCCCCGATCGTCGCCTCGTTGTACACCAGCTTCTCGATAATCTCCACATCAACAAAGCCCGCCCGACGGGCCAGCTCGACATACGCTTCCTCGGAGACCGCCCCGGCAATACAACCGGCCCAGGCCGCCAGGTCATCGCGGTATTCCTCGGGAAGGTCGATCGTGACGATATCGGAAACCATCAGCCGACCGCCCGGCTTGAGCACCCGGAATGATTCGGCGAAGACCTTCTCCTTTTCGGGAGAGAGATTGATCACGCAGTTGGAGATGATCCAGTCGATCTCGGCGTCATCGACCGGCATCGCCTCCATCTCGCCCATCCGTACCTCGCCGTTGGTCACGCCGGCCCGTTCGAGATTCTTGCGGCAGGTCTCGATCATCTCGGGAGTCATATCGAGCCCGATCACCCGGCCGGTCGGCCCGACCTTCTTCGCGGCCAAAATCAAATCAAGCCCCGCCCCGGAACCGAGATCGAGCACCGTTTCACCCTCGGCCACCTGGGCCAGCGCCACCGGATTGCCGCAGCCAAACGTCGTGACATCCTCCGGCAGCCCTTTCAGTTCGTCGGGTGTATACCCGGCCATGGCGACAAACCGCCCGGCCGCGTCGGGATCAAACGTCTGCAGATTCGGGCCGCAGCAGCCGCCCTTATTGATTATCGCCTGCGCGTAGTGCTCGCGCACCGCTGATTTGATCTTGTCGGATTTCTTCTGGTCGGCCATCGAGTGCTCCTTACGGGCTCGGGTGGATCTTCCGGTTTCGGCGGACAGAGAGTCGGAGTGGCTCTGGGAATCGAACCGCCGGTCACGCTGACACTAATACGTACAGCGCCCACCGTCCAGCAGTTCCCGCAACGTTGAATGCGCTTGCAGCGAGTAGGCCGAGGCCGCTTGCAGCCCGGCTTCCCAACCGCAGGGCAAAACCCGAGCCTGCCGTGCTACGCGGTTCTACCACCGTCGATCTGCCAACGACGATCGTGTTCGCGACGGCGCCCGTCCACCAACGACCTCGGATCCCTCCCCAGAAACCACTTGCGCTCGGCCGCCCAATCAACGTATCTTCTTGGCGAACAAAGAATATTCCGTTGGGGGTGGCGTAAAACACCGCCTGAGATCATACCCCCTCGACCTGATCCGGATAATACCGGCGTAGGGAAACGGAGATGTTGGATCACATCCCCTCGTCTGCACACCGCAGGCTTACCTATCGACTCAGGACGGAATCTTGCACAAACGTGAACCGTTTACCGCGAGGTTACTGTCATGAGGTTAGTTCTAACCTTCCTGATGCTGCTCGGATTCGGGCTGCAGTCGGCGAGTGCTGCGACACTCTCGGCCACGGTCGTCAACGAGCAAAATGAACCGATCACCGGCGTGTCGGTGGTCACCAACCTGACCGGGATCGGCACTGTCACCGATCAAGCCGGTACCTTTTCACTCCGGGTCCCCGGTGAGGTCACCCGGGTGACTTTCTCCTCGGTCGGCTACAACCCCCGTCAATACGAATCGGCGTCGCTGCCGGACACGGTCGTGCTCACCGCTCGCTACTATCCCGGCGAGGATGTTGTGGTGACGGCCAGTCGTGCCCGGGCCGGGATTTCGCCGGTGGCGTTCGAGAATGTCACCGCCGATGACATCCAGCGTGATTTCACGGTCGGTGACCTGCCCACCGTGCTCAACACCACCCCGAACTTTTATTCCTTCTCCGATGCCGGCGGGAATATGGGCTATACCTACACCCAGATTCGCGGCTTCGACGATAAACGCATTTCGACCTATATCAACGGCGTGCCGCTCAACGACCCCGAAGACCAGTACAACTACTGGGTCGACCTGCCCGACTTCACCGAGTCGGTGACCGATGTCCAGGTGCAG
>WJMS01000294.1 GCA_014727815.1 candidate division GN15 bacterium
GATCAACACCGTGCCGAATGTCGAGTACCATGTGTATTTGACCGACGGCGAGATCGTTACGGTCGACAACCCGGCCCAGATGCCATCGACGCAGGTGATCGATCATGTCGAGGAGCCGTATGTCGAAGCGCAGGTGATCGTGCCGTCGGAGTATGTCGGGGCGATCATGCGGCTCGGCACCGAACGTCGCGGTGAATACAAAAACACCGAGTATCTGTCGACCGAGCGGGCCTCGCTGACGTACAACTTCCCGCTGGCCGAGATCATTTTCGACTTCTACGACAAGCTCAAGTCGGTGACGCGCGGGTACGCCTCGTTCGACTACGGGATCCCGTACTACCAGCGATCCGACCTGGTCAAGCTCGATATCCTGGTCAACAGCGATCCGGTCGATGCGCTGTCTTCGATTATCCACCGCGACCGCGCCTATCACTGGGGGCTGGCCCTGTGCGACAAGCTTCGCAACCTGATTCCGCGGCAGATGTTCGAGGTGGTGCTGCAGGCGGCGATCGGCAGCCGGATAATCAGTCGCTCGACAATCCGCCCGATCCGCAAGAACGTGACGGCCAAGTGCTACGGCGGCGATGTCACCCGCAAGCGCAAGCTGCTCGAGCGCCAGAAAGAGGGTAAGAAGCGGATGAAGCAGATCGGCTCGGTGGAGATCCCGCAGGAAGCGTTTTTGGCGGCGCTGCAGATCGAGCGGTAGTCAGTTTCTTCGTACAGGCGCCTGGTGCACGGGGACGTGCACCAGGCACCAGATTAATCAGAATGCTATTCTACCAGCGCTGAAAATCGGGCGGTGGGCCTGTTCGGCTTAACCAAACATTATCTTTGAGTCCCCGTCAATATAGAGTATACTGTACGTAATCAGTGTCTCACTATCAGTCCTGCCGGTTGGATCCACCGGCAAGGGGAGGAGTTATGTCACGCCTGAATCTTGTTTCCCGTATCAGTGCTATCGCTGTTGTCTTGTCGCTGTTGGCGATCCAGCCGCTGGTTGCTATCGATCGACAAGGAGGAGAGGCGGCCAATCGGCCGGTCAGCCTGACCAGCCAGCCGTGTCGGGATGCCGGGTCGCGGGGTCCCGAAGACCTGCCTTTGAACTGGCCGGTGTGTGCGGGGGTCTTGCAGACCGATTCGCTGGTCACATCGTTTACGTCAATGGGTACGTTTGGTCTGACCGGGGGCTTTCCCTGCGGTGGTGAGTGTGACAGTCTTCCATGGCCGTGCGCATCGTTCGAAACGCCGGTCGGCAGTGGCGCCGAGTACTTGTTTCAGGGAGCGTTGTGGGTCGGCGGCGTGGTGGGACGAGACACGCTTGTCTCCGTAGGCGCTGACGGGTGGCAGCGTGCTCATGAGATGTTTCCTCCCGAGTACCCATCTTCCCCGCTCGGCTCAATCCGTCCGTATGATTTTCCGTGGGGGGTTGGTCTGAACGGCGAATGTCTGGATACCACGACTGTCGGGGTGGCGTACGACTACTTCGGGCGACCTCATATACCGCTGGGCATCAAAGTCGTAATCAGCGGTTTTGTTTCTGACCGGGCGATCGATCAGAACGTGGTTATCTATGATGTGACCCTGTCGAGCATCGGAAACGCACGGATCGCGGACTGTCACTTCGGCGTGTTGATTGATGGGGATGTGCTCCATAGCGCATACAACCCGGGAATCGGCGCGGGTGATGACATCGCCGGCTTCCTCGGCAGCGCCGGTGTGGCGTACATCATCGACAACGACGGCGATCCCATCGGTGGCCAGTACATCGAAGGGAGTGTCCCGAAGGCGATCGGGGCGAAGATGCATGAGGTATCGATCTCGCTGCCGCCTCCGTCGTTTAACTGGTGGGTCTCAAACGCTCAGTGGTTTCGAGACTACGGGCCAATGCGGACAGATGAGTACCGAGACTTCTTGACCGGCGGGCTCGGCACCCCCGAGGGCGATGTAAACAAGTACTATATGCTGAGTCGGACATCATCCGACTTCGACCAGGTCTTCGTTCGACAGATGACACCGGGCAACCCGGATTGGATCTTACCATTGCCCGGTATAGCAGAGCAGATCGCTGACGGAGGTGATGTGAAGTTCCTGCTCTCCCGCGGCCCCTTTGACCTGGAGCCGGGCGAATCCGTACGGTTTCTGTTTTCGCTGTTTACAGCCGACAGCGTCCACCATGATCCGGGTAACGCGATGGCTAACCTGCTGGGCGGCAACTACGATCCAGAGCAGTACGTCGCGAACCTGAATCTCGACCATCTCATCAGCAGTGCTCAAATCGCCGACCAGCTGGCGTCCAGGGTGATCAGTCCGCTCTATCCGCCACGCGGATTCGCGATCGCTGACCGGACGGCCGATGGCGTGAAGATTACCTGGACTCCATGGGTATTCCCATCCGTGAAGGCGTACGAACTCTCAGTCGGCGAGATCGAGTCGGCAGAGGACTTTCCACATCCCGGCGCGGTGCCGCCCTGGTACGTGCCTGACATGGAAATCACTCATGTTGTCCCGGCTTCCGAGCAGCAATACTTGCTCAAGGACATCGATCCGGCAGTTGGCTATGCCTTCAGGCTGGCGCATCGCAGCAACCGGGGTACCGGGGCGCCTACCGCGCCTGTGTATCTCGATGAGGAAATCCGGGAACCGTCGCCGGTCCTATCCGGTGATCCGTATGTGATGCTCGACGAATCGACTCGAATAGAGTGGAGTGTCGAGTCGAATGCACCGATCGACCACTTCAATATTTATAGAAGTCCTGATTCCGGCACGTTCGATTGGCCCTACCACGCCTTTTATGATCAGGGTGAGGCTTCTGAGACAGTCGACCCGGTCGATAGCTTCCTGGTCGACGGAGAGCGGTACTATTTCTATGCTGCAACGCCATATGCGCAGGTTGACGGAGACAGTCGTTCTTTTGTCGACCCGTCGCCCTTGCCTATCGGCACCTACATTGTGGCAGCGGTCAACTCGCGAGGATTCGAATCACACTATTCGAATCAAACGACGATCACCACCCAGTTCGATTCGGACCGGGATGTCCTGGTGTTCACCAGCGGGAGTCATTTCGGAAATGTCACTTCCTACGATTCGATTCTGGCTTTCTATGATCGCACCCTTGAGGGGCTTGACTACACGATATACAACATGTATGACAACTGGCTGAATCCATGCAGCACTTTCTATACAGATGCGTGCATCGATCCACTGGAGCTCGTGAGATACCGATTGGTCATAATCGACGATCAGGAGTTCCCTTTTCTGTCGTACTCGCTTCATCCGTACCTCGGTAGCTTCGAGCATGTTGTACGTTCCGGTCGACCGGTTGCGCTCTTCGGGTCGTTGCATTCTCTGCTGCAGGATCAGCTTGGCGAAGTACTCGTGTCGCTGCCGCCCGGTTGGCGACGTATCGAGCACGAGTGGGCCCGAGGTTTCGGGATTGACTCGATGTTCTTTGTGGGGACGCACTACTGTAACCCCGACTTCCCGTGCAGCGACAGTCTGCTTGGGTTTGAGCGCGCAGTACCTGCGATAGATGGCATTCCGCCATTGAATCTAAGTCTCACTTCGCCGCCGTGGAACCTGGCTCTGCCCAGATTCTGGAATCCGGCCACGCCTCCGATGGTCGAGGCGTATCGTCTGCTGCCGCGGCCCGACACGGCCCAGTCAGCGTTTTATAACCCGCTGTATACCTTCGGTGCTCGCTATGAAACCTCGCTGGTCGAGGGCGAACCGGTCGGCGTGCGGTGGATCGATACCGACTCGACATTGCGTTACGCCTTCGGATTCCATCTGTATGCGATGAACTCCGACCAGAGCCGCGAACTGATCGACTGGCTGCTGGCCGATGAGATCGGCCATAATGTCGGTGCACCCAGGGTAGTCGCCGAACCGCCCATGCCGACGGCCGTATCACTCGGGGCGAATTACCCGAACCCGTTTAACCCGTCGACAACAATCTCGTTCAGTCTGTCCGCCGCCGGGCAGGCACGGCTCGAGGTATTCAATATCCTCGGACAGCGGGTGCGGACGCTGGTGGACGGGCCGCACGGCGCGGGTGTTCACTCTGTCGTGTGGGATGGCCGTAACAACGCCGGTGAGACGGTATCATCAGGCGTGTACTTCTACCGCTTGACGACCGATGATGTCATCGAGTCGAAGAAGATGTTGCTGTTGAAGTAGATTCTCGCGACGAGTTGGTCACTGAAATGTACAGGCGCCTGGTGCTCGGGGACGTGCACCAGGCACTTTTCATTGGGTGTTGTCAGGCGGGTTGTCCGACCCCACGGATTGCGATCACTGCACGGTTTGCGATCACTCTTGCGATTGCGTCTTCCGGTTCACTCTTCCGATCGCGTCTTCTTGCCGAAGGTCACATACAGCGCGGGTAACACGATCAACGTTAACGCAGTCGAAGTCAGGATGCCGCCGACCACCACGGTCGCCAGCGGGCGCTGCACCTCGGCGCCAACACCGGTCGAGATAGCCATCGGGACAAACCCCAACGCCGCCACCAGGGCTGTCATCCCAACCGGTCGAAGTCGGGTCACGGCGCTTTCCCGCACGGCCGTGATGATATCGCGACCCTCGGCGCGGTAGCGTTTAATTGTCGAGACGAGCACCAGCCCGTTCAATACTGCAATCCCCGACAGGGCGATAAAGCCAACTCCGGCCGAGATCGAAAACGGCATCCCGCGCAGGGCCAGCGTTACCACGCCGCCCAACGCAGCCAGCGGTACGCCGGAGAATATCAGGATAGCATCGCGGGCCGAGCGGTAGGTCCAGTAGAGCAAGCCGTAGATCAGCAGGAGGGCGATCGGCACCACGATCGCCAGGCGGGTGCGCGCGCGTTCGAGGTTTTCAAATTGTCCGCCCAGGCGAATGAAGTACTCGGAGGGCAGTACTATCTCGGCATCGAGCCGGTCGCGCAGTTCATCGACAAACGAGCCAAGATCGCGGTCGCGTACGTTACACTGCACCACGATCCGTCGCTTGCTCCACTCCCGGGTGATTGTCCCCGGTCCCGACTCGAGCACCGGTTGGGTCACCCGGTCCAGCCCGACCATACTGCCGGTCGCCGAGCGCAGCAAAATCTGGTCGATATCTTCCGGTCCGTCGAGCCGGGTAGTGTCGACTCGCACGGCCAGTTCGAAACGGCGTTGTCCCTCGAACACGTCGCCGACGGGAATTCCGCCGATAGCCTCGACAGCGGTCAGGACATCGCGCGCGGTCAGACCGAAACGGGCCAGGCGCTGCCGGTCGACCGAAAGCCGCAGCTGCGGCTGTCCGGTCAACTGTTCGACCGAAACATCGGCGCTGCCGTCGATAGTCGACACCAGCGAGGCGATTTCCTCGGCTTTTGATTCGAGCGTGTCGAGATCATCGCCAAACAGCTTGATGCCGATGTCGGAGCGGATGCCGGCAATCATCTCGTTGATGCGCATTTCTATCGGCTGGGTGAAGATGCGGTTCTGGCCGGGCAGATCTTCCAGCTCGGCATCGATCGCCGCCACCAGTTCCTGCTGGGTTTCGGCTTTCGTCCATTCTTCGCGCGGAGTCAGTTCGATGAACATATCAGACAGCTCGAGTCCCATCGGGTCGGTCGACAACTCGGCGGTGCCGGTGCGGGTCCAGATGTGTGCGATTTCATCGGGGAACACTTCCAGCAGGTTCTGCTCTATCTTCGTGTTGTACGCCACCGATTCCTCGAGCGAGATGCCGGCCAGTCGGACGAGGTTGATCGCAATCGTGCCTTCGTTCAGCCGTGGCACGAACTCGGCGCCGAGGCGGGTGAAGAGAAAGACACCCCCGATCACCAGCAGCAGCGCAACCACCAGGACTTTTTTTGCATGGTGAATGGCGGCGTTGACAATCGGTTCGTACAATCGCTTGAACTTCGTAATCACGATCGGTTCGCGCTCCTTGACGTTGCGTCGAAGGAGCGTGCCGATCAGGGCCGGGATGACGGTGAACGAGAGAATCAGTGAACCGGTCAGCACGAACACAACCGTGAGGGCCATCGGGCGGAAGAGCTTGCCTTCGACACCCTGGAGGGTCAGGATCGGCAGGTAGACAATGATGATGATCAGTTCGCCGAACAGGGTGGGTTTGCGGACTTCGAGGATAGCGTCGCGGATGATATCTAGCTTCGAGGCGCCGGCATTGGCCTGGGAGAGTCGTCGCACCGAGTTCTCGACCTGGATGACGGCATTGTCGACTGCGAGGCCGAAATCGATGGCGCCAAGGCTCATCAGGCTGCCGGCGATACCCACGCGTGACATCATATCAAATGCAAACAGCATCGACAGGGGAATTGCCGAGGCGACGATCAGTCCCGCGCGAAGGTTTCCCAGGAAGATGAACAGCACGGCGATCACGAGCAGGGCGCCGAATATCAAATTTTCTTCGACTGTGCGC
>WJMS01000295.1 GCA_014727815.1 candidate division GN15 bacterium
CTCTCCGTCTTTTTCGGACACGACATCGTCGTTCCGTTTCTTGCGGCCGGATTGCTTGCCGCCGCCCAGCATGATTAGATTCTGCATCACTATCTCCGTGCGGCTGCGTTTTGCGCCGCCCTGACCTTCCCACATGCGGGTGGTGAGCTGGCCGTCAAGGTAGACGCGGTCGCCTTTTTTGAGATACTTGGCGGCCACGTCGGCCAGTCTGTCAAATGCCACAATCTGGTGGTACTCGGTTTTATCGAGGAACACCGTGGCCTGGCGAGTTGGTGTATGCACCTGCGTCACCAGTCGAAACTGGGCTACGGATCGACCGCTGGGCAGCTTCCTGCCCTCCGGGTCGGCCGTGAGATAGCCCATTAGTTGGATCTTATTGAGGTCCATATGTTTGAACCTTTCCCCAGCGGGTAAGTGATAAAACGTGGACTGACATACGCTGGCTTTGCCACTCCGATTCCCTCAGTAGACATAGAGGGATGGAGTAGCGATGGCCGGAACCGGATAGGGTCGGCCACGCCAAGCCGGAAGTAGCTGTGGTCAGGTTTGTAAGCTGTCCAGAGATCGCCTGGCGCCGTCAATCAAGGTGGAGATTGCATACTACCTTGGATGGAAACTGAGTCTCTATGGTACCCTGCACTGCCCTATGGAAAAGCCTGTCATCAGTGTATCAAACAACGGTGCGAAGGTGAAAGCGAGACGGCTACAAAGTTTTTGTTGCCAAGCGGAAAGATTTTCCGGATACTCGCTGCGAGACTAATGGAATAGCGGTGGATACGGAGAATCAACCTTCTGAACTTTCGTTCAAGGAAGAAGGACCCACCAAGCTAAACCATTGAATAGCAATCGGTTGACTAACCAAGCTACCCCGCAATCGATCTTCTGACTACGGATCAGAAGGTTGGGGGTTCGACTCCTCCTGGGCGTATTTTTCTTTGCCCGCTTCCCTGCTCTCAACGCATCCGCCTCCACCGGTTTCCCTTGCGAAACTTCGCCTCCCCTGCTATCGTATTTGTAGCCAACACACGCGCGAAGGAGGGATTATGGCAACGTTTATCATGGCCATGACCATCAATCCAAACGCCAAGAAATCGCATCCCAACCTCTCCCACACCGTGAGCGAAACCCTTGACGTGTTCCGTCGGAACGAAATCAGAGTCACCAATCTGTACGCCACGCTCGGCCGGTACGACTACCTGGCGGTATTCGATGCCGCCGATCAGGCCCTGGCGTTCAAGCTGGCCTCGGAGCTGAACAACAGCGGTATTCTCGAAACCGAGACCTGGCCGGTGATCCCGTACGAAGACTTCTCGCAGATCATCGGCTGACCGTCGTCCATATGTCTGTCCGGTGCCGGGTCCTGCCGTTACAGAGACGGCGCTCCTGTCAATGCCATTGTGCCCGCCGGTCCCTTGCATCCGTCTCATCAACTCCCTATATTGGAGTTCCAGGGACACGTTACACCTTTGGGAGAATGGCATGGTTAGAAAAGTCGCGATTATCGGATGTCACCGGGTCCAGGATCAGTTGTGTATCGCCTGCTCCAAATGCCTCAAGGCGCTAAGCAAACGCGAGGGCGAGTTCGCCCGGTACAAAGATGACGAGGTGGAACTCATGGCGCTCGGCGACTGCGGCGACTGCCCCGGGCTGTTTATGCCGAAAGTCACCCTGGTCAACGAAATCACCCATATGCTCGACCGGGACTTCGACATCATCCACCTCGGCACCTGCGTGGTCAAGGCCAAAAAGACCGGTCAGTGCCCGCTCGATTTCGAGCAACTGGCCACGCTCGTGAAGGAAAAGATGGGCAAGGAGCTGGTCGTCGGCACCCACGATTACTGATTTCTCGGTGCGCCCGGTTTTTGTTGATCGATAGTCGCCGAACCCGCTATCCTGAATCCGTAGATTCAGGAGAAACTCTGTGCGACCGATTTCCAGCGATGAACTGATAGCGTGGGCGATTATCATCGTGGCCGGACTGGTCCTGGCCATGATCCACCGCGGCAGCCGTCCCCTGATCCGCGAGATGGAGCGGCAGAAGGCGGTCCGCCGACGCCGCATCAAACATCTGCTCGACCCTCTGGCCGGCGACTCGTACTGGGGTATGCAGCCCCTGCCGATCTTCCTCCCGATCCTCTTTCTCGGCCTGGGAATCGTCTCGCTGCGCCTCTTCTACAATCCGCTCTGGGGCGGGCTTTTTCTGCTGTGGACGGCGATTCTCGCGCTGGCAATCTGGCTTGACCGAAAAAACCGCCAGAAGGAGAAACCGGACGAGTCGGACGCTGCCGGACCGGACATGGTCGTGCGCTGGCTGAGGGTGACCGTAGCCTTCCTGCTGTCCCTGGCCGTCGGCCTGTTTCTCCACGCCCTGATCGGTCTCGCAATGGGCGCAGTGGCACTGGCGCTGGCCGGAATGACGTGGCGGACGCACCGGCGGCTGATCGACGATCAACTACGGCGGCAACAGGAGGCGCGTACCGTGATCAGCGATGCCCGCCGAATGTCTTCATAGTCTAAACCCGTCACAACCAGCGCTTGCGCTTGAACCAGATCGCCAGCCCACCGGCGATAACCACCACCAGCAGCCAGAACAGCGGATACCCGTAGCGCAATCCAAGCTCCGGGAGATTGAATGGGCTGATGTCCGTGTCGAAATTCATCCCGTAGACGCCGGCAAGAAAGCCGAGCGGGATGAAAATCGTCGCAATAATCGTCAGCACCTTCATGACACTGTTCATCTTGTTGCTGACGCTGGTCAGGTGGATATCGAGCAGACCGGAGACCATCTCCCGGTAGGTTTCGAGCAAATCCAGCACCTGGAGCGTGTGCTCGTACAGGTCGCGCACATAGATCGACATCTCGTCGCGTACCAGCGGAGAGTCGCTGCGATCGAGCATCCCTACCGTCTCCCGAACCGGCCAGACCGCCCGGCGCATCGACGTCAACACCCGCTTGAGCGTCAGGATGTCCGGCAGTCGGTCACCATTCTCATGCTCCACCAGGTCATCTTCGATCTCTTCGATCTGCTCGCCGAGCCGCTCGAATGCGAGAAAGTAGTGATCGACGATCAGGTCGATCAGGGCATACGCGAGATAGTCGGCGTGAACCATCCGCAGCCGTGGCACGGTCTTCTCGATTCGTGTCCGGACCGGTTCCAGCATCGACTCAGGCGTCTCCTCGAACGAAATCACCCAGCCCTTCCCCCACACCACGGCAACCTGCCGGGTCATGAGTTCCCGCCGCTCATGATCGTACGTCACCGCTTTGACCACGATCGACAGGTACTCACCATTGTCTTCAAACCGGGGACGAACCCCGGTGTTGAGAATGTCCTCCAGCGTCAGGGCGTGAATTCCGAAATGAGCGCCGAGCTGTTCGATGACGGTGACATCATGAATACCGTTGACCCGGATCCAGCTGTTGGTGTCGCTGTCCCGATACGCGAAAAGTTCTTCGACCCGCTTCACGTCACGAAACTCGTGCGTGGTCGCATCGAAATCGAGTACCGACAGCCGTACCGGCCCCTCGCGCTTCTCGCCGACATAGACCAGCGACCCGGGCATGAGCCCGACTTTGCCGGCGACGCTTCGCTTGCGAGCGCCGCCCGGGCTCGATGAAGCGGAGCTACTCGTTTCCGGCACCGATCGCCTCCCCGTCCTTCATTGCCACCCGCAGCGGGTTGGCCGCGCCCTGCTTGTCGGCGCCCATGTAGACGGTCATATGTGGATAGGGGATCTCGATTTCCTTGCTGTCGAAGGCATGTTTGAGGCGACGGTTGAACTCGCGACCGACCCGCCACTGCTTGATCGGCTTGGTCTTCAGACGGGCCTTGATAATCACTGCCGAGTCGGCAAACTTGTCGACCCCCAGAATCTCGATCGGATCGAGAATGTCGTTTTTGTATTCATCATCCTTGCGCAGGTCTTCATCGACCTCCTTGACCACCGCCACGACCTCATCGGTATTCTCGCGGTACGCCACCCCGATATCAAACAGGTAGTAAGAAAAGTCCATCGTCATGTTGGTGACCGTGTCGATATGGCCGTTGCGAATATAGTGGACACTGCCCGACAGATCGCGAAGAACCGTCATGCGCAGGGTGACCCGTTCGACAAGACCACCCTTGCCGGCAATCTGGACGACATCCCCCACCCGGATCTGGTTTTCCATCAGGATGAAAAAGCCGCTGATCACGTCCTGCACCAGTTGCTGGGCGCCGAAACCGACGGCCAGACCAACGATACCGGCGGCGGCCAGGACCGGGCCGATTTGAATGCCCAGTTCAGGAAGAATCATCATGATCGCCACCGCCATGACCACGATAGTGGTCACCCAGGCCACCACCGACTGCAACGTGGTCAGACGCTTGCGGCCTTCGTCGCTCTCCTGCCGGTCACTCAATGTCGCGAATATTCGCCGCACGACCAGGCGTAGAATGCTCAGTACGATGAAGGCTAAGAGTAGTATCAGGAGAACACGTAATCCCCCGGTGGCAAGCCAGTCCTTGATTGTAAGCCAGATGGCTTCAAAGTCCATATCGATACTCCTTGTGGCTTGGGGCTATCAGTAGATCGGGATACGGTAAAGCAAGGGAGGCGGCCCGCGCTTGTCAAGCGGACCTTGCGTGCGGCGGTGAAAAAGGAACGGGTGGACGGCACAAGTCGGTCGTCCACCCGATCCCGTGTATACGTATACGCAGTCTAGCGGCCCATCTGGCCCTGCATCGACTTGCCGAACTCTTCCTTCGCATAGTCGGCCGGGATATCGTAGATACCCTCCGGCGCCGGCTTGTCGAGGACCTCGAGCACTTCGCTCTCGTTAGTCATTTCATTGCCCATCATGGTCATGGTGCTGATCGTCTTGATCGGCATCCCCTCGATCTGCTGCATCTTCGCCACCATGTCCTCGAAACCCGGCAGGATCGCCATCATCGCGTTGCTGGCCGACCAGAGCATCTCGTAGTTGATGTCGATGTCTTTGGTCGCCCAGATTTCACTGCGCGACGTACCCATCGCCATGGAGATCTCACTGATGTACTTTTTGGCCTCCCACTCCTTGATCTTCTTCGTCTCTTCCGTTTCGGTCACGGTGACCTTGACTTCCCCCATCATCTGCTTCATGGCATCCTTGGTCGCCTGCAACTGCTGCTGATCGACATCCTCGCCGCTGGCCGCAGCTGCCTCTTCCATGAACGACGTGAAGTCAATCGGGATAACCGCATACTTCTTGGCGCCATGATCGACCATGTACATCTTGCCCTCGTCGGCACGCACGATGATCGACCGGTTTTCGTCGGTAATCATGGTGATACGGTCGCCACCCATCCAGGCGGCGCTGGTATCGGTACGGGCCGGGTGAGTCTGACCGCCCATCTCCACCGGACCGGTATGGACGACCTGCCGGATGAAGACATCGGCGACCGCCGAACCGGCAATCAGCAGCGTCAGTGAAAACAGCAGGATGCTGAATAAAATCGATGTGCTCGGGTTACGTTTCATTTGGTTCCTCCAGTGTGGAATTGGCACGCGTCAGACTCGAGATGTATGCGCTGCCGGACCATAGAGCGATTCCAATCTCCACGGCAGCATAGCGTGCGTTAGATATTGTCACCCTCGAACAGTCGTGAGAATAGCGGACTTTACGGTTAAACACAAGAGAAAAGCTGCAGTTCCGAACGATGACAACTCAATCGGTTGGGTATCGGTCCGCCAAAAAGAAACGGCGGCAGAGTCGTCTCTGCCGCCGTCTCATCGGAAAAGTCCGTTCAGGCTTTGAGCTTGAACTTCTCAACCATGCGGTTGAGCCCCTCCGCCTGACGGCTGAGTTCTTCGGCCGCGGTCGCAGACTGCTCGGCCCCCTTGGCGGTTTCTTTCGTGACTGACGAAATGTAATCGATGTTCTTCAGGACACCCTCCGCCGAGGTGGACTGCTGCTCGGTGGCAGTGGCGATCTGCTGAATCATCGACATCACTTCCTGCGTCATCGTCACGATCTCATTGAGGCTCGCGCCGGCCTGGTCGGCCAGTTCACGACCGGTATCAACTTCCTTGATACCGGATTCCATCGACGTCACGGCATCGCCGGTCTGGGTCTGGATACCCTTGATCATCTCGGTGATCTGACCGGTCGCCTTGCCGGTTCGTTCGGCCAGCTTGCGCACCTCGTCGGCGACCACCGCAAACCCGCGGCCCTGCTCACCGGCCCGGGCGGCTTCGATCGCCGCATTGAGCGCCAGCAGGTTGGTCTGGTCGGCGATGTCGTCGATGACGTCGATAATCTCGCCGATCTTGTCGGCGGCTTCGGCGAGTTGCCCGATCGAGG
Source organism: candidate division GN15 bacterium (assembly GCA_014727815.1). Classification (GTDB taxonomy): domain Bacteria; phylum Zixibacteria; class MSB-5A5; order GN15; family FEB-12; genus WJMS01. The sequence continues at coordinate 6,322 of WJMS01000295.1, forward strand.
AAGCCGACTGACGGACCACCTCGGCGATCTTGTGCATGCCGTTGATCGTCTCATTCACGATCTCGCCGCCCTGCGAAGCGTTTTCAGAAGCCTTCTGGGAGGCATCGGAGACCGAACCGGCGTTCTTGGCCGATTCACTGATAGCCGCATTCATCTCTTCAATCGCGGCCGATACCTGACCGACCTGGTCGGACTGATCCTTGGCCCCACGCGACATCTCCTCGGATGACGAGGCGATTTCGGTTGCGGCACTAACCAGTTCCTGGGCGTTCTGCGAAAGCTCCTGAATCATGTTCGACAGGTTGGCGATCATCCGCTGGAACGCATGACCGAACGTGTCCTTCTCCGAACGCGGCTTGACTTCAACCGTCAGGTCGTTCTCGGCGATTCGTTCGGCCGCCCCGGCCGCCGATTGCAGGTACCCGATCATGCCGTTGAATGACCTCGCCAGCGTGCCGATTTCATCCTGCGACGTGACCTTCACCTCACGGCTGAGATCACCCTGTGCCATCGACTCGGCCACATCGGCCACGTGCTTGATCGGATTGGCAATGGAACGCGCCATGAAGAAGCCGATCGCCAGCGACAGCGCCAGGAATACGAAGCCGAGGATCATGATCGCGTTGCGCACATTCTGCACCGGCGCGGTGAACTCCTCGAGATAGCTGCCAACCGCAATCACCCAGTCCCATTCCGGGAAGTAGGCATAAGCGACGATCTTCTCGCGCGCTTCGGTTTCACCCAGTTCCTTGTTGATCCAGTCGTAGCGAACCCAGGCAATCTCGCCCTCGTCCAGCTGCGGCCCTTTGGCCATCATTTCCTGGATGAAGTCGTACTTGCTGATGTCGCTGCCTTCCTTGGCCGGATGGATCTGCAGCACGCCGTCGGTATTGATCGTATAGATGTAGCCGGTCTCGCCGATCTGCTCCTTCAGCAGCGCTTCGCGCAGGTACTGGGAGCGCTCCTCGACACCCACGAAAAATGACCCGACCACCTCGCCGGCCTGATTGACGATCGGCTCGTAGGCGGTCACCAGCCAGCGATCGACCACGAAAGCCCGGCCGATGAACGGTTCGCCGTCGCGAAACACCTTGTCATACACCGGTTTTGAAATGTACGTCCCGACCGCACGATCACCGTTTTCTTTCACCACGCTGGTGGCAATTCGGCGGGCGCTCTGGCCCTCCTTCATGAAGATCGTGCAGTAGGCGCCGGTGTTCTTGTAGACCCAGTCGACAAACTCCGTGTTGTCGTTGACCACCCAGCCATCGCCGATGCCGCCGGCGTACATGATGCCATCCTGCACCATCACGTTGTCACCACCGCGTTCATCGAAGATCTCGCGGGTGGTGCGCAGATCGGCTTTGACCTTATGAAGCGACCGCTCGGCGCTGATCTTACACATGCTGGCCGCCATCTCGGTCATGTGCGACAGGTCGGTCATGGCCAGGTCGGTCATGTACTTGTCCGACTGCTGGACACTGATGATCGTAACGCCGGTGATCGACAGCACCAGGACGGCACACATCATCAGCATCAACTTCTGTGTGAGCTGAAACTTGAACTTCATCGAACGTACTCCTTTCCGTCCCCCATCCCGGCTCCTCACGATACGCTATCGCACCTCTGGAGCATGCTGCAGATCCCGCGGTAGCTGTTTATTCAGCGAAGCCCGGTAACGCTACAGAAAGCGTCGATTGATAGGCCCATGTATTATCTTTCTGTAATTATCGGATTATTCGAAACAGAATTGACCGGCGTTGCTCACCTTCAGCACTCCGACCAATCTTGAGCCGAAACTGCAACACGCTACCAAACAACAGGTTGCGACGATCAGCCGGGAGTGTGACCGACGGCTCATGTCAAATGTTCAGGAAATGAACTTCGTCCGCCACACATCCGGTCGACAGAGGACGGACAGCCGGCCGGAACTAAAAAAGACCCGGCGGACAGTGTATCCGCCGGGCCGTATACCGACTGCAATTCAGTCGTCGCGATAGCTTAGAAATTCATGACAAACGAGGTCTGTGCGCGAAGCGACTTGGCCGACTGACCATCGGTGTAGTCGGTCTGCCACTGGGCAACCTCGAGACCAACCGAAACCGGATCGACCAGCTTGTAGGTCAGGTTACCGTAGATGCACTGGTTGTAGGAACGATCGGCCAGCCCGAGATCCTCGTCTTCCGGATCATCCATACCAAAACCGCCGGAGAAACGAACCTTCTCGGACAGGTTGGCCCACAGCGAACCCCAGGCGCCAAACGAAGCAACGCCGTCGATCTGGCTGCTGTTGGCGATACCGGCAAAGTAGCTGCCGCCGTTGTTGCCGGTGTACGCTTCACCGAGGATACCGACATTCTTGGAGAAGTTGATCGCCAGATGACCCGTGCCAATCCACGTCTCGTATGTTTCCGAATTGCCGAGGTTGGTTTCAGCCTTGAGCTGACCCCACAGACCCGAGGCGCCGAAGCGAACCGAGGCGCCGGAGGCAAACTCATGTTTGACATCGAGCAGACCCTGCACCGACGGAATACCGGCATCGGTACCGTCGTCAACGCCCTCCGCCGTCTCACCAACGGCCAGGGTGAAGGTCGGGGTCAGGTCGCTACCGATCGTGCGGAAGGCGCCGCCGGCGATCGTCACATCGGTCTCACCCGCCTTGAAGTTCTGCCAGAGGCTGACCTGGGCCCGGCGGTAACCGATGTTACCCACGCCCCAGAGGACGGAATAGTTGAGCGTGGTCGGATTCAGCGGTGAGATCAAATCCCAGCTCTGACCGGCCAGCAACTTCGTGCCGCCCTTCTGAACCGTGAAGTAACCATGACGAAGCTGCAGCATCGGCTTGTTCTCGGCAATCGTACCGCCGGAGACACCGGCATACAGGTCGAACTCGACTTTACCGTCGACCTTCACTTCGCCATAACCCTTACTGTTTACCGTCACGCCGAAGCGCGTCTGATTGGCCGTCATGTTGAACTGCTCATCGTCACCATCAAAGCTCTGCGGCTTCACCCACATGACGAAGTTACCGTGGCTGGTCAGGTTCTGGTCGTAAGCACCATCCAGCTTGAAGTAACCGTAAAGATTGTAATCAAAGGACTTGTCTTCATCGGCCGAGACCGAGACCGCGCCAAACAGCGCCGCGATTAGCACGGCACCAGCCAACACCACACCCATTTTCGTAAGCTGTTTCATTGCGTGTACCTCCCAGTACATTTTTGTTTACTCTTCGCGCGTTAGGATTGATATCGGGCGTTGGTGCGGGAGATTTATCGAATTGGCCCGACCCGGCCGGAGTTCAACGCAGGTCTCACCGCCAATGTGTTGCTGGACAGTCCATTAGAAAACCGCCCGGACCGATGCCCGGGCGGCGATGGGGTGAGATTGTGCAGCTTTTGTACAGGCAGTTTTACGGTTCGGCGCCAATCGTCACCGTATCCTCACCTATGTAGACCATGTCCTGCGGCCAGATACCGTAGACCTCGATCACGTATTCCCCCGGATAGAGGTCATACAGTACGGTGCGCAAGTTGTAGTAGCAATAACAGTCGCAGCCGTCGAACCGATCGAATTCAAACAGCCGAATCACATTGCCGAGGAAGTCAAACTCGGTGTAAAAGTCCGGACAGCAGTTCATATATGCATTCATGTGATAGACATACAGGTCATTGCCGACGGCCTCGGCTGCGATGTACTGCTCATCGCCCCCGAGCGTGACTGTGTCGGTCCCGACCGTGTGCCCCTCCCCATGAATGAGCGTTACGATATAGGTGGTCTGCGTCATGACCTCGAGATTCGGCAGCACCGCCTCCAGACTGAAATAGCACATGCAATAACAGGGTGCGTTGGTCGTGTCAGCCTCGGTAATCGTCACGTGATATCCCCCCGCAATCGGCACCACGTCAAACGTCACTGCATACATCATGCAGCAGTTGTAGTAGGCATTGATGTGATGCACGATCAGATCATCGCCGACTATCTCGGCAAACATGTACTCGACCGAATCATCGGGCGCATCCGGATACGCGATGCACTCACTCTGGCTGACTGTTGCCACCCCCGGAGCCTGCGCCTTGTCAAGGGACGTACAACCGCCGTCCAGCGACTCCCAGGCCGGCGCCGGGCAGTCGATCGGTGGACCACCCAGGAA
>WJMS01000296.1 GCA_014727815.1 candidate division GN15 bacterium
CGCGAACACTCCATTGCCCTGACCGATCTGGGCACTTCGCAATTGCCGCCTGAGGAACAGCGGCTGTTCGAAATCCCCGATCTGTCGACCCAGTTGTCGGAACTCGATGGTGATGAATCGCTCACCCCTGAAGAGCGGCAGAAGCGTGCCGATGAATTGTATGCGCTGCACGCCGAGCGTTCCGAAAAAGTGCACGCGATCAACCAGTTGCTCCGAGCCTACACGCTGTACGAACGCGACGTCGAGTATGTCGTGCAGGACGGCAAGGTGATGATCGTTGATGAGTTCACCGGGCGAATTCTGCCTGGCCGCCGCTATTCCGACGGGCTGCACCAGTCGATTGAGTCGAAAGAAGGCGTCAAGATCGAGGCGGAAAGCCAGACCCTGGCGACGGTGACTCTCCAGAACTACTTCCGCATGTACGATAAACTCGCGGGCATGACCGGTACCGCCGAAACCGAGGCGGCTGAATTCTGGGATATCTACAAGATGGACGTGGTGGTTATTCCCACCAACGAACCGTGTATCCGGGATGACCAGGATGACCAGATCTATCGCACGCGCCGCGAGAAGTATAATTCGATTATCGATGAAATCGCCGAAATGCACGAACTCGGCCGACCGGTGCTGGTCGGTACGATTTCGGTCGAGGTGTCCGAGACGCTGTCGCGCATGCTCAAGCGCAAGGGGATCCGCCACAATGTGCTCAACGCCAAGCAGCACCAGAGCGAGGCGGAGATTGTGGCCAATGCCGGTGAGCCCGGCGCGGTGACGATTGCCACCAACATGGCCGGTCGCGGAACCGATATCCGGCTCGGCAAAGGTGTCGCCGAACGCGGCGGCCTGCACATTGTCGGCACCGAGCGCCACGACTCCCGTCGGATCGACCGCCAGCTGCGCGGCCGCGCCGGCCGTCAGGGCGACCCCGGCTCATCGATTTTCTTCCTCTCGCTCGAAGACGACCTGATGCGCCTGTTTGGCGGTGAGCGGCTTGGCTCACTGATGGATCGGCTGGGTATCGAAGAGGGCGAAGTCATCACGCACAAGATGGTCACCCGGGCGATCGAGCGGGCGCAGAAGAAGGTTGAGGCCCAGAACTTCTCGATCCGCAAACACACGCTGGAATACGACGATGTTATGAACGTCCAGCGCAAGTGGATTTACGAACGTCGCCTGGCCGCCCTTGAACGGCAGTCGATCAAAGAAGAAGTGGTCGAACTGATCGACGAGGTGATCGATGACCTGATCGAAAATCACTGCCCGGCCAAGGAAGAGTATCCCGAGAACTGGAACATGACCGGGTATCTCGACGACTTGCGCAAGATATTCCTGGTCAATCTCAAGCTGACCGACGAACAGATCCTCGAACTTTCCCGCGAGCGGCTCCAAGAGATCTCGCACGAGCTGGTCATGAAGATCTACGACCAGAAAGAGGCGGCTTACGGTGAGGAGATCATGCGTCAGCTCGAACGCTACGCGGTGCTCTCGACAATCGATCGCCACTGGCGCGACCATCTGGCCGAAATGGATGAGCTTCGGGCCGGGATTGGCCTGCGCGCCTACCACGGCGCGATGGGCAAGCCGATCGACATTTACAAGCGCGAAGCGTTTGCAATCTTTCAACGGATGATCATTGAAATCGACCGCGAGATAGTGAGCCTTGTCTACAAGCTTCAGGTTCGCATACCGGAACAGCAGCGACAGGAACAGCGCCAGCCGGCGATGGTCGCCCAGCACGCCGACACTACCGGTATGGGTTATGCCTCGGCAGCGGTGCAGGCGCCGGGCGGTCAGGAGGAGAAGAACCCGATGGCAGAGGCATCGCAAGCCGGCGGCGGCACGCGGACGGTGCGCCGGACGGTGCCGAAAGTCGGGCGCAACGATCCCTGCCCGTGCGGTTCCGGCAAGAAATACAAGAAGTGCCACGGGGCGGCGCAGTAACTCGCCGCGAGAGTCCGAATTTCAACAAAGAGTATGACATGATTGCCCTGCGGAGGTGGTGAGTTCACCCCTCCAGCAGCGCCAAGGCCTTCGGCAGAAACGAAATCATGTCGGTCGGGATCATGCCCCGGTTCGTGTATGCTTCCGCGGCCAGGTCGCCGGTCATGCCGTGGATGAACACGCCCGCAACAGCAGCTTCGATAGCCGTCATCCCCTGCCCCAGGAACGCCCCGATTATTCCGGAAAGCACATCACCGGAGCCACCGGTCGCCATGCCGTCGTTGCCGGTCTGATTGATGTAGCACAGGCCTCCCGGCTCGGCGATCAGGGTTGGTGAGCCCTTCAGCACCAACACTACCCCGAGATCATCGGCGACATCCCGCACCATCTGCGAGGCCTCACGGATATCCTCGGGCACCGACGTCTCCACCAGTCGCTTGAATTCCCCCGGATGCGGTGTCAGCACCAGCGGGGCGGAACAGTCGCGGATGATATCGAGATGCCCGGCCAGCGCATTGAGGCCGTCGGCATCTATTATGGTCGGCTTGTCGAGTTTGGAGAGGAGCCGCCGCACCAGTTCGAATGTCTCTCTATGCCGTCCGATACCCGGACCGAGCACGACCGCATCATGTTCGTCGATCAGCTTGCGGAGTTCGCCGAGGGCGCGAACGGCCAGGGCGCCTTTCTTGGCGACATCGGGCAGCGGGTACGACATCACCTCGGTCATCTTCGCGGCGATAGTCGGCAGCACCGAATGCGGGCAGGCGATCTTGATCAGCCCCGCGCCGCTGCGCGCCGCCGACTGCCCGGCCATGCAGGCCGCGCCGGTGAGGCCGGTCGAGCCCGCGACCAGCACCAGCTTGCCGAAATCGCCCTTGTGGCCGTCCGGCTTGCGGGCCGGCAGGAACTCGATTACCATCTCGGGCGTGATCAACTCATCGGTCAGCTCCATCTTCTCGACGACTTCATCGGGGATACCGATCGGCACCGTATCACACACCCCGGACAACTCTCGCCCCGGTGACAGGTAGAGTCCGTACTTGGGCAGGGCCAGGGTGTAGGTGAACGATGCTTCGACCACGGCGCCCTCATGCCGGCCGGTGTCGGCGTTCAGCCCCGAGGGCATGTCCACCGCGATAACTTCGGTTTCCTGACGGTTGATGTACTCGATCAGGTCTTCGGTGATACCGCGTGGGGCGCCATCAAACCCGGTGCCGAAGATGGCGTCGATGACAATGTCACAATCGAGTTCGTCCGGGAGCTCGTCGGGGTCGGCAACCTCACTCATGGGGATGCCGAGTTTCTTGGCGCGGTCATAGTTCGCTCCGGCATCATCGGAGAGCTTTTCACGCGGCCCGACATAAAGAATCGTCACCGAGACGCCGGCTTCGTGCAGGTAACGTGCCACCACGTAACCATCGCCGCCGTTGTTACCTTTGCCGCAGACGACGACAACGTTGGTGTCCTCGGCGTCGACAATATGATCGGTGAGAATCTGCTCGGCGATACCCCGCCCGGCGTTTTCCATCAACTCCGGGCCGGGGATGCCGACCTTCTGGATTGTCTCTTGGTCGATTGCCCGCATCTGGGCGGCAGTGACCAGTTTCATATACTCCCTCAGCTGGCTTTGGCGGTTGCCCTGGTCTTGCCCGAGCGCTTTTTGGTCTTTTTGGGCTCGGCCGGTTTGTCCAGAGCAAACTTAATAGCTGAGAGGACATCGGAGAAGAACTTTATCTTGAGCTTCTTGCGGACCTCTTTGGGCAGCTCGGTAATATCTTTCCGGTTTTCCTTCGGCAGGATGACCGTCTCGACCCCGAGACGTACGGCCGCCAGCAGCTTTTCCTTCAGGCCGCCGATCGGCAGCAGTTCGCCGCGCAGGGTGATCTCGCCGGTCATCGCAAGGCACGGCTTCACTGGCCGGCGGGTGAACAGCGACGCCAGTGCAACCGCCATGGTGATACCTGCCGAGGGGCCGTCCTTGGGAGTTGCGCCCGCCGGCACATGGATATGTACCTCGGATTCCTTAAACGCCGACTCTTCAAGATTGAGCGCAGCAGCATTCGAGCGAATGAATGACAGGGCCGCATGGGCCGACTCTTTCATGACGTTGCCGAGATGGCCGGTCAGCATCAGGCTGTTCTTACCCGGCATGGAGGTCGCCTCGACAAAGAGCACTTCACCGCCGACCGACGTGTACGCCAAACCGGGGACGACACCGATCCAGCCCTGGCGGGTCAGCACTTCGCGGGTGAACCGACGGGGTCCGAGCAATCTGGAGATATCCTTGCTGTCGACCTTGTGTTTCTTGCGCGAGCGTCCCGAGGCCACTTTACGAGCGACCTTGCGTGTGACCGAGGCGATCTCGCGTTCGAGATTGCGCAGGCCGGCCTCGCGTGTGTAGCCATCGATAAGCGTCCGGATACCGGCATCGGTCAGATCCATCTGCGTCGTTTTGAGTCCGTGATTGTCGAGCTGTTTCGGCAGCAGGTGGCGTTTGGCGATCTGCAGCTTCTCGATATCGGTGTAGCCGGGGATGCGGATCACTTCCATGCGATCGCGCAAGACCGGCGGAATCGGTTCGAGCCAGTTGGCCGTGGTAATGAACATCACCTTGGACAG
>WJMS01000297.1 GCA_014727815.1 candidate division GN15 bacterium
CCGCCCCAGCCCGGGATGTTGGTTGTGAGCATTCCCGGGCCACGGTCCCGAGGTCTCGGACGCCTTGAATCCCCTGCGCAATCCCCTGCGCCGGGGCCCTACACTCGATACTCGTGAAAAGGAACTTCCTAGCCCTTTGCCGTGAGGTGAACCTATAGCTATAGTTGCCAGCATGATTCCCGACAGGGCCCTCATGCGTTTCGTTCCGGTATGCACGTGGCGGTTCGTGCTTGCAGCCTGCGTGCTGTTTGTCGCGGGGTGCGGAGGCCCTCACGTCGAGCCACTGATGCCGACGCCGGTGTTGTTCACCGAGCTGGACATCGGCCCACTGGACCACATTCCCGAAAACCAGCGCTGGAAGCCAAGGCGAGTCTACTTCGTGACCACCCGCGAGCGCGACGACGATCTTCAGCGCATCGACTACAGCAACCGGGAAGCCGATGAAATTTCAGTCGGTATGTCCCTTATCGGCTTCGGTGGGCCCGATATCTCATGGTCCGACCTGAACGAATATTCGCGCCGTGCCGAACGGCCCGAAACGGTCGATCTTTCTATCGCCGGTCTTCTCGAGGCAGGCCGATCCCGGATCGGTGACAACGGCGGCGTCGAGGATATCGGCGGCGCGGCTTCTTGGCTGATGGCCGATCTGAATGCCTCGGTCGAATCGGCGCGTGATCGCGATCTGCTGATCTACGTCCACGGCGCCAAGGTCAATTTCTACAACGCTAACGCGTTCGCCGCCCAGCTCGATCATTTCATGGGCCGCGACATGACGTCGCTGGCGTTTTCCTGGCCGACCCGCCAGGACATCATCGCCTACGGCACCGGCGGAGACGTCGAGCGTGCCTATCGGTCGGCGCCGGCGTTGGCAGCGATGCTGAAGCTGCTGGCGCGCGACTCGGTCGCCCGGCGCATTCATATCGTGTGCTGGAGCGCAGGCGGCCGGGTCGTCAACGAGGCGCTGCGCGTGCTTCACGACGGTTTCGACGGCGAACCGACCGGGCTCCGCGAGGCCTATCGTCTCGGGACCGTGTACTTCGCCGCCGCCGACGTGCCGGGCGATGAATTCATGAGTAACTTGCCGGCGCTGAATTCGATCGCCCAGCGAATCATCGTCACCGTGTCGTCCAACGACGGCGCGCTGAACATGGCACAGCGCTTCATGGGCGGCGGCTCTCGGATCGGCCAGCGTCGCATCGATCTCACGCCGGAGCAGCTTGTTTCCGTGCTCGAAGCCGACCGGCTGGAAGTGATCGACGTCTCGCGCGGTTCCGACGAGCGCGGGTTCGACATCACCGGGCATCGCTACTGGATCTCTCACCCTTGGGCCAGCAGCGACGTGATTCTGGCAGTGCGAAGCGATCTTGACCCCGCCGAGCGGGCGCTGCAGTCCACCGACCTGGAAATCCTCTGGAGTATCCCGGCCGACTATCCGGAGCGCCTCTCCGAGTTGTTGAACCGGCCGGATCTGATTATTCGAAAGGAATAGCAACGGGTCGGTATGGTCGCTTTCCCGCCTATCCCGGTCAACGGTGCAAAGGCTTCGGCAATCGATCCGATTGTGTACTTTGGAGAAGGCCTGATGAACCGAATCGTTGAACTCCGTCTTTGCCGATGCGCCGCCGCGGTGCTGGCCGGCACGTTGCTGCTCTCGTCCCCCGTGACCGCTCAGACGCCGCTGACCGCGAAAGAATCCGATCCGCAAATCATGGGCTGGATGCAGGGTTTCCCGCCGCAGGCCGGTCGCCTGATCACCCAGCCGGACTCGGTGTACTTCAGCTTCCCCCGGCTGCGCTGGTCAGTCTGTCACCTGCGCGAGTTGCTGCCGACCGAGCGCATCCATTGCGGTCTAGGCGCACCGGCGCCGCTGGCCTATCCGCCGGCTCATCAATTCGCCGAGCTTCGCAAGCAGATCGACGCGCTCGAGTTCTTGCCGATGAAGGCCGAAGCACCGATGACCTGGGAAGAGTCGCTGTACGCCAACTACACTGACGGCATGCTGATCCTGCATCGCGGCGAGGTCGTCTACGAACGCTACTTCGGCTGCCTGGAGGAAGACGGCGTGCACGCGATTATGTCGATGACCAAGTCGATTACCGGGCTGCTGGCCGAGATCCTGATCGCCGAGAGCAGGCTTGACGATTCGCTCGAGGTCCGCGACATCATCCCCGAGATCGGCGACAGCGCGTTCGCCGACGCCACGATCCGGGAGGTCATGGACATGACCACCGGCGTGCGCTATTCGGAGGACTATTCGGATCCGAACGCCGACATCTGGAAGTACTCTGCGGCGGCAAGCCCGCTGCCCAAGCCCGAAGACTACTCCGGTCCGGACGGCTACTGGGAGTACCTGCAGCAGGTCGAGCGCGACGGTGAACACGGTGATGCGTTTCACTACAAGACGATCAACTCCGACATGCTCGGCTGGATCATCAGCCGGGTTTCCGGAAAGGCCGTTACCGAGCTCGCCTCCGAACGTCTGTGGCGACCGATGGGCGCCGAACAGTCGGCCTATCAGACCGTCGACGGCAAGGGCGTCCCGTTCGCCGGCGGCGGCATCACCGCGGGACTGCGCGACCTCGGGCGGCTTGGCCTGCTGATGCTGCAGCGCGGAGAGCTCGACGGCGGGCAGCTGTTCCCGGCCGAGGTGGTCGACCGCATCCGGACCGGCGGCGATCCGGACAAGTTCTCGGGCTTCCCGACGCTCGAAGGCGGGAGCTACACGAGCCAGTGGTGGGTACTCCACAATGCGCACGGGGCGTTCGCCGCTCGCGGCGTGCACGGGCAGACGATCTACGTCGACCCGACCGCCGAAATGGTGCTGGTCCGGCTGTCTTCCCACCCCAGGGCGCAGAACGGTTTCATCGACCCGACATCGCTTCCCGCCTACCAGGCGGTGGCCGAGTTCCTGATGCAGCGTGAGTAGGCGGACCGCCCAACTACCAAAAAAAACCCACCGAAAACCAGAAGAATAAATAAGGACACCCGCCAAGTTCCCGGGAGGGTAACGGTGCCATAACGGTGCCAGGCTTTAGAACCTTAGAACGTTGGTATAGTGTGGTGTTGAGGGGATGGTTCGATGGTTCGGCAGCCGAGGGTGTTCGTAGCTGGTGGCTGGTATCACGTGTAGAACCGGGTGGCGAGCGGGGAGGCTGTGTTTGCCGACCCGAACGAAGCGATCGAGCTGATCGAGATCATCCGAGACATCAAGGATCGCGATGGGTGGACGGTAGTGGCC
>WJMS01000037.1 GCA_014727815.1 candidate division GN15 bacterium
AGTGTCAACTAAAACAGGGGCAACGAATCTACCGGTGCATCACCAGCTGACGAATGTGCGCCGCCAGCGTACGGGTAACCGCGCCGGTTTCAAAGCGATGGTGACTGCGGTGGTGGTTGATCAGTGAGATCGGCAGCACCAGTTTGAGCGAACTGGTGAGAAAGACCTCCTCGGCCGACAGCAGCGAGCGCAGGCCCTGCTCCACCTCCTCGACTCGACAACCAAGCGTCCGGGCTTCATCGATCGTCACCTGACGTGTCACCCCGCCCAGGCAGCCGCTGGTGAGGGCGGGCGTGTAGATGATGTCTTTTTTGACCCAGAAGATATTGGCGGTGGTGATTTCTGCAACCCTGGCGTCGGTGTTGAGCAACAGGGCGTCATCGCATTTCTGCAACTTCGCCCGTTTCAATGCCGCAGCATTGATGACATAGGACAGCGTCTTGATCTGGCGGAAGATCGAGCGGTGGTCTATTCGCAGATCCGAAACCAGGATTTTGAAGGGCTGCCGGGGCAATGAGTGCGGCGACGCCGACAGCACCACCTGCGGGGCGCCCTGCCGGCCGGTCCATTTCGGGGACTCACCGCCGGTGATCGTCAGGCGAAGCTTCTTCATGCGGGCCGGGTGCGCCTTGACGGTGTTGACCATCCACCGGGCCAGGGTCGACCGCTCCACCGGCAGTTCCAGCCCCAGTACCTGGGCGCCGCGGTAGAGTCGGGCGATATGCTCCTCCAGAAAGACCACCCGGTCCTCGATGGCGAGAAAGGTCTCAAAGACACCGTCGGCATAGAGAAAAGCATTGTCAAAGACAGATATCTTCGCTCGCTGCCGCGGTACGCGTCGACCGTTGATGGTCGTGATTGTCTTAAGTCGGTCGTTGGTCACGGATTGGCGCCGGCCTCCTCGCCTGAAGCTACGCAATTGGCGGCGCAAGTCAAGCTTCACGCTGCGCGGCATCGGTTGACTTTCCGCATTGCCGCTGTTTATTGGGCGGGTGGAAACACTCAAGCTGGTCGCGGTATTTGTTGCTATCCTGATTGCCCTCAAGCGACGGGTGTCGGTCGGTATGACGCTCTTCGGCGCCGGCCTGCTGACCGCGCTCCTGTTCCAGGTTGGCCTTACCGATCTGCTCACCGGCTACCGCGACCTGGTGACCTCGAGGCGTTTCATCTCCCTGACTGCCGTAATTGTCCTGATCACGATCCTTGGCTCATTGCTCAAGGAGATCGGCTACCTCGAACGCCTGACCACGGCCTGCCGCTCCCTGTATGGCGGCCGTCGCACCGCCGCGGCGATGTTGCCCCCGCTGGTGGGGCTGATGCCGATGCCGGGCGGGTCGCTGCTCTCGGCGCCGCTGGTCGACAGCGTGCTCTCCGACCCAAAATACACGCCGCATTTCAAGTGCGCCGTGAACTACTGGCAGCGACATATTGTCGAGCATATCATGCCGATCTACCCCGGCCTGATTGTCGCCTCGGCCATGACCGGTCTGTCGCTCGGGACGATCGCGATCGTGCAGTCGCCCTTCATGGTGATCATGGCGCTGGTCGGGTATGTCATGATGATCCGACGAATCGACAAGACAGTGGGGGAGACGCCGGCTTTTCGACCGGCGATAGTCGGTATCCTGACGACCATCTGGCCGGTCATCCTGACGGTTGGAATCTACGCGATCTTTGAGGTTGAGATGGCCTGGGGGGCGCTGGTGTCGCTGATCGTACTGATCATCATTGCCCGTCCGCCGAAAAGGGCGCTGCGCCTCTCGCTCAAGAAAGGGCTGTCTTACAAGCTGGTCTTTTTGGTGTTCGGGATTCTGTCGTTCCAGACCGTCCTCGATCAATCGGGCGCGATCGAGTCGATCCAGAAGCTCTCGACCGACCTGCACTTTCCGGTCGCATTGATCATCATCCTGGTCTCATTTGCATCCGGGATTCTCACCGGCATGCTGGCGGCGATGGTTGCCCTGAGCTACTCTCTCTTGGCGGGTTTCTTGTATCAGCCGACGATTCAGATCGATAACATTCTGCTGGCCTTTCTGGCCGGATATGTCGGCATGATGCTTTCCCCGAGCCACCTCTGCCTGGTTCTGACCAACGAGTACTTTGGCAGTGATCTCGTTAAGGTCTATAAAGTTATGGTGCCGCCGATGCTGGTGTTTGCGGTGCTGGCATACCTGGTCTATCTGTCCGGCTGGGCGGACTGGGTCTACTAGGGCCTTCAGAAGGCCCTTGCCAATTCCGAAAAACTAGGTAACTTATTGTCGTCTAAGCCGGTAACCATACAAAAAAGGACCCGCCGGGTCTGGAACATTTTGGGCGCTCAGGGGTACTACCAATAGAACCCAAAGCGTCGGGAGCTATATGGCTAAAGAAACTGAAAAAGAAATAGATTATCGGCTCATGCGAGCGATTCAGAAAGGCGATATGGTGGCGTTTAATGAGATGGTTAATCGCTACAAAGATCGCCTGATGAACGTCATCGGACGGATGTTGTCCTCGCAGGAAGAGGCCGAGGATGTGGTCCAGGAGACTTTTGTGAGAGTCTATCAGCACCGTCAGTCGTTTAACTTCCAGCACTGCTTCTCGACCTGGATTTACACGATTGCCCTGAACCTGGCCCGCAACGAGCTGAGGAAGCGACGGAAATTCAAGTTCTACGAGATATCCGAAATGCAGGGCAATGAGCGCGAGTTTGCGGTTGATCCCAAGTTGCCGAGCCGCCTGCCGCAGGTGTTGAATCAGGCCATCAAGGGTCTTCCGGAAAAGTATCGCCTGGCTTTCCTTCTTCGCGACGTGCAGGAACTGCCGTACGAGGAAGTGGCCAAGATTCTCAGTGTCCCGCTTGGAACGGTGAAGTCGCGGGTGAACCGCGCTCGCCTGATGTTACGTGAAAAGCTGCAGCCGAAATTGGAGGAACAGAATGCGATTTCGAAAGGTACGCTCCTTCCTGTCGGGTTACTCTAACGAAGAGTTGACCGATCGGCAGCGCGAGGCTGTGCGGGAGCGCCTGGCGAAAGATCCCCAGCTGCGCGCCGAAGAGCAGGCGTTTCGCGCCATGCGGCAGGCCTCTAAGGAGCTGCCGTCGATGCCGGTGTCCGGTGATTTCAACACCCGGTTGTTGAATCGGATCGCCGAAGAGCGCTACGCCGAGACACGCAGCAGCGCCATGCTGCCGCCGAAGCGGGTACCGATGCCGCTCTGGTGGAAAGCCGTGCCGGTGATGGTTACGGCGGTGCTGCTGATGGTGGTGGCGATCGGCACCGGGGATATTGCGCAGTTCCTCTCTCCGAACGATGCAACCGCGAATGCCGGCTCACTTGACGATACGTACCTGACCGCTCAGCCGGTGGACAACCCCAACCTGGCCGTGGCGGTTGATCCGGGCTGGTCGCTGGAACGTGAGATGGCCCGGTCACAGCGGGTGAGCCAGATCTCCAACACGCTGACGTCGGGCAGCGGTTTCATCACCATACACGGACCGATGCAGCGGCACCAGGTGGTTGTCCGTCACGGTGGCACCTCGCCATTTGTCAGTGACTACTACCAGGTCCGGCCGATTCAGCGAGTCTATCGAGTGAGTAATGTTGCGGAGGAAGGTTCAGTATACTAAAGTGATAACGTCGCGATTTCGGACCGTCAGACATCTGCTTACAGCAGCTTCGCTGGCGGTCTTTTTTTCGACCGCTGCGCCTGCCTCGGACAGTTCGCTCTTCTCGCTCGAGGCGGGCATGAGCGATCTTGTCTATCGTATCTCCCGGTCGATTGTGACGGTTGAGGCATCGGCCAGCAACGCCCGGGACAACGCCGTCGGTGGTGATCGCGATGTTGTCCGGCGGCTGGTTTCGAGCGGTCTGGTTTGCGACAGCAGCGGCCACATTCTGGTGGCGGCGCCGATGGTTGCCGGACGCGACCGGATCTCGGTGATTTTTGATGGCCGCCCGATCCCGGCCGAGCTCCTCGGAATCGACTATCACACCAACCTCGCTCTTATCCGGAGCATTCAGCCACTCGGCGAGCCGATTGACCTTTCCACGAAACGCGCCTGCGCCGGCCATATGGTGGTCGCTATGGGCAATTCCTACGGCCTGCGGGCGGCGCCGTCACTCGGCTTCTGTGCCGGTGTCCGGGTTGATGGCCTCATGCAATTCTCGGTGCCTATCAGTTCCGGCACAATCGGGGGCGGCGTGTTCGACATGACCGGACAACTGCTCGGGGTGATAATCGATGGCGCCGGGGAAGACTCCCGGATCGCGCTGGCGGTGCCGGGCTTCCAGTTGCCGTCGATCATCTCCTATCTCGAAACACGCGGCGACCGCCATGCCGGCTTTCTCGGCGTGCAGTCGGCTGATATTGAGATCATCCCGCCCCTTGAGATCACTACGCCGCAGCGGCTGGCCAGTGCCGAGCAGGGCGATCGGATGATACTGGAACGCGGCGTTATTGTCACGGCGGTGCTGCCCAAGTCGCCGGCCGACAATGGCGGGATCGTGGCCGGCGATCTGGTGATCGGCTTCGATGACATCCACTACAGCTCCGCCGCTGAACTGGCGCAGGCGGTGCGATGTTCGCGACCGGGTAAGGTGGTTACCGTTGAGGTGATCCGGCAGAACCGTTCCATTACCCGCGCCGTCCAGATCGGACGCAAGCGGCTCGACCAGAGCTCACTGGCTGATCCCGGTCGACGGGCGGAAACGCCGGACATCGATGTCGATTCACTCACCAACGCCATCAACACGCTCAAGCAGCAACTCGAGTCACTGGAGTCGCAGGTCAGCAGCCTCAAGCGCTAAAATTGACATTGCCTCATCCCCTTGCATCTCTTTAGATTGCGCCCATGACCATCGGGGACAAACAAGACGCGCTGGCTGATCGCCTGACTGATTTCACGCCGGATGAGCATACCTCGCCCCGCCTGACGGCACTTTTTGCGGCAGCGGTTACCCTGGCCGAACCGGCCCCCTCGCACACGGCGATCTCACTCTGCCGTCGGTTCGACATTCCCCGCCATCATCTTTACGAGATTGTACTCCAATCGTATTTATTCCTGGGCTTTCCGCGCATGCTCGAGGCGGCTGATGTGCTGCACTCGGTCTGGCCGGCCGAACAGCAGCCGTCGGAGTTACCGCCGGTCTCAGCAGATGAAGCCGACGAGTGGTTCACACGCGGTGAACAGCTCTGTCGTCGTGTTTATACGGAAACCTACGAACCGTTGCGCCGTCGGGTGGTAAGAATGGCGCCGGAAGTTTTTCGGTGGATGATCTTCGAGGGTTACGGGAAGGTGTTGTCACGCGAGGGCCTGGACATGATCGATCGAGAGCTGGCGATTATCTCTTTCCTGATGGTCGAAAACCGGCCGCGTCAGTTGCACTCGCATATCAAAGGCGCGGTGAATATCGGCGCCGATCCGGCTGTAGTCAGCCGAGTGCTCGAGGAATTGCGGCCGGTGTCACCCGACGGCTACAGCAGTGCCCGAATCATCTGCGATCGACTGGAGATAAGGTGATATCATGCCGCGCTGGATTCGAGTAGTCATCCTGACTGTCCTCGTGATTGTGTTTCTATTCACATCGGCGTATGTCTACCTCTTTCCCATGAACGGCCTCGAGCGGGTGGTCAGCAGTCAACTCAACCGCGAGATTCGTGAACGCTACAACCTCTCGGCCGACTTCGCCGACATGCGCGGCAACCCGTTTACCGGGATTATGATCGAAGACATTCGTGTCATCTACACCGATTCACTCGGCGCCTACGAGATTCTGCATGTCCCGCGCCTGACCACAGCCTACCAGCTGTCCAACCTCTGGCATCGCGACTACCGTTTCGAACTGGTTGACATAACATCGCCCAAAGTCACTATCCGTCGTGACAGCACCGGCGCCTGGCGCTTGCCGGATCTGACTTCGGATGCCGCCGAGACCACCCGGCCGCCCTCGTTCCTCGTATCCAATCTGATCGTGAGCGAAGCGGACATGTTGGTGATCGCGCCCGGTCGTGATACGATGCAACTCGACGATATGACCGTCGCCGCGTCGGTGCGGGTCGAAGAGGGAATGGTCAGTGCGGACCTGAAGCAGATGGAGTTTGTGTCACCGTCGGCGGATGTGGAGTTGACGGCAGCAACCGGGAAGGTGGCGCTGTCCGACAATCGTCTCGTCGTACAGGATCTGGCGATTGCGTCCCGGCAAACCCGCGCCCGGTTGAACGGCGCCGTCACCCTGGACGACCTGACCGGTCGCATTGATTTTGCCCTCGATCAGGTCGACCTGGCCGAGGTGACCCGCTGGGTTGGGCCCAACCTGCGCGGCGTAGTTGATCTCACCGGCAGTGCCACCCTGCAAGGTGATTCGCTGGACGGCTCGGTCAATATCGCCGGCGACTTCATGTTTGCGTCATTCGAAAACCTGCAGGTCGATTTCCGCTGGTATGAGAATCAACTCATGCTCGATACCCTTTATGGTGTCATTCTGGACAACTGTTCGATCGACGGCGCCGGCTGGATTGA
>WJMS01000298.1 GCA_014727815.1 candidate division GN15 bacterium
CTCGGTCGGCGCGGTGGGACAGGAGGAGATCCGCGAGGAATCCTCGACCAATATCCTCCGCGCTCTAATCCTCTCGGTGGTCTTCATCTACCTGGTGCTGGCGTCGCAGTATGAGTCGTTTTTTGATCCGCTCTCGATTATTCTGTCGCTGCCGCTGTCGCTGGTGGGCGCCATTCTGGGCCTGCTGGCTTTCGGCTCGACACTGAATATCATGTCCCAGATCGGCATTGTGATGCTTATGGGACTGGTGACCAAGAACGCTATCCTCTTGATAGATTTCGTGAAACAACAACGTCGAGCAGGTGTTGATAGGTACAACGCGATTCTGCGGGCCGGTCCGATCCGACTGCGGCCGATCCTGATGACGACCTTCGCAACCGTCTTCGGGATGCTGCCGCTGGCGCTCGAACTTGGCCCCGGCGCGGAGATGCGAGCCCCGATGGCGCGTGCGGTCATCGGCGGCATGCTCTCATCGACCCTGCTGACGCTGGTTGTGGTTCCGGTCGTTTATACGTACATTGACGATGTTGTCAGCTGGGTTGCCCGGAAACTCGGAATCGCTCAGAACAAGTCGAGAGAGGATATAGCCGTTGGTCAACAGCCTGGTACAGCCAAGTAAGGCGCTTGGATATACCGACATCTACCTGGATTTTGTGGCCGGAAACGATCAGTCCGGCCACTTCTATCTTGCGAAGAACCTCGCCGATGTCGCCAACCGGCTCGATGAAGTCAGCTTCGAGCGCAAGGCGATGGTCGATGTCCTCACCCGTCAGAACAAACTCTACGACGCCGGTGAAAAGACATTCGCGCACATCCGCGAGATCACCGACCCCGATGCCGTCTGTGTGTTTGCCGGACAGCAGGCGGGCTTTCTCGGCGGTCCGATGTATACGATCATCAAGGCGCTGGCCACGATCAAAGCGGCCCGGACATACCGCGAGCAGCTCGGCCGGCCGGTCATTCCGATGTTCTGGATTGCCGGCGATGATCACGACTTCGAGGAAGTCAACCACACCTCGGTCCTGGACCGTCAGGGCGAGGTCACCGAATTAGCCTATCGCACCCCGCCGCCGAAAGAGGTCTCCACGGCTGAGATCGTCTTCTCCGATAACGAGGAACTGAGCAATGCGAAGGAGCAGCTTAAAGAGGCGCTGGGTGAAACCGATTTCACGCCCGACCTTTATGACCTGATCGACCGTTCGTACACGTCGCAGGACACCATGTGCAGCGCCTTCGGCAAGCTGATGGCCGGTCTGACCCGCGAATTCGGCCTGGTGTTGTTCTGCCCCGGCGATCCGGTCGTGAAACGAATCGCCGTACCGCTTTTCAAACAGATTATTGCCAACCAGAACCAACTGCACGACATACTCGTCCGTCGCAACAACGAGATCGTGCAGTCGGGCTACCATATCCAGGTTGAAAAGAAAGACAACGCCGCCCACCTGTTTTACAATATCGATGGTCGTACCCCGGTGCTTCGCGACGGCGATGGTTTCACGGTTGGGGAGAAGCGCTTCAGTCGCGAGGAGTTGGAGCGATGTATCGAGGATCACCCGGAGCGGTTTTCGCCCGACGTGATCACCCGACCGATCCTGCAGTCATTCCTTCTGCCGACCGTCAGCCAGAAAGGCGGCCCGGCCGAGATAGCCTACCTTGCCCAGATAAACCCGATCTTCAACCTGTTTGGTCTCCCGGCGCCGGTGCACAGAGCCCGCCCGACCGTGACGATCATAGAAAAGCGGTTCGAGAAGCTGATGAAGCAGCACGATATCTCGTTTGAAGAAATCACCGGCGATATCGAGCAGGTTATCAACCGGATCCTGCAGGAGACCTTTCCGCAGGACCTCGAACGGCACTTCGCCCAGCTCAAGCAGGATGTCGAACAGCGCTTCAAGGAGTTCCTCGAGGAATCGCTGGAGTTCGACCCGAACCTCAAGCAGGTCGGCAAACAGTCATACGGCAAGATCGACTACACGTTGAAGCAGTTCGAGGGTAAGGTCTTTTCCTCACATAAGAAGAAATCGAAACAGGCCCGGGATCGCATCTACCGCCTGTGGCACGCGCTCTATCCCAATCGGGGTTTTCAGGAACGCACAATCAACGCGGCCTACTTCATTTCGAGATACGGGTTCGGTTTCGTGCACGCCCTGTACGAGGCGATGGACAGCGAAGAAACCGCCCATCAACTGATTCATCTTTCCGAGGTAAACCTGTAGATGAAAATCGGCATCACCTGCTACCCGGTGGTTGGTGGTTCGGGCATCATCGCGACCGAACTCGGCCAGGAGTTGGCCGGCCGCGGCCACCAGGTGCATTTCGTGTCGTACGCGCTGCCGTTCCGGCTGGACAAGTATCGCACCAATCTCTATTTCCATGCCGTCGAGACGACCGCCTATCCGCTGTTCAAGTACCCGCCGTATACGCTGGCGCTGTCATCGCGGATTGCCGATGTCGCCCGCAACTACGAACTGGATATCGTCCACGTGCACTACGCCGTCCCGCATGCCACCTGCGCCTACCTGGCCAGCCAGATGCTGGCCGCCCAGGGCAGCAAGCTGCCCAAAGTGATCACGACCCTGCACGGCACCGACATCACGCTGGTCGGCTCCGACCCGTCGTATTTCGATATCACCAAGTTTTCGATCAATACCTCCGACGGCATCACGGCCGTCTCGCAGCACCTCGCCGATGAAACCGCCGAGGTATTCGGAGTTCAGCGACATATCCGGGTCGTCCATAATTTCTTCGATCAGAAACGCTTCGGCCCCAATATCGGAGAATGCAGCCGGTGCGAGTTCGCCAATGAGGATGAATTCCTGCTGGCCCACGTCTCCAATTTCCGCCCGGTCAAACGCACCCTCGACGTGATCGAGATCTTCGAGAAGGTCGCCAACGTGCTTCCGGCCAAACTGATCCTGATCGGGGAGGGACCCGATACGGTCCTGGCGCGGCGCATGATCAAACGCCGCAACCTCACCGAACGCGTCATCTTCCTGGGCAACCAGAGCCGGGTCGAGGCGGTGCTGCCGTGCGCCGATCTCTTCCTGCTGCCGTCGCAGGAGGAATCGTTTGGTCTGGCGGCGCTCGAGGCGCTGGCCTGCGGGGTGCCGGTAATCGGCACGCACGGTACGGGGCTGGTTGAAGTGATCGATGACGGGCAGGACGGCTTTCTGCTGCCGATCGGCGACACCACCGGCATGGCCGAGAAGGCGATCGAGCTGCTGAAAGATCGGACTCGTCTGAGTGCGTTCAAGTCGGCTGCGGTTGATCTTTCGCGGAAGAAGTTTGCCCAGGAGAAGATTGTCGGCGAGTATGAGCAGTACTACGAGGATGTGCTGAATGGCTGACCAACCGCTCGACATGCTGGCCATCGCGGCCCACCCGGATGATATCGAGATCACCTGCGGCGGCCTGTTGATCAAGGCCGGCAGGCGGGGTCGGCGGGTTGGCGCGCTCGACCTGTCGAAAGGGGAGATGGGCACCCAGGGGGATGAAAACGATCGTAAGCGTGAGGCGGCCCGGGCGGCCGAAATCATGGGACTGCACTACCGCTACAATCTGGAAATGCCCGATTCCGCGATCGAATACACGCATGTCAATAAGCTGAAAGTTGCCCAGGCAATCCGCGACACCCGACCGGAACTGGTCATCCTGCCGCACTGGGCCCAGCGCCACCCGGACCATCTGGCCTGCACGCGTCTCGGCTACGACGCCTGTTTTCTGGCCGGTTTGCGCAAGGCCGCCCTGACCGGCGAGCCGCACCGGCCGCGCAAGATCCTCTATGTGTCGTACTTTCGCAATACCGACTACAGCTTCCTGGTCGATATCAGTGATGTCATGAGGCAGAAGCTGGAGGCGGTGGCGGCGTATACGTCGCAGTTCGGCCATGACTTGACTATCGACGATATGCTGCAGATGGGGGCCGATGAGTTGCATGAGCGCTCCCAGCGCGCCCGTAAGGACATTTTCCATCCGGGCGTGATCATCTACGACCTGATGCTGACCCGTTCGCGGGCGCTCGGTCAGACTGTCGGGGTGCGCTATGCGGAGGCGTATACCATTAAGGAACAGGTTCTTATCGACGATCCGCTGAATCTACCGAATCCCTCGGTTTAAGCCGCATTCCGGCCTTAGTCGCATTTTGCAAAAAATGCGGACCTCCCCGTAAACTTTCACTCTCCGACGCCGATATCCTTGAGTAGGAGTGTGTTAGACTAAACAAAGGAAGGGGAGGTCTGATGACGGAGCAGACTACCAAGTCGAAACCGGTTGAGAAGACCGAACAAGACACGACCAGCAGCGCGACCAAACCCGCTCGCACCACGGCTGATGCCGGCAAAGCCGAATCAACTGACAATCGCCCGCACCGCCTGACCAAGGATGGTGTGGTGTACGACGATGACGAAGTGACGGCGGCGCCGAGCATGAACCAGCCGGTCCTCGATGAAAACGGCAAACGCATGTCGGCTTCGCCGAAGAAGCCCTCCCGCGAGACGACCTCTCGTTCCCACGAGATGAGTTCGCTGATCGGCCGGACCGTCCGGCTCGAACTCAAGCGACCTCGCGAGGTGCGTTCGATTGCCTTCCTGTCCAACAAAGGCGGCGTCGGCAAGACCCATATCTCGACCAACATGTCGTTCTACCTGGCCCGGGCGGGCAAGAAGGCTCTCCTGATCGATCTTGACCTGGGCAACTCCGATGTCACCAACAAGCTCGGGTACTATTGCGATACGACAATCATGGACCTGCTCAACGGCAATCGCAATGTCGGGCAGATGGTCTACACCACGCCGCTCGGGTTTGACCTGATCGGCGGTGAGTCGGGCAATTTCCGTCTGGCCAACCTGAACGCCGCCCAGCGCAAGCGCTTCATCCGCGCCCTGCGCGAGATCGGCAGCGACTACGATTATGTCATGTACGACCTGAGCGCCGGCATCAACCAGACGGTGATCGATTTTGCCCTGGCCCAGGATTTCCAGATTGTGGTCACGACGCCGCAGGACATTATCGCCGGCTACAGTTGTATCAAGGCGATGTTCTATCGTCTGCAGCAACTGGAGAAGTCGATGGCGGAGCGGGATCCGAAATACACCATGCGGACCACCCTGCGGCCGTTTATCGTGCTCAACCAGGTGCCCGATTTCGACTCCGCCAAACAGTTGTATGAGAAGTTGGAGACGGTGGCCAAGGCGAATATCCGCGGCGACAAGGAATTCTCGCTGTGCATGCACTTCCTCGGCGTGGTCACGCGCGATCCGGATCGTATCCGTGAAGCTGAACTCAAGCACTTCCTCTACAGTGGTGAATACGGCGCATCGCGGACCGGCCAGTGTTTCAACTTCCTCGTGAAGAACCTGATGCAGTATCGCGACCCGAACGAGTTTACATTCACCAACCGCCTGAAACGCTTTGTCGATATTTTCATGCGGTCGGTCGAGGAAACCAAGTACGCCGAATAAGACCACGAACGGACAGCACGGACACGCAAAGCCCGGCCGGGAGTCTCCCGAGCCGGGCTTTCTGTTGTCTCGCGTTATCTGGCGGAAGGGGTGGGAATCGAACCCACCGGGGACGGGACTTCCGCCCCCCACACGGCTTTGAAGGCCGGGACCGCCACCAGACGGCATCCTCTTCCGTCGCCATAATAGCTGATCCGCCCGACAATGTAAAGGTCCGCGCCCAACGGGGCGGCCATTAGTAATTGACGCCGCGCGGGCCGCGCGCCATACTGACGGCATGGCTGAGATCACGCTGTCATCACCCCTGCAATACCTCAAAGGGGTCGGTCCGCGCAAGGCCACGGTCCTGAGCCAGTTCGGCATGGCGACGGTGCGCGACCTGCTGTTTTACTTCCCGCGACGTTATCTCGACCGCACCAATGTCTCCCCGATCAACAGTTTGCAGATGAACCAGACCGCCACGATTATCGGCGAGGTCAAAGCGCACGGTATCTTGCGGGGACGGAAGACCCGCTATGAAGTACTCCTGCAGGATGAGACGGCCGCTATCAGCCTGACGTTCTTCCAGGGAGTGCGCTACTGGCAACGGCTGTTCAAGAAGGGCCAGGTCTTCGCCGCCACCGGCCGGGTGACGTTCTTCCAGGGCTTGCAGATGGTGCATCCCGATCTGGAACGGCTCGACGATGATTCCGATCAGATGGTGCATGCGGGTCGGATCATCCCGGTTTATCCGCAGACGGCGGAGTTGTCGAAAGTCGGTCTGTCGAGCAAGGGCCTGCGCAAACTGACCAGTATCATCTTTGAAGGCCTCGCCGAACGGCTGGACGACCCCATGCCGGAAGATGTCAAGCGGCAACTGCACCTGATCGAACTGCACGATGCGGTAGCGATCACGCACTACCCGCCCGACCGCGATGCGGTCGAGACTGCCCGGCGTCGGCTGGCTTTCGATGAACTGCTCGGCCTGCAGTTCTTTGTGTATCGCAACAAGGGTCTGAAGAACTCGGTGCACAAGGGACACGGCTACGAGAAACCGGGGGAGATGCTGGCGCAGTTTGGCCGGCAACTCCCGTTTACGTTGACCGAGGGGCAGAAGCAGTCACTCAAGGAGATCTTCGCCGATCTACAGAAACCGCAGCCGATGTCGCGGCTATTGCAGGGGGATGTCGGCTGTGGCAAGACGGTAGTGGCAATCGCCGCGGCGTTGTTCGCCGCCGAAAACAAACTGCAGACCGCCTTTATGGCGCCGACCGAAATACTGGCCGAACAGCACTACCGCAACTGGTCGGAGCTGCTTGCGCAGCTGGGTGTCTCGTGCGGTTTGTTGACCTCGGGGTTGACTGCCGCTGAGAAGAAGAAGATCGCGAAGGCGGCCGCCGAGGGCGAGACCGACATCCTCTTCGGTACCCATGCGCTGATCTACGACTACATCCAGTTTCCCCGGCTGGGTCTGGTCATTATCGACGAGCAGCATCGTTTCGGGGTCAGGCAGCGCGGTCAGCTCTATGCCAAGGGGGAGAACCCCGACTTGCTGGTGATGACCGCCACGCCGATTCCTCGAACGCTCGCCC